>JBBQHT010000197.1:0-9163 GCA_038324235.1 Acidimicrobiales bacterium
CACGGCTCGCGGTCGGGGTGGTGGGCCCGACGGTCGAGCTCACGACCGGGCCGGAACCCGCCGGGCTCCGCGGTTCCGTCGAGGTGACGGCGTGCGGTGGACCCGGCGTTGTCACGGTCGGCGTCGTCGAGCAGCCCGCGCCGGCGATCGCCAACGCGGCCGCGACGCTGGCCGTGAGGACGGCGAGGGGGGATCGGCGCGACAGGATCACGGCCGCGGAGCGTAGAAGATCGCGTCGTGGCGGAGGTGTCGCGCCGGCCCTGAACGGGCGGTGGCCAAAACGCAGACCACCGACCCTGGTTGGGAGGGCCGGTGGTCCGTGGTGTGGTTCTCCGAGTGGTGAGCTCGGAGGGTGTGGTGGTGATTTGAAATATAGCAAACGAGAACACGTTCGCGGAAGCGAAGGGAAAAGATTTGCGGCGCGCCGTCAACCGCGCTTGTCGGCCTGGTGGTCGGTGAGCTGGTGCGCGAGGTCGCCACCGAAGCGGACCGTCAACGTGTGGGCCACCGATGGGAAGATGCCGGCGAAGGCGGACGCGGCGCGCATCGCGACCGGCGCCACGTCGATCTCCCCCCGGTTCCGGGTGACGGCAGTCGCGACAGCGACCGCCACGTCGTCCGGGCTGCTCGTGCCGATGCCCCGGGGCAGTTCGACGCCGGTGTCGGCGAACATGCCCGCGTCTCGGATGAAACCCGGGAAGACGACCGACACCCCGACGCCGTGGTCCTCGAGGTCGTAGCGCAGGCCCTGCCCGAACCCCCGGAGACCGAACTTGCCGGCGCTGTACATCGACGTCCGGGGCGACGACGACTTTCCCGACAGAGACGAGATGAACACGATGTGGCCGCGGTGGCGGGCGGCCATCGCGTCGCCGAGGCCCCGGGCGAGCACGATCGGCGCGCGCAGGTTGACCTCGAGCATGCGGTCGATCTGCTCGACCGACAGTTCGAGCAGATCACCGGAGGCGGGCAGCGCCGCGTTGTTCACGAGGATGTCCGTGTCGGTCGAGCGGGCGACGAGATCGGTGACCGCGCCGCGGTCGGCAAGATCGCAGGCCACGACCTCGGCACCGAGCTCGTCGCCGAGTGCCGCGAGCACGTCGGTCTGCCGACCGGTGAGCACGAGGTGGGCCCCGTCAGCGTGGAGCCGACGCGCGATCGCGTGACCGATCCCTCCGGTCGCGCCCGTGAGCAGCACCTTGGCGCCGTCGATGTTCATGGCGATGTCCTCCTGGTTGCCGACAGCGTACGCAACGCTCTGAGGCCCCGGGCCGCGTCGCGGTGACCACTACGATGCGCCCAACCTGCTTGTCTCCTCTCGCCCTGTCGCCGAGGTCGCGATGTCGTACCCGCCCGATCAGCACGCCACCGCCTGGGTCGCGGGCACGACCGCGCTCGGCCCGGTGCTCGCGGACCTGACAACGGGCGTTCGCGACGCCAGCTACCGGTGGGCCGCGGCGGTGATCCCCGCGGGCGCGGCGGTGCTCGACCTCGCCTGCGGCGATGGGGCCGGTGCGGAGCTGTTGGCCGGTGTGGGTTCGGAGCTGGTCGTGACCGGCGTCGACCGGGAGCCGCACGTCGAAGACGCTCGCCGTCGGGGCCGAGAGTCGGTGCGCTTCCTGGCTGGCCCGATGGGGCCGGAGGGAATCGACAGCGAGCCCGGCTCCTCCGAGGATCTGGATGGCGCGTTCGATGTGATCGTCCACGTGGGTGACGGCGTGCGCTCGTTCGACACCAAGTGGCTGGCCGGCGTCCTCGATTCGTGGGTTCGACCTGACGGGATCGTGGTGCTCGCGTGGCCGGCTCCCGCCGACCCGGTGCTGGGCGCGGATCTGGCCGCCCTGCTGGCCCGGGCCGGTTTCGAGGTGGTGCGGTTCGAGGGCCGCGCCGCGGGTGGGATGACGGTGGCCGCCACGACCCCGACCGATCAGCCGGGGACCGATGCGAGCGCGACCGACCTCGTGCCGGGGGCCCCGCTGGTCTCGTTCGTCCTCGCCCGCCGGGGCCAGGTGGACGTGCGACCTTGGGCGCGCTCGGTCGGCGTCGCGGGTGTCCTGGACCCGCCCCGGTGGCGGGCCGCGGACGCCGAGGTGGTCGGTCGCCTCGAGGCGTGGGCCACCCGGGCGCATCGGGCCGAGGTCCGGGTCCGGCAGCTCGACGCGCTCGAAGAGGTGCTCGTGGATGCCGAGCAGACGATCGCCGTCCTGCCGGACCTGCGCGAAGCGCTGGCCATGGCCGCGAGCGAGCGGGTGCTGCTCGAGGCCCGGCTCGCGAGTGTCGAGCGCGCCCGCGATGACGCGATCATCGAGCGCCACAACGCGCTGGCGCGCCTCGAGGCGCTCAAGGAGCTCGAGGGTCTGCGGATCGCGTTGGACGACGCGCAGGTCCAGGTCCGCCAGTTGCGCCGCTCGGCGAGCTGGAGGATCACCGCGCCGCTGCGGCGCCTGGCCGACGTGGTCCGTGGTCACGGTGGCTGAGCCGCAGATCACCTTCGTGCTGGCCCGCGGTCAGAACGCCTTCTTCGTCGAGCTCGTCGCCGCCCTGCGCGCCGAGCTCGGTGACCTGGGGGTGCCCTCGACCGTGGTGTCGGGTGCGTTCCCGGCACCGGCACCGGATCGGGTGTTCGTCGTGCTGCCTCCGCACGAGTTCGCCGCGCTCGAGCCCGGGAGCGAGTGGACCAACCCGGCGATCACCGCGCGCACGATGGTCATCTGTGCCGAGCAGCCCGAGTCCGAGTGGTTTGCCGGCAACGTGGTGCACGCGGCCCGCGCCGCGGCCGTGTTCGACATCAACCTCCGCGGCGTCGCGGCGCTCGCGCGCCACGGGGTGGCGGCCCGGCTCCTGCCGATCGGCTACGCCCGCGCGTGGGACACCTCGACCGACGACCCGGACTGGGACGGCGGACGCGACGTCGATGTCCTGGTCCTCGCGTCGCGCACCCACCACCGTGATGAGGTGCTGGCGCGGTGCGGCCTGCAGTTGCAAGGGTGGCGGACCGAGATCGTCCTCTCGGACAACATGGCCCCCAACACCGATGGCAGCACCAACTTCGTGGCGGGCGACGACAAGTGGCAGCTCCTGCGCCGGACCCGGGTCCTGCTGAACATCCATCGCGGGGCCGAGCCGTACTTCGAGTGGCTGCGGGTCATCGAGGCGGTCCACGGGGGCGCGGTCGTGGTGACCGAGCCGTCGCTCGACACCGCGCCGCTCGTGGCCGGACGGCACCTGCTGGTCGCCCGGCCGCTGGCGTTGCCGTTCGTCCTCGACGCCGCGCTTCGCAACGACCTGCGCCTGCACCGGCTCCGCCGTTCCGCCCTCGATGCGTTGCGGGCGCGGCCGCTGGCCGCGGCGGCCGCGCTCCTCGCCCAGACCGCGGCTGTGCTGACCGACCGGCCCCTCCCCGCCTCGAGGCCGAGCGTGGTCACCGCCGCGTTGCCCGCGCTGGGCCCGCCGGTGGCCCCGGTGCCGGTGGGCGACGACCCGGTGTCGGGGCGCAGAGCCGCGGACGCGGCGCTGCGGCAATCGGTGAAGGCGATGCGGCTCGAGGTCCTCGACCTGCGGCGCGCCCTGACCGCGCGAGAGCTGCTCGCGCAGGGAGTCCACCATCGGGTGGAGGTCGTGGCGTCGACGCCGGCCTACCGCGCGTTGAACGCCGTGGACGTCTCGGTGATCACCGCGATGTACCGCCACGGCCACCCGACGGAAGCAGCGCTCACGTCGGTGGCTCGCTCGACCGGGGTGGTGGCCGAGAGCGTCGTGGTCGACGATGGCTCCGACGACGATTCCTCGACGGTCGTCGAAGCCTGGATGCGCCGCCATCCTCATGTTCCCGTCGTCCTTGTGCGCCATCCCGTCAACAGGGGTCTCGGCGCGGCCCGCAACACCGCGATCGACCTGGCGCGCGCGGATCGCGTCTTCGTGCTCGACGCCGACAACGAGGTGTACCCCGGCGGGCTCGAGCAGCTGTCCGGAGCGCTCGACCGATCGGGTGCCGCCTTTGCGTACGGCATGCTCGAGTGCTTCGACGACCACCACGGGTCGACGCACCTGCTGAGCGTGCAGGACTGGGAGCCAACCCGCCTGCGGCATGGCAACTTCATCGATGCGATGGCCATGATCCGCGTCGATGCGCTTCGGCAGGTCGGTGGGTTCACCACGGAGCTGCGCCTCTATGGCTGGGAGGACTACGACCTGTGGTGCGCCATGGCCGATCACGGGCTCGACGGCTCGCTCGTGCGGCGCATCATCGGGCGCTACCGCCAGGACGCCACCTCCATGCGGTCGATCACCGACATCGACCACGCGGACGCGCGGGCCTGCCTGCGCGAGCGGCGGCCCGCGTTGATGGGAGGACCGGGATGAGCGGGACGAGCGGGATGAACCCGAACGACGTTCGTCCGATCGAGCTGTGGGGCACGTTCGACGTCGCCAACCTCGGCGACCTGCTCTTCCCGCTCGTGGTCGAGCGCGAGCTCGGGGCGCGGCTCGGCGCGCCCGACGCCAACGGTCTTGCGACCACGTGGGTCTCGCCCCGCGGTGGGCCCGCACCCCTCGGCATCGACCGCGTGGTGGTGGCCCCCGATGCGGCACCGTCGGCCGATCCGCACGGTCGGCCCGGGCCGGCGATCGTGTTCGGTGGTGGCGACATCGTGCGGCTCGAGCCGGCCGTGGCCGCCGACGTGTTGCCCGGCGGGTCCGGGTGGTACCGGTACGACGAGCTCCTCGGCGGCCTCGCGACCCGGGTCTCGACGACCCCGGTGCTCTGGAACGGGTGCGGGGTTCCCCGGGCCTTCACCGCCGCAGAGGCGACGGTCGTGCGGCCGTTGCTGCAGCGGTCGGCGTACGTGGCGGTACGGGACACGACCTCCCAAGCCCTCCTGCACGCGCTCGACGCGGACGTCGACATCGCGGTCGTGCCGGATCCGGCGATCCTGGCCACCCGCCTGCTCACGGCGGACCAGCGGGGCCTGGCCCTCGCCGAGTTGCGGGCGCGCGGCGCATTCCCGGCCAACGGTCCCGTGCTTGGCTTCCAGGTGTCGTTCACCTCGCCCGCCCAGGATGACGCGCTGGGCCGAGGCCTGCGTCAACTCCTCGCCGAGCGCGAGGACCTGCACATCTCGCTCGTGCCGCTCGGCATGTGCCACGGGGATGCCCCGCGACTGGCGCGGATCGCCGAGATCGCCGGGCCCCGGGCGGTTGCGATGGGGACGGACGCCACCGCTCTCGAGCTCGTCGTCGCGGTCACCGCCGCCGATGCGTTCGTCGGTTCCAGCCTGCACGGCAACCTCGTCGCGGCCGCGGCGGGCGTGCCCGACGCGTTCGTCATGTTGCCGAGCCATCGCCCGCACAAGCTGGCGGACATGGCTCGCACGCTCGGCCGGGCGGACCACGTCGTGGACGATCCCGCTCGCCTCGTCGGCGTGGCCGGTGCGTTGCTCGACGGCCGGATCCCGCTCGACTCCGCACTCGTCGCGGCGCGGCAGGCCGAGGCCGATGCGCACCACGACCGGCTGGCCGAGCACCTCGCGGGTGCCGCCCGCGCCGACCCGACGGACCGGGGCCCGTCGTTCGCCGTTGCCGCGCGGGCGGCCGCCGACGAGGCCAGCGCGGCGCGCGTGTCCGAACTCACCACGCTGCTCGTCGAGGCCAAGGCGGCGGGGAACGCATCCGCCGTCACGAGCTCGAGCTGGCGCGGTTCAACGACGAGTTGCGCGACGCGTACGAGCGGGCGCGCCGCCACGAACAGGAGCTCGAGGACGCCAACCGGGCCTTGCGAGAGGTGCTCGCGACCTCGGGGGCGCGGCCCACGACGGACACGCTCGGGCCCAGCGTCACACCCCCGGACAGCGAGATGGGGGCCCCGGTGTCACGGCTCGTGGACATCGCGCGCATCGCGAACGCGACCCTGGGCGTCGAGCCCTTCGCCTGGGGAACCATCGACCAGCTCTACCGCGACGAAGATGCCGCGGCCTTGGCCGGCACGTATCCGGTGGAGCCGTTCAAGACGGTGGTCGGCGACGACGGCGAGAAGGGCTACGCGTACGAGGTGCGCGCCCTGGTGGCGCTCGGCGCGTCCGCACCCTGGCGACCAGACCTGCTCAGCCCGGCGTGGTTCGAACTGGCGACCGACCTGTGCTCGCCCGCCTACCGCCACGCCCTGGCTGCGTGCACGGGGTGCGTGCTCGATGGACTGGCGATGGAGGCCAACCTCTTCCACTACGGCCCGGGCTCGTGGCAGGGCCCGCACCTCGATCTGGCGGACAAGGTCGTCACCCACGTCTTGTACTTCAACGAGGGTTGGGGCCTAGACGACGGTGGGTGCCTGCAGGTCCTGTCGTCTGGTTTCGCCGAGGACGTCGTGGCCGAGGTGGTGCCGGAGATCGGATCCTCGGTCGTGCTCGTGCGTTCGGATCGTTCGTGGCATGCCGTGGCGCCCGTCGCCCCGACGTGCACCACGACCCGTCGGGCGGTCACGGTCACGTTCTACCGACCAGGATCGATCAGCACCATGTGGCCCGTCGATGACCAACCCGGGCGGCACCGCTTCCCGCCTGCGTGACTCGGCCCGGCTCTCGCCGCCCCGGCGCCGCTACGGTGTCGGCATGACGACCGAGACTCGCACTGTCGACATCGTCGCCCACGACGGCGGCACCTTCCACGGTCACCTGGCCGTCCCCGCGGTGTCGCCCGCGCCCGGCGTGTTGTTGATCCACGAGATCTTCGCGGTCAACGACTACATCGCCGCGGTGGCCGAACGGCTCTCGCTCCTCGGCTACGTCGTGCTCGCACCGGACCTCTTCTGGCGGATCGATCCCGACCACCCGTTGGACCACACCGACGAGGCGATGGGTGAGGCGTTCGAGCGGGTGCAGCGCCTCGATTTCGACGAGGCCGTCCGCGATGCGGACGCCGCCCTGTCGCACCTGTCCCGGTTGCCCGAGGTCAACGGGTCGGTCGGGGTGGTCGGGTTCTGCCTCGGCGGCACCATCGCGTTCGCGACCGCCGTGCGCTCCGAACCCGATGCCGTGGTCTCGTACTACGGATCCGGCGTGGCCGACTTCCTCGATCACGCCGATGCGGTGCACTGCCCGATCCACTTCGTGTTCGGGGGCAACGACCCGTTCATCCCGGCCGCTGTTCCCGATGCGGTCGCGGCTGCGTTCGCGGGTCGCGACGACGTCGACGTCAGCGTCTTCGCCGAGTCGGGGCACGCCTTCGACAACTTCCTGGCCCCCCAGTTCCACGACCCCATCGCCGCAATCGCCGCGTGGGGTCAGACCGCGGACTTCTTGGCTCGCACCTTGCGCACGCCCTGATCGCCCATGCGGCCCCGTCGGCTCAGGGCGTGGACCCGGGGGTCGAGCCCGGCGTCGACCCGGGGGTGGATCCCGGCGTGGATCCAGCCGTCGACCCCGGCGTGGATCCGGGGGTCGATCCCGGTGTGGATCCCGGCGGGTTGCGCTTGGGGTCGACCCCGGCGACCTCGTCGGGCATCCGGGCGAAACGCAGGTGGATCTGGATCGTGCCCGCGGATTCGACCGCGTAGATCCCGGCGATGTCCGGCGGTTCGATCCCGTAGTCCGTCAAGGTGATCGGGATCTCGCCGACGATCTCGATCTGGTTCGATGACCCGACCAGCAGCTGGGTCTGCACCTTGGCCTCGACGTCCTTGGTGACCCCGTGGAGCGTGAGCTGGCCCTTGGCGACGAGGGCGTTGCTCTGCCCGGCGGGCGGGACCGACGAGATCACGATCGGTTCGGTGCTCACGAACGACGCGGTGCCGTGGGTCGCGGTCTGGAGGCCCCGATCCCGCAGCGTCTTGTCCCGCTCCTCGTCGTCGCTGCGCATCTGGGTGACGTCCGCGTTGATCGCAGCCACCGCGCAGGTCGTCCCGCTGGGGCACGTCGCCGCCGGCAGGCCCCGGTCGGTGATCACGATGCCGCCGTCGACGACAGTCGTGCGCCCCTCGGCCACGTTCGGTGTGCTGGCTCGCAGGAGCTCCTCGTGGATCTGGTAGCCCACCCACGACTCGGGCCCGGCGACGACGTTCCACTGGCCGACCAGCGCGCTCGGCACCGGCGTGATCTGGTCCGGCTGGACCGTCTGGGGCGTGAGCGTGGCGCTCTTGCCGGCCTCACCCTTGGTCAGGGCCAGGAACAAGAAGGTGAGCCCGAGCGGGATGCAGATCATCGCGATGATGGCGAGTCCGAGGCTCAGGGGCGTGCGGGAAGAGTGCTCCGTCGACGGCGCGCTCTGGGCGTCGTCACCTGCCGCGTCGCTGACCTGCGGGCCGTCCTGCTCCCCAACCATGTCTCCTCCAAAGGTTCCACCGGCCAACAGCATGCCGCACGCGGACCACTGCGGGGGAGTTGACCGGGGAGGTCCGTCGGCGACGGGCCGGTCACCGAGTCCGGCCGGGCAGCTCGAAGCGGCGGAAGACGGCCACCAGCACGGCGAGGAAGATGCCCGGCAGCAAGAACCAGAGCGGGCGTTGGGCCCACCAGGCCCCCGTCGCCTCGGTCCGGAGGTGGCCGCCGGCCCACTGGTACACGCCGATCGCCGCGACGAGGGCGGTCATGTGCCAGGTGAAGATCGTCATGGCCACCGCATTGATCGCCACGGTGAACGTCCACGCCCGTCGCCCGGCCAGCCAGCGCTGCGCCAGCGGGCGGAGCAGCAGCACGAGGCCCAGCTGGAACACGGCCAACGCCGCGATGCAGGCCGTCGTCGGGAACATGTTCGAGCCTTCGCCCTCGAGCGAGACCATCGAGCGGGGGTAGACCCCCAGGTTGGTCAGCACGACGAGGGCGGTGAGTCCGCCGCCGGCCAGGGCCCAGAGCCGCCGGCGGGGTCCGTCGGTCAGGGTCCCGTCCCGCCAGAAGTAGCCGAGCTGGTGGACGAAGAGCCACACGAGGGCCGAGGTCAGCAGTCCCAGATCCGCGTGGCCGAACCGCACCCGTTCCAGCTCGCCGAGCACGATGAGGGCGCCCAGGGCGACGACGGTGACCTCGCGGCCCCGGCGATGGAGGCGGATCGTCAGCGGGGCCAGCACCACGACGCCGACGTAGACCGAGAGGAACCACAGCGGGACGAACACCACCTGGCCCCAGTGGGTGACGCCGGTGTAATCGGGGAGCACGAGCCGGGCGACCGTGTCGCCGAT
>JBBQHT010000198.1:0-9114 GCA_038324235.1 Acidimicrobiales bacterium
CACCAACAACGTCGACCTCGAGGTCGACGGCGATGCGCTCGTCACCACCGAGCCCGTGTTCGGTGGCGCCACCAACGTCAAGACCAAGTTCACCGGTGCCGGTCCGTTCCTCGTCCTGGTGCGTCCGAAGTCGTTCGCTCCTGAAGAGAGCGGCGGCGGAGCGGCTGCGGTCGAGACCATCGCCGTGGCCGACGCCGGCCAGGCCAAGATCGTGAACCGTCACGTCGAGGAGCGGCAGGGTCCGTCGCTCGACGAGGCCGCAGTCGTCGTCTCCGGTGGTCGTGGCCTCGGCGAAGCCGAGAAGTACGCCATGGTCGAGGACCTGGCCAAGCTGCTCAAGGCGGCGCCCGGTGCGTCGCGCGCCATCGTCGATGCCGGCTGGGTGCCGTACAGCTACCAGGTCGGCCAGACCGGCAAGGTCGTCAAGCCGACGGTCTACATCGCGGCGGGCATCTCGGGTGCCACCCAGCACATGGTGGGCATGAAGGGCTCGAAGAACATCATCGCGATCAACAAGGACGCCGAGGCACCGATCTTCTCGGTCAGCGATCTCGGCATCGTGGGCGATGTGCACAAGGTGCTGCCCGCGCTCATCGAGGCGCTCAAGGCCCGCGGCTGAGCCATCCGAATCCCGAACAGCTCTGCGCTCGTGGCCCCGGTCTCCCCACCGGGGCCGCGTCGCGTCCGGGCTCCGCGCTCGGACACCCCGTCACCTACGATCCCGGCCATGACACGAGGCCGACCGACGTGGACCAACTGGGCAGGCAACCAGTCGTGCGCACCGATCGAGATCCCCCGGCCGAGGACCGAGGCCGAGATCGCCGCGATCGTGCGCCGAGCGGCCGAGGCGGGGGAGCGGGTCAAGGTGTTCGGCGCCGGCCACTCGTTCACGCCCGCCGCGTGCACCGACGGCTACCTGATCGATCTCGCCGACTACGCCGACATCGTCTGGGTGGATCCGGCCGAGCGTCAGGTCTGCGTGCAGGCCGGCATCACGTTGGCGACGCTCAACGAGGCGTTGCACCGCGTCGGTCTCGCGCTCGAGAACCTCGGTGACATCGCGTACCAGTCGATCGCCGGAGCCACCCAGACGGCGACCCATGGCACGGGGGCGCGCTTTCGGAACCTCTCCGCCGCGATCATCGGCCTCCGGCTCGTCACCGCTGACGGCGAGGTGCTCGACTGCTCGACCGATCAACACGCCGACGTGCTCGACCTGGCTCGTGTCGGCATCGGCTCGCTCGGCGTGCTGTCGACCGTCACCCTGCAGTGCGTGCCGGCGTTCAACCTGCACGCGGTCGAAGACGCCGAACGGGTCGACGCGGTGCTCGAACGCATCGACGACGAGGTGGACGCCCACGACCACTTCGAGTTCTTCTGGATCCCCAACACGGGGTGGGCGCTCACCAAGCGCAACCGCCGCACCGACGAGCCGGTTCGCCCTCGGGCCCGCTGGCAGGCGTTCCGCGACGACATCCTCATCAACAACGTCGGCTTCGACGCCGTCATGCGAGTGGGTGCGGTCCGCAACAACCTGCTGCCCAAGGCGGCCAAGCGCCTCCCGTCCACCGGCCGCGTCGAGTACATCGACGCCAGCTACAAGGTCTTCGCCAGCCCCCGGCTCACCAAGTTCTACGAGATGGAGTACGCCATCCCCCGCGAGCACCTGCCCGAGGCGCTCGGCCGCGTGCGCCGGCTCGTTGATCAGCAGGGGCGCTACATCGGGTTCCCGGTCGAGGTCCGCTTCGTCGCCGCCGACGACATCCCGCTCAGCACCGCGACCGGTCGGGCCACGGCGTACATCGCCGTGCACGTGTACCGGGGGACGCCGTACGACCAGTACTTCCAGGGCGTCGAGGCGATCATGAACGACTACGACGGCCGCCCGCACTGGGGCAAGATGCACTTCCAGACCGCGGCCACCCTGGCGCCGCGCTACCCGCGCTTCGCCGAGTTCCAGGCCCTGCGCGCCAGCCTCGACCCGACCGGCATGTTCGCCAACCCCTACCTCGACCGCGTCCTCGGCCCCCTCCCCAACCACCGCTGACACCCCCCGGCCCGGCTTGCGTTCTCGGCCACCGGGCCGCCCTGGTCTCGCGTTCTCGGCTACGTGGCCGCCCCTGGTTTCGCGTTCGCGGCTATGTGGGCCACCCGTGTTTCGCGTTCTCGGCCACCCGGGCGCCCCTGCCCGCGTTCTCGGCTACGTGGGCGCCCCTGTCGTGGCGATGGGAGGGGCCCTCGGTGCAGACGCGACGTGGTGAGGAACGAGTCGAGGGCGCGTCCGAGCGGTCGACGCGTTCGTCATTGAGATCACCGACGTCGACGCCCACGCCCGGCTCGCCCATGGGGGAGTCAATCTCGATTCCCTGACGCGAGCACCGACCGCGTGAGGGGCGCCCCGGTGGCCGAGAACGCGAAAAATGCGGCACCGGGGTGGCCGAGACGGGAGGTGTGGGCGCCGGGGTGGCCGGGAACGCGAGAACGGGGGCGCTCAGGTGGCCGGGAACGCGAAGACGGGGGCGCTCAGGTGGCCGGGAACGCGAGAACGGGGGCGCTCAGGTGGCCGAGAACGCGAAAACGGGGGCGCTCAGGTGGCCGAGAACGCGAGAAGTGGGGCGCTCAGGTGGCCGAGAAGGCGGGTTTGGGCGGTTCGTTCAGACGAGGGGCCAGGGGTAGCGGCGGCCGGTGGTGTCGATCGGGAACGTCTTCTCCGCCAGCACCGCCCGGGCCCGGGACTTCACGGCGTCTCGCTCGAAGGCATCGAGGAGCTCGCTGAACACCGGGGGGAGGCCCTCGTCGAGCAGGGTCATCACGTCGTCCAGGATCTCGTCGGGGATCGGGTCGCCGCCGAACTCCCAGATCACCGTGCGGAGCTTGAACTCCTGGTGGAACGACAAGCCGTTGTCGATGGCCCAGATGTGATCGTCGGTGTCGACCAGCACGTGGCCGCTCTTGCGGTCGGTGTTGTTGGACAGCACGTCGAAGATGCAGAGCCGCTGGAACGCCGGGTGGTACCGCTCGTCCTCCTGCAGCGTGAAGTAGTGCTGCTCGAAGTCGGCATCGACGAACTGCTGCACCGAGCCGACGCCGAGGGGCGCGTCCTCACGCAGGATCGTGCGCGGGACGACGTCCCACCCGAGCGCGGTGGACAGCTCGTAGGACGCGACCTCGCGCTGGTACAACCCGCTCGGGAAGTCCCACAACGGACGTTCGCCACGGTGGGGTTTGTAGATCGCGCGGGCGGTCTCGCCGTCGGTGGCGGTGGCCTCGACGAGAAACGTGCCGTTCGAGCTCCACGGCATGCGCCCGAGGATCTCGAGCTCGCCGGTGGCGAGGATGTCCAGCGTGGCGGTCTCGTGGGGCGCATCCGCCGGGACGGCAACGTCCGTCTGGTCCGGGGTGTCGGGGGTATCGGTCACGACCGGCGATCAGTTGTTGCGGGGGCAGGCATGCCCCGCAGGGTCCATCGGCCGGCCGCACACGTGGCAGATCGCCCGGCCCGCGGTCACGACCCCGACGGCGTGGCTGACCATGCCCTGCACCTGCGCGCGGGTGAGGCGGAACCGGGCGGTGGCCGAGTCGTCGTCATCGTCGAGCAGCGATGGGGCGGGCTCGTCGTCTTCGTCGCCGTCTTCGGTGGGAACGAACTCCTCGGCCACCAGCAGGATGCGGTCGTCGGCCTCCTCGTAGGCGACCGCCAGCGCGCCGACGACCCACTCCGCGAGCACCGGCTCGATGAGCTCGACGTCAGTCGGGGTCGGGTCGGTGACCACGGCGAGGTCGGCGAGGATGCCGGCGAGGTACTCGCACAGCGCTGCGACCTGTTGCTTCTCCAACCGGAGGCTCACGACGTTGCCGTCCTGCCGGGCCTGGAGGTAGAAGACCCGTTCGCCGGGCGGCCCGATGGCGCCGGCCGTCACGTGGTCGGGATCGCGGAAGTCGAACGACGAGGTCATGACAGGCCCAGTGCGGTGAGGTCGTCACCGGTCGAGTTGGTGGCGAGCACCGCCGGCCCGCCCCCGCCGTAGAGGATCGCGGTGATCGAGCAGGGCGAGATGACGATGCGCTGGAAGAGGTCGAGGTGGGTGCCGAGCGCGTGGGCGGCGGCCGCCTTGATGGGGTCCGCGTGCGAGACGGCGACGACGGTCTCGCCCGGGTGGCGCTCGGCGAGCCGGTGGAGGGTGGAGACCATGCGCGTCTGCATCTCGGTGAAGGACTCGCCACCGGGGAAGCGGAACCCGCTCGGGTAGCGCTGCACGGTGGTCCACTCCGGCAGCTTGTTGAGCGCCTTCAGCTCGGCGCCGGTCCAGTCGCCGAAGTCGCACTCGAGCAGGCCGCGATCGATCTTGACCCGCAGGCCCGTCGCCTTCGCGATCGGCGCGGCCGTCTCTCTCGTGCGCTCGAGTGGCGACGCGTAGATCGCGGCCACCTTCTTCAGTGGGGCGATGCGCGCCGCGGCGGCGGCGGCCTGCTCGTGGCCCTTGTCGGCGAGGTGCAGGCCCGGGGCTCGGCCGGGCAGCGTCTTGCCGGTCGTGGGCGTCTGGCCGTGACGCACGAGCAGGATGAGCGTGGGGGCCGGCGGCTTGGGTTTCGGTGTACGTGGCATGAGTACGACCACGCTACCAACGCGACCCCTCTGTCCCTGCCTCCCTGCTCATGGTAGGTGCGGCAGCTACGATGTCCTCTTCCGTTCTCCGCTGGGGGGAGCGCGAACCGGGAGAACGCCATGAACGTCCGTCGAGTCACCGCGTTGGCGATCGCCGCATCGTCGGTGAGCGTCTTCTGCGCCGCCCCTGCGTTCGCAGGCGCCCAGGCGCCCAAGGACATGGTGGCGACGCCATCGGTCGGGCCCATCGGGCAGATCATCCAGATCAAGAACGCCGCCAACAGCCCGTGCGGTGGACAACAGGGCGATGGTCCCGCCCAGGTCGACGTCACGGTCACCAAGCCCGACTCGACGGTCGAGCCGACGGCGACGGCCTACGCGGATCAGCACGGGGACTGGACCCTCGGGTTCATCGACACCGACCAGGTCGGCGTCTACCAGGTCACCGCGTACTGCGGTGACGTGCCCAACGTCCCCTCGGGCATGTCCTCCGCCCAGGCGACCGACTTCTTCTACTCCGCGACGAGCTTCACGATCGAGGCCCAGCAGCCGACCACCACGACGACCACGTCGACGACGACGACGCCCACCAGCACCACGACGAGCACGATCGCCGCCACCACGACCACGACGGCGGCTGCCCAGCCCGCGGTCGCGGCAGCAGCCACGCCTTCGTTCACCGGCTGATCCCCACGTCGGCGCCGGTACGCTCGGCGCCATGTCTGCTCCCCGCCGCGCGCCGGACTCGCTGGCGCGCCTCGAGGCCGACATCGTCACCTGCCGGGCGTGCCCCCGGCTCGTGGCGTGGCGCGAGGAGGTCGCGCGCGAGAAGCGGGCGGCCTACCGGGACGAGGAGTACTGGGGCCGTCCCGTGCCGGGGTTCGGCGATCCGCACGCCCGGATCCTGGTCGTCGGCCTGGCCCCCGCTGCCCACGGCGCCAACCGGACCGGGCGCATGTTCACCGGCGATCGGTCGGGGGAGTGGCTGTACCGGGCGCTGTTCCGGGCCGGTCTCGCGAACCAACCCGAGAGCACCGCTCGCGACGACGGCCTCCGCTTGGACGGCGCGTACATCTCGGCCCCGGTGCGCTGCGCCCCGCCGGCCAACAAGCCCACCCCGGACGAGCGGGCGGCGTGTGCCCCGTTCTTCGCACGCGAGCTCGCGCTGCTCCCCGACATTCGGGTGATCGTCGCCCTGGGTGCGATCGGCTACCAGGCCGTCGCCTCGCTGGTCGGCCTTCGCCCCCGCCCGGCCTTCGGCCACGGCGTCGTGGCTCCGCTTCCCGACGGCCGAACGATCCTGTGCTCGTACCACGTGAGCCAGCAGAACACCTTCACCGGCACCCTCACCGAATCCATGCTCGACGACTTGTTCAGCCGGGCCCGCCAGCTCGCATTTTCGGTGTCAACCCCGGCTGAAATCCCAAAGATGCAGGGACAGTGAACAACAGGGAGCCGCTTGACCTGCAAATATGACGAAATTGGACACACTATCGAAATGAGAACTTGCCCCAGACTATTGAAATGATCCTTTTGGCCCGTTTATCAAAAAATAGGTCATCTGGCTCAGGAGAGATTCACGGGGCGGGCTCATCATGGGGACATGCGAGCACACGACGACCGTCGAGAAGCGCCCTCCACCCCGCGGATCCCCGCCTCCCGTGCCGATGCGTGCGCCCCCCGGGCGAGCGTGCGGTGGGATGGCGTGGTGGACGCGGCGGTTCCTGCCGCCGCTCCCGACCCCGCAGAGATCCGCGCGCTGGCGTTCGTCGCGTCGATCGGCCCCGTGCGCGGCCCGCACACCACCGAAGCCGCGGACGACGTCGTGATCGACCTGGCTGGCGAGGAAGCGCTCCTCGAGTACCTCGGCCGGCTCTCGCCCGTCTCGGTCGACTGACCACAGCCCGAACCAGCGAAACCTTCTGGCAGTTCCCGGGGCCCAGCCCGGTTGCTTGCTGACAGCGCCGGCCGTCGAGGCCGGCGCCGTCGCGTCCGGGTCGGTCGCGTCCGGGTCGGTCGCGTCCGGGTCTGCCCGTTGGGGTCGGGCCCCGCGCTGGCCGATTCTGCGTGCCGGAACCCAGCGGGTAGGTTGTTCCGGTTCTGAGCCGCCCTGTTCGATGTCCGAGGTGACCACGTTGATTCCCAAGAGCTCCGCCCGCGCCGGGCAGGTCCGAGTCCCGGTGACTGGCCGCATGACGCGGCTGGCGGGGATCGCGATCGTCGGGTTGGTGGTGCTCACGGGTTGTCACACGGACAACACACCCACGACCTACGGCGACGAGGTCAAGGCGGCGTTCACCTCGACCTGCGAGGGCAACGTGCAGGTGAGCGAGGGCACCACCACCTCGATCGCCCCGCCCGCCTACTGCGTGTGCGCCTACGGCGTGTTCGAGCAGAACGTTCCCTTCAACGACGACGACAAGAAGAACCGCGACAACGGCGCCAAGTTCGCGAACTACAGCGGCAAGGTCTTCGTGGACATCGAGAAGGACCTGAAGGACGAGCCCGAGAAGTACAACGACAACTCCGTGCTCCCCCAGAACGTGCGCGACATGGTCGCCGCGTGCCCCAAGACCAGCGAGAACGTCACCACCGGTACGACGCCAGGGTCGACACCGGGCTCGGTTCCGGCCGCAGACCAGTCCACCGCGACGGTGCCCGGCGTCGGCGCCGGTTCGACGCTCGGCACGACGGTCGCGTCCTCCACCCCGGGTTCCACCCCGACGTGAGCTGACGGATCCGGTGACCGATCCGGACCCGCCCTCACCCCTGGTCGCGGATCCGCCCGGCCCGGCGCGAGATCGCGGGACCACGGGAGCCGAGGGTGGTCCGGTGGGGCGCCACGGCCGCGCCGCCTGGCTCGCGGCGCTCGTCGGCGTGGTCACCTTCGCGGTCGTCTTCGTGGGGATCCTCGTCCTGCGTCACCCGGCGGACCCGCCCGTCCCGGGGTACACCGAGGCCACGAGGGCATCCTTCGTCGATGCCTGTGTGCAGGGCGACACGGGCCGCCGGCCGATCTGCACGTGCGTGTACGACAAGATCGAGGCGCGAGTGCCGTTCGCCCGCTACCTCGAGCTCAACACCCAGACCGAGGTCCGGGTCGCGACCGGAGCTGACCCGGTCGGGACTCCCGCCACGACTGGGGCGGCCCGGACCGCGGGGTCGACCGCGCCCGCCAAAGCCCCGCCGCTCCCCGATGATCTCGAGGTCATCGTGGTGGGCTGCATCGCCCGCGAGAGCTTCACGGTCTCGACATCGGGGGCGCCCGGAAGCCCGTCGGGGGGGACGTCGGTGCTGGCGCCCCCCGGGTCGGGACCGACCCTGACCCTCGCCGGCGAACCGGGTTGATCAGCGCGCGGTCGCCGGCTTCTTCTTCTCGGGCAGGCCGACCCGCACGACCGGACTGGCCCACTCGGGCCAACGCGCACGGCTCTTCTCGGCGAGCTTGCGCATCAGGGCGATGGCCCCGGGATCGTCGTCGCCGGGGCGGGTGATGATCGACCCGTCGGCGATCATCCGCTGGATGATCTCGCGGCCCAGCTCGGTGCGCACGATGGTCAAGGTCCAGTCGTTGAACTTGCCGATGCCGCCCGTGGAGATGTCCGCGTGCTCGGCGGCGAAGTCGGGGCAGTGGGTGCACCCTTCGCGCGTCCAGGCGTGGCACTCCTTGAGGTTGATCTCGTGGTAGTCGCCGTTGCTCATCCAGATCTGGAAGACGCCCTTGATGTTCATCTTCACCATGTCCTGCTTCTTCAAGCCGTACTTGGCGTCGAAGAGCTCCTCGAAGATGGCGTCGTCGAAGGTCTTGGAGCAGAGCAGCCCGATGTTGAACACGATGGGCTTGGAGATCTTGCCGACCTTGCGGTGCCACATCACCGGCGGTACCGAGGACTGGCAGCTCATGCCGACCAGCGCGAGCTTCGAGAAGCCCCGGTCGAGCGCCTCGTCGAGGGCGAGGGTGTTGGCCGAGTAGGTGTACCGGCTGCCGGCCGATTCGAGCACCTCGTCGCGGTTGGTGGCCACACCGGGTTTGGCCTTCCACTCGCCGGCGCCGCCCTCGAGGAACGAGGTGAGCGCGGCATCGATGTAGCCCTCGTTCATCGCCCAGATCAGGATCGCCGACACGAGCCCGCCGTCCTGGCCCATGGTGTGGACCATCTCGTCGCTGGCGCGCACCAACATGATGTCGCTGTAGATGCCCGCGACCTCGTCGTCCTCGCGCTCGCGGCCGAAGAGGTGCTCGTTCGCCTCGGGCTCCCACGCCCGAAAGCGGGGACAGGCGCGGGTGCAGGTGGTGCATCCCTTCTCGCCGTGGGTGCAGTTGTCGAGGCCGAGCTCGTCCTCGAGGTGGAACGGCTTGTACTGCCCGGCCTCGTGGTTGTACCCGATCACATCGTGCGGGCAGCTGATCACGCAGCCCGCGCACCCGGTGCACAGGCCGCTGGTGATGACCTCGGCATAGAGCTCCTTCCACTGGAAGGACCAACGCTCCTTCTTGGCCGGGGCGG
>JBBQHT010000199.1:0-9110 GCA_038324235.1 Acidimicrobiales bacterium
GAACATGTTGGGCAACATGAGCAGCAGGCCCTGCGACGCGGTGAACGTGGTGGCCAGCGCACCGGCCTGCAAGGCCCCGTGCACGGCGCCCGCGGCACCGCCCTCGGACTGCATCTGCATGATCTCCGGGACGCTGCCCCACAGGTTCGGGGTGTGGACCGCGGCCCACTCGTCCGCGTGCTCAGCCATCGGCGAGGCGGGCGTGATCGGGTAGATCGCGATGACCTCGCTCAGGCGGTACGCGACAGACGCGACCGCTTCGTTCGCGTCGATCGTGGCTGTCGAGTCATCGTGCATCCCGCCCACCGTGGCCCCGCCCGCCGGCCGGCGACAGGGACCAAGGTCCCAACCTGGGCCGCGATCAGCCGAGGGCGTCGTACTGGGCGAGGGCGACCCCGTAGATGTCGTCGGTCGGATCGCCTTGGCGGCTCAGGCGCACCACGACGAGCACGGGCCCTTTGGTGAACGAGACGTTGTGGATGCCCTGCTCGAAGTTGGCGCTCGCCACCGTGACCTGTGCCGTCAGGGCGCCCGGGAGGTCGTCGAACGTCTGCACGGTCCGGTGGTCGGCTTGCCAGAACGCCGCGATCGTGGCCTGGGCCCCGTTCGCGGCGCGGGCGTCGCTGAACTGCAGGATGGTGATCCGCAGCAACGAGGCGGGGGTATCGGACCATGTGCGGTTGTGCCCACCGACGTAGCCGGCGAAGGCGGCGTTCCCACCGGTCTGCAGCGAGAACGCGCCAGCCGCGTCGAGGTACATGACCCCTGATGTGGGCCCGAAGTCGCCGCCCGGGTCGGCGAAGGGCAGTGGGGCGGTGGGAACAACCGACCCGGTGCTCCCGCGTCCCACGGTGGGGCCCGGCGCGATGGGCGCCACGGTCGGGCCGGCGGGGTCTACCGAGTGCGCACCCCCGAGCGGCGCGGCCCCCTGCCGGTCCGGCGCCGGGTCGGAGCCCTTCGAGGTCACGGCGATGGCGAAGCCGATCAACACCACGAGCACGGCCACGATCGAAATGACGATGGCGGCCCGGCCTCCCGGACCGCTCGCCGTGCGTGGGCTGCCGCCGGGAGGACCAGAGGGCGCGCCCCGCAAAGGCGTCGGCCCGTGAGGCGGATACGGCGGATGAGGCCCATTCGGCGGGTAGGGCGCGTACGAGGGGTAGGGCGCATTCGAGGGGTACGGCGGGTACGCGGGATACGGCGGGGCCGGGGTCGAACCGCCGAGGTTCGAGCCGCAGCGCGAGCAGAAGGGCGCGCCATCGGCGCCAACCTCCCCGCACCTCCCACACACGAGCACGCCCGAGCGTACCAACCCCGCCTCGGGCAACGGCCCGGGGAACCGGCACCCACCTTGACCCATGGTGCTAAGGACACCTAACGTCCGGACATGTCCTCAGGCCAGATCGTCCTGCTCGGAGCCATCGCCGGCTTCACGATCTTCCTCGGTCTGCCCATCGGCCGCCTGCGGGCCCCGGTCCCGCGGTTGAAGGCGTTCCTCAACGCGGTGGCCATCGGCATCCTGCTCTTCCTGTTCTGGGACGTGCTCTCGGGCGTGCTCGAACCCGTCGAGACCTCCCTCACGGCGGCCACCGGCGACGAAGGCGGCTCGTGGTCCACCTTCGCGGCGCTCTCGGTCATCGCGGTGGTCGGCGTGGGCGTCGGGCTGCTCAGCCTCACCTACTACGACCGCTGGATGGGCCGGAACCGCACGCCGCGGCCGTACGGTCCGGGCGCCGCCGCCGTCGAGGAACTGGCGCCGGCGTCGGGCTGGTTGACCAGCCCGGGCCGGAGACTGGCGCTGCTCATCGCCGTCGGCATCGGCCTGCACAACTTCTCCGAGGGCCTGGCCATCGGCCAGTCCGCCGCGAAGGGCGAGATCAGCCTGGCCCTGCTGCTGATCATCGGCTTCGGTCTACACAACGCCACGGAGGGCTTCGGCATCGTGGCGCCCCTGGCCGGGGACGAGCACCGGCCCTCGTGGGCTGAGCTGGGTCTGCTCGGCGTCATCGGCGGCGGTCCCACCCTCGTCGGCACGATCATCGGCCAGTCCGTCGTGAACGACTACCTGTTCGTCGCGTTCCTGGCGCTCGCCGCCGGGTCGATCCTGTACGTCGTGATCCAGCTCCTCAAGGTCGCCTTCAAGCTGGGCTACACCGAGATCCTCATGTGGGGCATCCTCGCCGGTCTGTTCGCCGGCATCGCGACCGATCTCGTGCTCGTCGCCGCCGGCACCTGAGCGGGGCGCCCCGTCGGCCACCGACGGGCCGACGATCGGCTCGCCCACCCCCGCGACGACGATGCGGTTGCGGCCCTCGTCCTTGGCGTGCAGCAAGCACCCGTCCGCCATCATCAAGATCTCCTCGAACGTCCCGCCGCGGTAGGTCGACGACACGCCCATGCTCACCGTGAAGCTCGGGATGCCATCGGCGCGCACCGTGTCGGCCAGCGCCTCCTGCACGCGTCGCAGGACCGGAACCGCCTCGGCTGGCGTGCAGCGCGGCAGGACGACCACGAACTCCTCGCCGCCGTAGCGCGACACGATGTCGTCGGGCCGGACGTTGGCCTGGAGCACCGTGCAGAACAACCGCAGCGCCCGGTCGCCCACGTCGTGGCCGTAGGTGTCGTTCAGGACCTTGAAGTGGTCGAGGTCGGCGAAGGCCAACGTGTAGTCGACGCTGCCCAGGACGAGCTGCTCGACCGCGGCGTCGAGGCTGCGCCGGTTGAGCAGACCGGTCAACGGATCGGTTCGCGCCTGGGTCTCGCTCCGGGCGAAGGCGCGGAGCGCTCCCAGCCGTTCGCCGGCCTTGCGGGCCACGATCTCGAGCACGCGCGTGCGGTGGGCGGGCGCCGGGCCGGCGAGCAGCGCGGGCTCGTGGATGACCCCGATCGCCCGGCCGGCGATGCTCACCGGCGTGCACACGGCGGCGCCGGGGATCACGTCGCGGTCCAGGAGGTGCGGGCACGCGTCGAGCGCGCGGCTGTCAACGAACACCAGTTCCTGGCCGGTCTTGGCGGCCGGGCAGTCGTTGGCGCTCAGCACGCCACAACGGCTGACGTGCCCGTCCGGATCGTCGAGGACGTGGCTGAACGGGGCGATGCTGGACTCGGCCATCAAGAAGTCGGCGGTCGGTTGGCCCCCATCGGGGTTGAGCGCCCGCCCGATCACGCGGAAGACGCGGGCCTCGGTGTCGGCCATGTCGAGGGCGTGCTGCAGCTGGGTGTCCAGCGCGTTCTCCGCGGCGACCTGGGCCGCGTCGGCCCGTCGGCGGCTCGACGCGCGCTCACGACGGGCGGCCCGCCGGTAGCCGAGCACGGTCAGGGCCGCACCCAGCAGGAGGATCAGGGCGACCGCCCGCAGCGTCGTCGTGCCGGCCTCGCCGGCCTCGGTCTCGAGCTGGACGATAGCGTCGCTCACCGCCGGGATGTACGACTGGGTCTCGAGCGTCTCGAACGCGTTCTGCAGCTGGGTCGCGGTGGCCAGCTGGTCGGCGAGCAGCGTGGCCCCGAGCGCGGGATCGGGATTGGGAGAGAGCACAGCGACGCCGAGCTGCTGGCCGGCCGCGTTGTGGGTCGTGATCGCGCTGTCGATGGCGTCGCGCTGGGCCTGTTCCCCGTCGAACTGGACGGGAATGGCCTTGAACCGGTCCCAGGTGCGCTGCGCCGCACCCGCTTCGGTCAGGGCCTGGGCGAAGAGCCCGGCGATCTGGGTGTTCGTCGTCGCCCGGATCGCGTCCTCGAACGTGGCCTGGCTGGTACGCCACTCGACCTTGTCCTGGTTGAGCAGTTGCAGGGGCTGGTTGAGCTCGGAGTCGATGCGACTGAGGCGCTGGTGGTACGTGTCGGTCTGGACGTGGCTGAACACCAGCGCACCCGCCACGAGTGCGGTCGTCAGCACGCCCGAGATGAGGACGCGGACGTGGTTCCGCTCCCACAAGGGATTCGAGAAGCGTGGTGGGGTGCGCATCATCGGCCGCCTCTGACGCCGCTCACCGACGACGGGCCCGGCGCGAAGCTCGCGCGGGACTGAGCCCCACTGTCTCCCGGGCGAGGCGTGGCAGCCAGGGTCCATCGGCCCGAATCGGTGCCGGTCACCGGCGCTCCTCGGCTCGGTGCTTGGCGCGGTACATGGCGACATCGGCCCGCCGCAGCACCGCGGCCGCGTCGTCGCCGATGCGCACCCGGGTCAGCCCGACGCTCGCCGCCGGCTGCCACGACCCCCCCGCCCAGCGCACGCGCGGCTCGAGGGCCAGGCGCAGCCGGCGCTTGATGCCGGCCTCGGCCCCGGCGGTCACGTCGGTGCAGACCAGGATGAACTCGTCGCCGCCGTAGCGCCCGACGTGGTCGTGCGCGTCGACGGCCCGGCGCAGGCGATCGCCGATGTCGCGCAGCACGAGGTCGCCGGCCTCGTGGCCGTGCGCGTCGTTCACCGTCTTGAACCCGTCGAGGTCGACGAACGCCACGACGGTCTCGATGCCCTGACGGAGCACCTCGGCGACGACGCGGTCGATCGCGGCGCGGTTGAGCAGACCGGTGAGCTCGTCGTGGTCGGCGCGGTGGCGCAGCGCGACCGTCGAGGTGATGTCCTGCATGGACCCGAGGATCGAGCTGTCCTTCGCCCCGCCTCGGATGCCGACGGCGCGCAGGGTCAGGTGGAAGAGGTGGGCGCCGGCGACATCGCGCACCTCCATCGTGGCGTTCTCGGGCCCGAACGGGGCGCTCAGCGCGAGGACCTTCCGCGAGACGTCCAACCGGTCCTCCGCGTGCACCGAGTCCTGGATCCGTAGTGGGGGCTCACCGTGTCGGGTGCCGACGAGCTCGTGCCAGCGTTGGTTCGCGAAGGTCAGCCGGCCGTCGGCATCCGCGCGGAACACGGGCAAGGGCATCTGCTCGGCCAGCGTCTGGAACTCCTCGCGGCTGCGGCGCAACTCGGCTTCGTCGGACCGTTGCCGGGTGACGTCGAGGATGACCGCCATCATGGCGTTGACACCGGGGTCGGCCATCCGGTTGAAGATCGTGGCCTCCACCTCGGCGGGAGCACCGTCCGGGCGGATGATCCCGATGTGGCACGTGCGGCTCACCGCCGGGTCGTTCATGACCTCGATCCAGGCCGCCTGCATCGCGTTGCGGTCCGTCGGTTCGATCAGCTCGATCGACCGGCGTCCGACGATCTCGTGGGCGGGCCGGCCGAACAGCTCGGAGGCGGCCCCTTCGTGGCGGCAGATCTCGCCGAACTGGCTCAGGTACAGCACGGACCAGGCCGTGCCGGGCCGCGCCGTGCCGGTCGGCCACAACACGTCGGACTCGGTGGTGCGCTCCCCGCGCGTCACGACGAGGATGCCGCCCAACGGGTCGGCCAGCAGGTTGACCATCGTGGATCGCATCGCGTCCACCGCGCCGCGCGAGCGCGACCGGTAGGCGACGGTGCGGGCTTCGCGTGGTCCCTCGACGGTGCGCCACCACGTGGCGATCACCGCCGGACGGTCCTGGGGGTGCATCTCCGCCACCCGCGGCCCCCACAGCGCCGCATCGGTTCCGGCGCTCACGGCCGTGAGCCACTCGGGGATCGGCAGCGGCATCGAGTCGGCATCGCGCAGGGCGACGGTCGCGCCCCGGGCCAGGTCGCAGAGGCGGTCACGCGACCACGACGTGGCGGCGGCGCCGGGAGGCAAAGACACGGGTTGCACCTGTGAGTCATCGACCAAACAGGGGTGGGCGGGTTCACCAAAACGGATGGTCAGCGTGGGCCATCCGGATCGACCTGCCGTCACGGTCAGTCGAAGACCCGGTCCCCGATCGCGTTGCCTGGCGATCTTCGGCGTGCACGGATTCCTGGATGGGGCCTCCGGACTCAGACGGGGATGGCCGCGTCCGGGGTCGCGAAGGAGTCCCACAGCTCCGCGTAGCGCCCTTCCCGAGCGAGGAGCTCGTCATGGGTGCCCTGCTCGGCGATCAGGCCGTTGTCGATGACGACGATGCGATCGGCCTGACGGGCGGTGGGCAGGCGGTGCGCCACGAGGATCGTCGTGCGTCCCGACGCGACGGCGCTCATGGCCTGCTGCACCCGAGCTTCGCTGGCCAGGTCGAGCTGGGACGTCGCCTCGTCGAGCAGGAGGATCGCGGGGTCGACGAGGCGGGCGCGGGCGAGGGCGATGAGCTGGCGCTGCCCCGACGAGAGCGACCGGCCGCGTTCGCTGACCGCCGCGAGGTAGCCGCCGGGCAGCGACGCCACGAACTCGTGGGCGCCCACGGCGCGCGCCGCGGCCTCGATCTCGGCGTCGGTGGCGTCGGGCCGGCCGTAGCCGATGTTGTCGCGGACGGTGCCGGTGAACAGGAACGCCTCCTGGGGCACGATGCCCAGCTGCCGCCGGAACGCCCCGAGCTCGATGTCGCGCAGGTCGATCCCGTCGACCAGCACCCGGCCGGCGATCGGATCGTAGAAGCGGGCGATGAGCTTCACGATGGTGGACTTGCCGGCCCCGGTCTCGCCGACCAGCGCCACGGTCTCACCCGGCGCAACGACGAGGTCGAGCCCGGCCAGCGCCTCGAGGCCCTCCGTGTTCGGATAGCGGAAGTGCACCTGCTCGAAGGTGATCCCGCCGTGCAGGCGCCCGGGGGCCACCGGGTGCTCGGCGGCCGGGGTGCCGGTGGGGGTCTCGAGCAGCTCCTCGATCTTCACGATCGAGGCGGTGGCCTGCTGCCAGGTGTCGAGCACCTGGGAGAGCTGCTGGATGGGGCTGAAGAACTGATCCAGGTAGAGCACGAACGCGATGACCACGCCGGCGGTGACCGCGCCCCGGCTCACCAGGACCGTGCCGGCGCCGAGCACCGCGACCGCGCCGAGATCGGCGAGCAGCAGGACGAAGGGGAAGTACAGCGCGATGAGCTTCTGCGCGCCCAGCCGGTGACGCAGGTACTCGCGGTTCACGGACCGGAACCCGGTGATGTTCTTGCCCTCCCGCACGTAGGCCTGGCTGACGCGCACGCCCGACAGGCTCTCCTGCAGGTTGGCGTTCACGTCGGCGATCGCATCGCGAGCCTTGCCGTAGGCGACCGAGGATCGGCGCCGGTACCACCAGGTCGCGGCGACGAGCGGGGGCAGCACCACGGACGCGGCCAGCGCCAGCGGCGGCGACAAGATGATGAGGAACACGAACACGCCGACGCACGTCATGATCCCGACGACCGCGTTGATCAGGCCGGTCTGGACCAACTGCGCGAGCGCCTCGACGTCGGTGGTCATGCGGGTCATGATGCGCCCGCCGAGCTCCCGGTCGTAGTAGCCGATGGACAGGCGTTGCAGGTGGGCGAAGATCTTCACCCGCAGGGCGAACAGCATGCGCTCCGCGGTCCGCCCGGTGACGAGGGTGTACCCCCAGGTGACGACCCAGTCGATGAGCACCGTAACCCCGAACAACGCCGTCGCGAGCCACAGCGCGGCCTCGTTGCCCGGGGTGATGCCCTGGTCGATGCCGCGGCGGATGAAGAGCGGGCCGAGCAGCGTCAGCCCGGTGTCGATCGCGACGAGCACGAGACCGAAGATGAGCCAACCCATCCACGGCCGCACGAAGCGCCGCACCTGGAAGCGTCCCGGTGCGAGCTGCGCGGCGGCCTCGATGTCGACATCGGGGGTGTCGTCGGCGGGGGGGAGCTTGTCCAGGGCGGCGAGCAGCTCCGGGGTGGCGGCCAGCGCCATGCCCATCGCGCCACCGGGTCCGCCCCCGCCGCCGGGCCCGAAGCGCGCAGGACCGTCGACCTTGGCCTTGGCGACCGGGGCGCCCTCGCCGTCGACGGCCTGCCACGCGGCGGGCGTGACGCCCTCCAGCTCGTCGAGCTCGACCTCGTCCTCGAACATCGCAGGCGCCGCGAGCAGCTGATCGTCGTTCGTTTCGTGGTGGCCCGTTGCGGCTGCGTCGGCGCCCTCGCAGTCGTCGCCGGGGCCGGCGAAGAGCTCGCGGTAGCCGGCGTTCGTGGCGAGCAGCTCCTCGTGGGTGCCCTGCGCGACGACGTGTCCGTGGTCGATCACGACGATGCGCTGGGCCAACCGCAGCGTCGAGCGCCGGTGGGCGATCAGGATCGTGGTGCGGTCCTGCATGAGCGCCCGCAGCGTGGCGTGGATGGCCTGCTCGGTCGTGGCGTCGACCGCTGACGTGGCGTCGTCGAGCACCAGGATGCGCGGGTTGGTGATGATGGCCCGGGCCAGCGCGACGCGCTGGCGCTGCCCACCCGAGAGCGTGAGGCCGCGCTCGCCGACCACGGTGTCGTAGCCGTCGGGCAGCGCCGTGACGAACTCGTGCGCGCCGGCCGCGAGCGCGGCCGCTTCGATCTCGGCGTCGGACGAATCGGGTCGGCCGTAGGCGATGTTGGACCGGATGCTGTCCGAGAACAGGAACGCGTCTTCGAACACGACGCCGACCTGGCTGCGCAAGGAGTCGAGCGTGACATCGCGCACGTCGATGCCGTCGATGGTGACCCGGCCGGCCGCGGGATCGTAGAAGCGGGGGAGCAGCGCGGTCACGGTGGACTTGCCCGAACCGCTCGTTCCCACCAGCGCGACGACCTCGCCGGGCGCGACCGTCAGCTCGAAGTCGGCGAGCACGGGCTGGCTCTTCGTGTAGCCGAACGTGACGTTCTCGAAGTGGACCTCGCCGACCGATGGGGGCAGGGTGACGGCGTCGGGCTTCTCCTGCACCAAGGCGTTGGCGTCGAGAACGTCGAGGATGCGCTCCGCCCCGGCGCGGGCTTGCTGGCCGACCGCGAACAGGACCGACAGCATGCGTACCGGCGCGACCAGTTGCACGAGGTACGCGGAGAACGCGAGGAAGGTGCCGAGGGTGAGGTGGCCGTTGATGGCGATCCAACCGCCGAAGCCGAGCACCGCCACCTGGGCGAGGGCGGGGATCGCCTGCAACGTGGAGGTGAACTTGGCGGAGAGGCGGACGAGGCGGGCGCGCGAGGCGTACAGGTCGGCGGAGCGGTCGGCGAGGTGCCCGAGCTCTCGGTCCTCCTGGCCGAACCCCTTCACCACGCGGACGCCCGTGACGGCCTCGTCGACCACACCGGCGACCTCGCCGGCGCGCTGCTGCGCATCCCACGTGGCGGGGAAGACCCGG
>JBBQHT010000200.1:0-9011 GCA_038324235.1 Acidimicrobiales bacterium
CCGGCGGCCTCGTTCACGGCCGACTCGGACACGCAGCTCACGATCGTGACGCCGGCCGTGCCGAGCTTCGGTTACTACTACCTGAAGGTGACCACCCCGGTCGGCAGCAACACCTCCAACACCGTCGCCGACGGCTTCACGTTCGACGGGCCGCCTGTCGGGATCGCCGTCTCGCCGGCCAGTGGGCCACCCGAGGGTGGGGCGACCGTCGAGATCTCGGGCAACGGGTTGAGCACCGCCACCGGCGTGACCTTCGGGGGTGTGCCGGCCACGTCGTGGGCGCACCTCACGGCGTACAAGCTCAGCGCCGTCGTGCCCGCGCACGGCCCCGGAGCGGTCGACGTCGCGGTGCAGAACGCGTTCGGATCGAGCACCGACGGGGTCACCTACGCCTACACGACGGCCGCGCCGCCCGGCATCACGGCGATCACCCCGGCGTCGGGTGCCCTGGCCGGCGGGACGACGGTGGTCCTGACCGGCTACGGCTTCACCAGCACGACGCAGGTCGCGTTCGGGGCCGGGACCGACGCCACGTCGTTCACCGTGCTCGACGACTCGCACATCTCCGCGGTCACCCCGCCTCGCGGCAACTCCGGCCAGGTGAACGTGTTCATCACGAACGCGTACGGCACGAGCGCGAAGGTGAACACCGACCTGTTCCGGTACCTCACGCCCCCGTACATCAGCGGCACGACACCGCCCGCCGGACCGCTCACGGGTGGCACCAGCATCACGATCCAGGGTTCCGGGCTCGGGACCGCCCACTCGGTGACGTTCGGCGGGGTGCCCGCCACATCGTTCTCGGTCATCGACGATTCGACGATTGCGGCGGTCACCCCCGCGCACGCGGCCGGGGCGGTTGCCCTGGTCGTGACCGGCGAGTTCGGCACGAGCACGTACTGGGGGAGCGGGCGGACCTACACCTACACCGCGTTGGGCGTACCCGTGGTGACCGATGTGGCTCCCCGTGAAGGACCCACGACCGGCGGCACGACCGTGGCGATCACGGGCAACGACCTCGACAAGGTCACCGGTGTCCGCTTCGGCGCGACCGCCGCGGCGTCGTACACCGTCCTCGATGTTCACCACGCCACAGCTGTCACCCCGGCCCACGCGTCCGGGTGGGTCGACCTGACGCTGGCCAGCGCGGCGGGAGACAGCCCGGCGTTGTACCCGGCGGTGTTCAACTTCGTGATTCCGCCATCGCAACAGCCGCCGTACCTCTACTCGGTGACGCCCCGAGGCGGTCCCGTCGCGGGCGGCACCCGTGTCGTGGTGACGGGCGAGCACCTCACCGGCGCGACCGTCGTCCGCTTCGGACCCTGGAACGCCGCCTCGTTCACGGTGGACTCGGACACGCAGATCACGGCGGTGACGCCACCCTCGGGCGATCCGGCGGTCGGCCTCGTGAACGTCTACGTCGAGACCCCGGTCGGGCACACCTACGCGAACCCGTACGCCACGTTCGCGTACAACGGCCCGCCGCTGGTGACCTCCGTCTCGCCGCCGTCGGGCCCGGTGGTCGGGGGCACCCAGGTCACGATCACGGGAGCGCGCTTCAACACCGCGACGGCGGTGCGCTTCGGCACGACCGACGCCACCTGGTTCCACGCCACCAACGCCACGACCATGGTGGCCACGGTGCCGCCCCACGCGGCAGGGCCCGTCACCATCACGGTCGTCGGTCCCTTCGGCACGAGCGCAACCTCCGCCGGGTCGACCTACACCTACGGCCGGCCGGCCGTCACCTCCACGACGCCGAGCCGCGGCCCGGTCGCGGGCGGCACGAACGTGGTCATCCGCGGTAGTGGGTTCACGGGCACGACCGCAGTGCGCTTCGGGGCGACGACGGCGGCGACGTCGTTCACGGTGGACAGCGATGTCCAGATCACGGCGGTGGTACCGGCCGGGACGGGCCCCGGGCTCGTGAACATCTGGGTGGACACGCCCATCGGCACGACGACGAAGACCATGGCGTCGTGGTACACGTACCAATGAGCGGCGCGACGTTCCCGCTCCGGCGGTCGTGCAGCCTCGCTCTCGTGGTCACGGTGCTCGCCATCGTGCTGGCCACCGGGCCCGGCGTCGGCGCGGCGTCGGCGCGGCGTCGGACCGCGACGGTCCGACGGCCTACGACGACCTGACCCACGTCACCTTCGTCACCGCGGCCCGGCCGGCGACGGCGTCTCGGGCACGCGGCAGGAACACGTTCTAGTCTGAGGCGGATGACTGCACCTCGGCTCAGCGACCCCTCCACCTTTGTCGACGGCGTGCCGCACGAGGCGCTCGCCGAGCTCCGCCGCTCGACGCCGGTGGCCTGGCAGGAGATGGACGGCCAGGTCGGGTTCTGGGCGGTGCTCCGCCATGCCGACGTGGTGCGGGTGGCGCGCGAGCCCACCCTGTTCTCCGCGAGCGAGGGCGGCGTCGTGCTCGAGGACCTCCCGCCCGACAGCCTCGAGATGATGCGCAACATGCTGCTCGCGATGGATCCGCCGCGCCACGTCACGTATCGCCGCCCGATCGCCGAGAGCTTCAAGGCCAAGATCATCGGTGAGCTCGAACCGCAGATCCGGGCGATCTGTCGGGACCTGCTCGCCCAGGCCGCCGAGCAAGGCGATGTCGAGTTCGTCCACGACGTCACCTCGGGCCTGCCGACCCGCGTGATGGGTCAGCTCATGGGCCTGCCCGAGGCCGACTGGGGCCACCTCCACGATCTGGCCGAGCGCCAGACCTCGGGCCAGGACCCCGACATCATCAAGCCGGGGGAGGAGCCCGACTACAGCGCCTCGATCGAGATGGCGCTCTACGCGATCGACTTCGCGACGCAGCGCCGGGCCGGCGAGCCCCAACCCGATCTCACGACGCTCATCCTCGACGGCGACTTCGGCGGCGAGACGATGAACGAGGTCGACTTCGGCAGCTTCTTCGTCCAGCTGGTCACCGCGGGCAACGACACGACCAAGACCATGCTGTCGTCGGGCCTGCACGCGCTGGTCACCCATCCGGACCAACTCGCGGGCCTCCGGGCGGATCCCTCCCGCACGGCGGGCGCGGTCGAGGAGATCCTTCGGTGGGCCAACCCGCTGCACTACTTCCGGCGCACCGCCACCGAGGACACCGTCTTGCACGACGTCGAGATCCGGGCCGGCGACAAGGTCGCGATGTACTACACCTCGGCCAACCGGGACGAGGAGGTGTTCGCCGACCCGCCGGCGTTCGACATCGGCCGGCATCCCAACCCGCACCTCTCGTTCGGGATCGGCGAGCACTTCTGCCTCGGCGTGCACCTGGCCCGACTCGAAGGCCGGGTCTTCTTCGAGGAGCTGCTCGCCACGTTCCCCACGATCGAGCTGGCCGGTCCGCCCGAGCACCTCCGCTCGAACCTGAACAACAGCTTCAAGCGCCTGCCCGTGCACCTGGGGATCTCGTGAGCGCGGTCGAGGAGGCCGACGCGATCGGCCGCAACCGGTGGGCGGGCCAGCCCTTCGACGACGACGACGCGACCATCGCGGTGGCGCTCGAGGACGTCAGCATCCCCGCCCTGCTGCTGTCGCTCGTGCACATCACCGGTGACCCGTCGCTGATCAGGGGAGCGCTCCGCCCGCTGGGCAACTACCTCAACGAGGTGCAGGGGTTCATGAGCCCGGACGACCAGGCCGCGGTCCGCGCGCTGGCCCTGCCGATCATCGCGGCGTTCCGCGACGGTGGCTGCGTGCTGCCGCCGGCCCCGAGCCCGGCGCTCGTGCGCGAGATGATGAGCTTCCTGCTCGCGGCGGACGTCCCCGAGGACTACGTCGCCCTCGTGCTCGAAGAGCTCGAGTTGGACGGCGACGACGCCGCCGGCGTGGCCCCCCTCGCCGTCGCGGACCCGGTGGCGAAGGCCGCGTTCCCGGTGCTGGTGATCGGGGCCGGCATGTCGGGACTGCTCGCGGCGATCCGGCTCGAGCAGGCGGGCGTGCCGTACACCGTCATCGAGAAGAACGCCGGCGTCGGGGGCACCTGGTTCGAGAACCGATACCCGGGGGCCCGGGTCGATGTCGGCAACCACTTCTACTCGTACTCGTTCCACCTCGACGACGACTGGACCGAGTTCTTCTCCCGCCAGCCCGAGCTCCAGCGGTACTTCGAACGGTGCCTGCACACCTACGGCGTCGACCGGCACGTGCGCTTCGGGACCGAGGTGCGTCGCGCGACCTGGGACGAGGAGGACGCCACGTGGCGGGTCGAGGTCGTGGCGGCCGACGGCCCGACGGACACGATCCAGGCGCGCGCCCGGATCAGCGCGGTGGGCCAGCTCAACCGCCCGGCCCTGCCGGACATCCCGGGGCGCGACTCGTTCGCGGGCCTGGCCATGCACTCGGCGCAGTGGGTGCCCGGAACCGAGCTGGCCGGCCAGCGGGTGGCGGTCATCGGGACCGGCGCCAGCGCGTTCCAGATGGTGCCGACCGTGGCCGGCGAGGTGGCGCACCTCACGGTGTTCCAGCGTTCCGCGCCGTGGATGTTTCCGAACCCCTTCTACCACGACGCGGTGGGTCCCGGCATGGGGTGGGCGTTGCACCACCTGCCGTTCTACTCGCGGTGGTATCGCTTCTTGCTGTTCTGGCCGGCGTGCGACGGGGGCCTGCCGGCGATGAAGGTGGATCCCGACTACCCGCACCCCGAGCGCGCCATCAGCGAGGTGAACGACGCCGCCCGCGAGGTCTTCACGGCGTGGATGGCCGAGCAGATCGGCGACGATCCCGAGCTGCTCGCCAAGGTCGTGCCCGACTACGTGTGCCTGGGCAAGCGGACCCTGCAGGACAACGGCAGCTGGCTGCGGGCGCTCACCCGCCCGAACGTCGAGCTGGTGACCGACTCGATCGTGGAAATCGTGCCCGGGGGCGTCGTCACCGCCGACGGGACCGTGCACGAGGTCGACGTCATCATCTACGCGACCGGGTTCCAGGCCAACCGGTACCTGTGGCCGATGGAGATCGTCGGACGCGACGGCGCGGTGTTGTCCGAGCAGTGGGGCGAACGGCCGACGGCCTACCTCGGCATCACGGTGCCGAACTTCCCGAACCTGTTCTGCCTGTACGGGCCGGGCACCAACCTCGCCCACGGCGGCAGCATCATCTTCCACTCCGAGTGCCAGGTGCGCTACGTGATGGGCTGCCTCGCGCACCTCGTCGGCGAGGACCACTCGTCGCTCGAGGTCCGCCCCGAGGTGCACGACGAGTACAACGCGCGCCTCCAGGCCGAGCTCGCCACGATGGTTTGGTCGCACCCGTCGATCAGGAGCAGCTGGTACCGCAACCCTGAGGGCCGGATCTACATCCTGTCGCCGTGGCGCCTGGTGGACTACTGGCGCTGGACCCACGAACCCGACCCGGCCGACTTCGTCCTGACCTGACCGGTCGGCGAGCAGGCGATCAGGCGAGCTGCCGGGCGATGGTGGCGTGGTCGAAGTATGTGCGCGAGCACGTGAGGCGGGGGCCGTCGAACAGGAAGAACGCGGCCATCCGGCAGCGGAAGCCCTTGCCGGACGGGTCGATGCTCTCGATGCGGCCGAGGTGGGTGCCCATGATCCAGACCTCGGCGATCAGCGCCTCGTCTGCATGGTGGTGCGCGATGACCTCGTGGCGGTAGTCGGGGAAGGCCTGCCGCCGCTCGTGCAGGTAGCGCGTGCACTCGTCGAGCCCGTCGTACACGCGGTTGTTGCCGATGAGCTCGTAGCGAGGGTGCGGGAACACCTGGGCCAGGCGCGCGAGATCATGGGCGTTCTCGAGCTCGATGAGCTCGAGCAGGATCTGCTCCCGCTGCCGGCGCAACTCGGCATCGATGGTGGCGGTTCCCTCCGGGGTCACGACGGCGGTCTCAGTCGACGAGGTCGGGCTGGGAGCGGATGATCTGCTCGAACAGCGGTTGGAAGCTGAACCAGCCCGCCATGTGGTTGCCCACCTGCGCCGCGGTGTGCTTCGCGACCTCGTCGTCGAGCGGGAACACCTCACCCGCGGCCTGGGCCACGAGCTGGGCCTGGGCGGAGCGCTCCATCGTGATGAACCACCAGGCCGCCTCGTCGACCGAGTGGCCAACGGTGAGCAGGCCGTGGTTGCGCAGGATCGCAGCCTTGTTGTCGCCCAGCGCGTGGGCGATGCGCTTGCCCTCCTCGAGGTCGAGCACGACGCCGGTGTAGTCGTCGAACAGCGCGTGGTCGTCGTAGAAGGTGCAGGCGTCCTGGGTTAGGGGCAGTAGCGGTTGGCGCATCGACGAGAGGGCCTTGCCGTACAGCGAGTGCGTGTGGCACGCGGCCTGCACATCGGGCCGCGCGGCGTGGATCTGGGAGTGGATGGCGAACGCGGCGTCGTTGACGGCGTAGTCGCCGACCACGATCTCGCCGGTGTGGCTGACGAGCAGGAGGTCCGACGCCCGGATCAGGCTGAAGTCCACGCCGAAGGGGTTGACCCAGAAGTGATCCGACAGCTCGGGATCGCGGGCGGTTATGTGCCCGGCCACGCCCTCGCTGAAGCCGAACTTGCCGAACAGCCGGAACGCCGCCGCCATCCGGATCTTGATGTGCTGGCGCTCCTCGTCGACGGACTCGAAGGTGGGCACTCGGTATGGGATCGGCTTGGACACGGCGGTTCCTCCTCGGCGCGAACGGCCCGGTCAGTGTACGCCGGGCGACCGAAGCCGTCCTGCCCGCAGAATCACGACCCTCCGTGGCCTCGCGACGACCCAACGCGGTGCCTGACCGCGTTCTCGGGAAGTTCACGGCCGAGGGCTTGACGACGGCGTCACAACCGGGTTCCGTCTATTGCGTGACGGCGATGGCGACGGGCGACCACGAGCAACCGGCAGACCCTGCGGGCGGGCCCGGCGCGTCCGCGGTGCCGGTCCGCGTCGGGTTCGTGCCGCCGTTCGAGGCGATGGTCGCCCCGCTCGAGGAGCGACGCCGACTGGTCGCGGCCGTGGCTGATGCGGGGCTCGACCACCTCGGTGCGGTCGACCACATCAGCTTCCACGACGGGCAGGGGTTCGACGGCCTCGTGCACGCCACCGCGATGCTCTCGCTGCACGACACGCTGCCGGTGTACCTGGGCCTGTACCTGTTGCCGCTGCGTCACCCCGTGCCCGTGGCGCGCCAGCTCGCGACGGTGGCCGAGCTCGCTCCGGGTCGCCTGACCTTCGCCGTCGGCATCGGCGGAGAGGACCGCGGCGAGATCGAGAACTGCGGGGTCGATCCGCGCACCCGGGGCGCCCGGACCGACGAGTGCCTCGCGGTGGTGCGCGAGCTGCTGACCGGCAAGCCGGTGACGTTCCGGGGCGACCACGTGCAGGTGCACGACGCCCTGGTGCGCCCCGCGCCCGAGCCGGCCATCCCGATCATCGTGGGCGGGCGCTCCGACGCGGCCCATCGGCGGGTCGCCCGCTTCGGCGACGGCTGGCTCGGCATCTGGGTGTCCGCCGCTCGCTACGCGCAGGTGCTGGCGTCGATCGACGAGCAGGCGCGTGCGGTCGACCGCGCCTCCGTCGACTGGCAGCACGGCCTCACCGTCTGGGCCGGATTCGGGGCCACGGCGGAGGAGGGACGCTCGCACCTCGCGCCGGCGATGGAGGACACCTATCGCCAACCGTTCGCCACGTTCGAGCGCTGGTCGCCGTGCGGAACGCCCGAGGACATCGCCGCGTTCCTCGCGCCCTACGTCGAGGCCGGGTGCGGATCCATCAACTTCATGCCCCGCGCCGGGAACCTCGAGGCGATCGTCGACTCGGTCGCCGAGGTGCGACGGCTGCTCCGGCGTGCCGATGCCGCATGAACAGCCAGGTGGGACGCGCTCGGCGCCGGCTGCTCGCGCCGAGGTTGATGACGGTGGCGGGCCTGCTGATCGCGGCGGTGGTCGGCATCGCCCCTGGGGCCCGCGCTACTGGCATGGGTCGCGTGGTCGGGGTCACCGGCATCACCCAGGCCGGTGCGCTACCGGCGCTCGTGACCGATCCCGCGAGTCTCGTGGATCCACGAACGGGCACCACCGGCGGCACGATCGTCGGCGGCCACACGTTCCCTGGTGCCGACGTGCCGTTCGGCATGGTGCAGTGGGGGCCGGACACGCCGAGCCGGCCTCCCGGCGGTGGCTACGAGTACAACGACAGCGCGATCACCGGCTTCAGCCTCACCCACCTGTCCGGGCCGGGGTGCCCGGCCTACGGCGACTTCCCGATCCTGCCGACCGTCGGGGCGATCGGTGCCGATCCCGGACATGCCAGCCTGCCCTTCAGCCATGCTGACGAGACCGCGTCGCCGGGGTCCTACGGCGTGACCCTCGGATCGCCGGCGATCCGCGCCGAGCTCGGCGTCACGACCCACGCCGGCCTCGGCTCGTTCACCTTCCCGGCCACGACGGCGGCCAACATCTTGGTCAAGGCCGGCGGCAGCGCGGCGGGTACCGACAACGCGGGTGCGCTGGTCATCGGCAACGACACCATCGCCACCGCGGCGATCAGCGGCCACTTCTGCGGTTCCGCCACGACCTACACGGTGTTCGCGGTCATCCACTTCTCCCGACCGTTCACCGCGTTCGGCACGTGGAACGGGGCCGGCGTGCAACCGGGCGCCACTGCGGTCGTCGGCGCCGGGGCCGGGTTGTACGCCACGTTCGACACGACCCAGGATGCCGTCGTGCAGGCGCAGGTCGGCCTGTCCTTCGTCAGCCTCGGCGGCGCCGTGGCCAACATCCAGGCCGAGGTCCCCGGCTGGGATCTGCCCGGGATGCGGGCCGCCGCCCGCACCAGGTGGAATGACCTCCTGGGGCGGGTCGAGATCGGTGGTGGCGCGGTCGCCGATCAGCGCACCTTCTACACGAGCCTCTACCACTCGCTGCTGCACCCCAACGTGTTCAGCGACGCCGACCGGACTTACCGGGGCTTCGACGGCAACGTGCACACCGCCACCGGTGCCGCGCACTACGCGAACATCTCCGGGTGGGATGTGTACCGCACGCAGATCCCGCTGCTCGCGTGGCTGGCGCCGG
>JBBQHT010000201.1:0-8949 GCA_038324235.1 Acidimicrobiales bacterium
CACCGACGGCACCTGGCTCTGCCTGAACCTGCTCTCGCACAACCTCGTCGGTGACCCCGCGATCGCCGGGATGGCCATCACGGCCCGCGACGTGACCGACGAGAAGAACCTGGAACGCGCGCGCCGGGCGACGAGCGGGGCCAACGCGGCGCTGATCCACGCGAGCACCGAAGGCAGCCTCTTCGACGCGATCTGCGGCGTGGTCGTGAACGAGACGATGTACCACCTGGCCTGGATCGGGCTCTCGGACCCGTCCCGATCCCTGGGTGTGCGCATGGTCGCGTTCGCCGACCGTTCCGCGGCGGCGTACGTCGAGGCGCTCGAGCACCTCGCCGGCAACGAGACGTACACCGGGCCGCTCGTGCAGGCGCTCAAGACCCAGCAGCCGTTCGTGGTGCAAGACGTCGCCGCGCTCCCGGACGCGACCGTGTGGCGCAGCCTGGCACTCGACTTCGGCTACCAAGCCATGATCGCCCTGCCCCTGCGCTTCAGCGCGACCGACTACGGCGTCCTCGCCATCTACTCCGAAGCAGCCAACGTCTTCACCGCCGAAACGGTCCAGGTGCTGACCGAGATGGCGAACGACCTGTCCTTCGGTGTGGACGCATTGCGCACGCGCGCGCAACGCACCGACTACCGGGGCCGCTTCGAGGCCAGCCTCGAAGCCACCGTGCGGGCGATCGCCACCGCCACCGAGCTCCGCGACCCCTACACCGCCGGTCACCAACGCCGGGTCGCCCAGCTGTCGACCGCGATCGCCACGGCCATGGGGGTCGGTGCCGACGAGACCGTCGGCATCGCCACCGCGGCGTCGATCCACGACATCGGCAAGCTCCTCGTTCCCGCCGGGATCCTGAGCAAGCCCGGGCGCCTCTCCGCGGCCGAGTTCGGGATCATCGCGCAGCACCCCGAGGCCGGTCAGGAAATCGTCGCCGGCATCGACTTCCCGTGGCCCGTGGCCGAGATGATCATGCAGCACCACGAGCGGCTCGACGGCTCCGGCTACCCCGACCACCTCGTCGGCGACCAGATCCTCCTCGGCGCGCGGATCATCGCCGTGGCCGACGTCGTCGAAGCCATGCAGTCCCACCGCCCCTATCGGCCGGGCCTGGGCATCGAGGCGGCGCTTCGCCAGATCGAACACGATCGCGGCACGCTGCTCGATGGCGACGCCGTCGATGCCTGCCTCCACCTCTTCCGCGAGCAGGGTTTCGCGTTCAACGTCTGATCAGATATCAGCTTGATGCGCTTCGCTCGGCGCGCGTCCTGGCGGCGGTAGGTACCCCGGCGGCTGAAGCGGGTTACCGGCGGGGTAGGTGCGGTGGTGGCGCGGCGGCTCGGGTTTGCGTGCGCACCCACGCAGCGAACAGGAACATGGCGACCGCGCCTCCGATCAGCACCATCGCGATGCTGAGCTCCACCCACGGGCTCGGGATCTCGCCGCACATGTGCTGGACGGTGGTCACCGTTCCGTGTTGGGTTTCGACTTGCACGTCAGAGGTCGAACAACGGATCCCCGGCCCGTCGCGGGACGCCCACGTCGTCGTCAGCATCAACAAGCCAGGCCCGAGCAGCGCGCCGCCCATCCAACGCCACGACGATCGCAAGAAGACCAGCGGCGCCGCGACAACAGCGCCGGCCAAAAGCAGAACCGGACCGACCGTGAACACGGCAAAGACGCCGCCGATCAGCAGGAAACCGACGACTGCCCACCAGGCCAGGAAGAGCGCGCTGAACGCGACACGCTTCACAACCGCATCGCATCACTCGTGACGACGTTTGATGGGGCTGCCCAGTGCACCCAAGAATCATACATATGTATGATTACCCAGCGTGACGAGGTGGCCGGGGCCGTGCCCCGTCCTCGTGGCGGTGTTGGGCAGGTGCTGTTGGCCGAAACACGGGGGAGCCGAGAAGGCGGGTGGAGGGGCGGCGGGGGAGCCGAGAAGGCGGGTGGAGGGGCGGCGGGGGAGTCGAGAATGAAAATGGGGGGGCGGCGGGGGAGCCGAGAACCTGGGAGTGCGGCGCGTGCGGCGCGATCTAGCGGGATCTAGCGGGCGGTGGCGCGGGCCTGGTCGCAGTAGCCCGACACCAGTGCTGCGTAAGCGTGGGTGAGGCGCTCGGGCGCGTCGGCGATCATGCCGGTGATCGCGAGCATCGTGAGGCCGTGGTTCAACGCCCAGAGCTCCACCGCCAGCGCTTCCGCGTCGCCCCGGAAGATGCCCGCGTCCACGGCCCGTTGCACGGCGTCGATCAGCACCTGCAAGGTCGAGAGGCTGAACACCACATCGTCGTCGGTCGCCTCGAACTCCGGGATCGGGCAGTTGAACATCACGTTGTAGAACTGCGGGCTCTCCACGCCCATGCGGTGGTAGGCCGTGCCGAGCGCCGCGAGGTCGGCGAGGGGGTCCTCGGTGTGCGGCACGGCGCCGAGGTGATCGGCGAGCCGCGTGAACCCCTCGCGGTACATGGCGCGCATGAGGTCGTCCTTGGCGCCGATCAGGCTGTAGATCGCCGTGGTCGAGGTGCCGACCGCGCTCGCCACCCGCCGGGTGCTCACCGCGTGGGGACCTTCGTCGGCCAGGATGGTGGCCGCCGCATCGAGCAAGCGGAGCCGCAGGTCGTCGTCGTACTCTCTCGGGCGGGGCACCTTGACAGCGTAGCAAGATCCGTTGTTTCATGACAGCGTTACGAAACGCCGTTACCGAGTTCGGCGTCCGACGTCTGGGGGCAGACACCAATGACCGACACGACCGAGACGCCCGCGACCGCCGCGCCGAGCGCCGATGCCGACCACTACCGGTTCCTCGAGGGCAACTTCGCGCCGGTCACCGAGGAGATCACCGCCACCGACCTCGAGGTCACCGGCTCGATCCCCGACGCGCTCGCCGGTCGCTACCTGCGCACCGGCCCGAACCCGTTGGCGGCAGACGCCGCCACCTACCACTGGTTCGCAGGCGACGGCATGGTCCACGGGGTGGACCTGCACGGCGGCGAGGCCCGCTGGTACCGCAATCGCTTCGTCCGCTCGCCCGAGGCGTCCGCGCATTTCGACGAGACCCCCGTCCCGCGCGACGAGGGGGGCTGGTACCCGGGCAGCGGCAACACCAACGTGTTCCACCACGCCGGTCGCAGCTGGGCGATCACCGAGGGGTCGTTGCCCTACGAGATCACCAGTGAGCTCGACACCGTGCGGGCGTCCAACTTCGGCGGTGCGCTGCCCGGTGGCATCAACGCCCATCCCAAGTTCGATCCGGTCACCAACGACCTGCACGCCGTCAGCTACGGGTTCGAGGCGCCGTTCCTGCGCTACCACGTGATCGACGCGGGCGGCACCCTCGTGCGCACCGAGGAGATCGAGATGGGCGGCCCCGTCATGGTGCACGACATGGGCTTCACCTCGAGCCGCGTCGTGTTCTTCGATCTGCCGGTCGTGTTCAACTGGGATCTGGCCCTCGCCGGGGTCTCCTTGCCGTTCCGCTGGGACCCCGACTACCGGTCGCGCGTCGGCGTGATGCCTCGCGCCGGATCCGGTGCCGACACGGTCTGGGTCGATGTCGACCCCTGCTTCGTGTACCACCCGCTCAACGCCTACGACGACGGCGACAACGTCGTGATGGACCTGGTCGTGCATCCGAACGCGTTCGCCGACGACCGCGGTGATCCCGTCTCGGGCAACCCGACGTTGCGTCGGTGGACGATCGACCTCGCCGGTCGGCGGCTCAGCGACGAGGTCATCGATGATCGGTCCCAGGAGTTTCCGCGGGCAGACGAGCGCCTCGCGGGGGCGCGCCACCGCTACGGGTACTCGCTCGGCAACTCCTCGGTCGACGCGCTCGGCGGGTTGGGTGCCGACGCCCGCACGGCGGTGCTCAAGCACGACGTCGTCGCGGGCACGACCGAGTCCCACGACCTGGGGGCCGGGCGGATCGGCAGTGAGTTCGTGTTCGTCCCCGCCTCCGACACCGCCGGCGAGGACGAGGGTTGGCTCATGGGCTACGTGTACGACGGCCCGTCGGGTCGTAGCGAACTGGTCGTCCTCGACGCGCACGACTTCGGCGCCGAGCCCGTGGCCCGCGTACACCTGCCCGCCCGGGTCCCCCAGGGCTTCCACGGCAACTGGATGCCTGACCGCGCCTTCTGACCGATCCTGCGTCGGTCCAGTCGATGGTTCAGTCCGGCACCACGGGGGTGTCGGCTGACCACCACTGCCAACGCAGGATCTCGATGAAGATCACCGGCCCGGCCGGGATGATGTCGTGGTACTGCGGGTACTTGGCCACGAGCGCGTCGACGGCGTCGTCGAACAGCGGGCCGTCGCTGACCACCTGGGCCACGCCGCGCAGGCGCACCCACCACAGCGCATCCCAGGTCGTGTCGTCGTAGTGGTCGATCAGGATGTCGACCTCGGGGTTGGTGCGGATGTTGTCCAGCCGCTTGAGCCGCGTGGTGGTCTTGGGCTTGTGATCGACCGCGGTCACGAGACGATCGCCGTCGAGGGCGAACGTGATCGGCACCAGATCGCTCTGCCCGCCCGGTGTCCGGGTGGCGAGGCGCGCGACCCGCGCGTGGGTGGCGAGGTCGGCTGCTCGGGTTCGATCCACGGGCCGAGGCTATCGACGTGGTGAGCCTTTCGATTGCGCCGCCCCACCCACGACTGCCGATGGCCTCCTGCGCGTGGCCTCCCGCAGGTGGTGGGGTCAGCTGAAGTTCGCGAACTGCATGAGCTCGGCGCGCGCGGTGGCGTAGACCTGCTCGGGCGTCACCGGGCCGTAGGTGACGTTGCCTTCGACCGAGGTGAGTCGGGCGTGCTCGATCTGGTCGCGGTCGATCCGGCAGGTGGTGAGCACAGGATCGATGCCGTAGAGCGCCGCGGAGTTGAGTCCGAAGATCTTGGCCTTCACGGTCGGCGTGAGCTCGGGGTAGCCGTAGCGCTCTTGGAACTCGTTGGAGATCTCGAATGCCCGGAACGCCTGGATCTGGTCCTGGGGCGACCCGTACCAGATCGAGTCCGTGCCCCACACGACCCGGTCCTCGCCGAAGGTCTTGAGCAGCTTGCCGATCACGTGCGCGGCCTGGGTGACGTCGGCCATCACGGTGCGCCAGGTCGAGCCGATCTCGGCGTACACGTTGCCGCCCGCTCCGATGCCGGCCTTGGTCACCGAGGTGATGAGTCGGTTCACCCCGTAGTCGTCCTTCGCGTCGTAGGGCCGTTCGGGCGGGTTCCCGACGTCGAACCCGGAGTGGTAGACGACGAAGCGCATGTCGCGGTTGCGCGCCGCGGCCGGGCCGACGTCGACCGGGTCGGCGTACTTCGGGAACTGCCCGACCGAGGCGAAGCCCTTGTGCACGGCGATGATGTTCGGGCCCAGCTTGCGGGCCTGGTCGATGAACGCCTGGCCCACCTGCGGTGCGCTCGGATCCGAGTCGTCGAGGAACCAGCCCGGTCCGCCGGCGTGCGTGTAGGTCTTCCACGCGCCGATCGGCAGCTTCGTGTGCACCTCGGTCATGTTCTCGATGAGGCCCTGCAGGGGACCTGTCGACGGGTGAGCCTCACCCTGCACGAGCGTGCGCCGGTCGCCGCACAGGCGGTCCGCGATGTCGAGGGTCTGGCGCATCACGTCGGGGTTGAGCGGGCTGCCGGCGAAGGGCAGGGCCGAGATCACGATGACGTTGGTGTCGCTCTTGTTGAACAGCAGATCGAGGTACTTGTCGACCGAGAAGCAGTCCCGCGGGTCCTGCTCGCCACAGCTGTTCTGCGGGAACAGCACCCCGAGGTTCGGCACATCGTGGCTGTTGTCGAGGAAGTGGGTCTGCACGTCCATCACGAACTCGTCGCCGCCGAGCACCTTCTTCACCGCGTCGTTCTCGCTCTTCGCCTCGGGCGGGATGACGTAGGTGCCCCCGGTGGTGGCGCCGGGCCCGCCGGCGGACTTGGCGGCCTCGCTCGAGCATGCGGCCAGTGCGCTCAGCGTCGTCGCCGCACCCATCGAGGAGAGCAGGAACCGGCGACGGGACATGCCGAGACGGCGGGCCTGGCGCTCGGCATCCGCGCGGGCGAGGGCCACCGCCGCGCGCACCACCGGGCTCGGTGGCGGGGCGATGTACTCGCCGTTCGAGCACGGGTTGAGCTTGATCGGCAGACCGGGATCATCGTCGTCGGGCCGGGCCACAGCGTCCCCTTTCGGTCCGGGTGCGCTGGCCCCCCGGCCAGCCCACCGATTCTTGCACCCCACGTGCAATACCGGGGGCCGCGCGGGCGCCCGGTCCGCGGCCCGGGCCTGTCCTGGCTGTTAGCGTGCCCGCCTATGACCAACGTCGTGCTCGTGCTGGCCATCGTGATCGTCGTCGTCGTGATCGGCGCGCTGGCGGCGACCAATCCGATGATGAAGAAGCGGGAAGACGCCGCGATCAAGGCGGTCAAGGACAAGCTCGGCAAGGACAACATCAAGGTGATCGAGCCGCGCACCACGGCGATGGGCACGGATCCCGAGGAAGCCGGCGGCGTGCGGGGCATGAGCTGCCTCGCCATCACCGACGAGGACCTGATGGCGGTCACCTGGTCAGGGCTGAACGAGTGGTCGATCAAGCGATCGGCCATCACCGGTGTCGATACCGCCGCCGACGATCCGACGGCCGTGCAGAAGGCGTCGATCGTGATCACCTTCACTGCCGCCGACGGCGAGGCCACCGCGATGTTCCGACTCCGCGAGCCGATTCCGTGGCTCAAGGAGCTCGACTTCGACTGGGGCCCCGACGGGCCCCCGCCTGACGAGGACGAGGACGACGATGCCGAGGACCCCGCCCCGGACGACCCCGCCGCCGCCGAGGACTGATCACCGAGATCGACACCGTTCGTCGGCCGTTCTTCCTGGCCGATCCCGATCTGAGCACGTCAGCCCCACGGCGGCGCGCCCCAGCTGTCGCTGACGCAGGGCGGCGCGAGCTCGAGGTGCGTGAACCGGCTGCGGGTGTATGACGTCGCGAGGCTGCGACCGACCCATCGGGCGATCGCCAGGCAGGCGACCAGGCAGTACAGGACCCACGCCGTGCCTCGTGCGAGGTTGGCCGCCGCGTCGCCGACGGTGTCGCTTCCCGCGTTGCTGACCGTGCGGGCGAGCGGCACCAGCACAAGGCCCACGCCCGCCGGGGCGATGGTCAGGAGCACGAGGCCGTAGAGGGTCCGTCGGGTGAACCGGATGTACGCGGGTGCCGAGCGGAGCGGGATGAAGCACCGACTCGTGCCGATCGTGACGACCGCGGCGACGATCGGTCCGACCGCGGTCCCCACCACCACACCGACCGGAGCGGCGAAGAAGAAGAAGATGGGCACGACGGCGACGGCACAGGCCGTGGTGCCGGCGATCACCCACGCCCAGGTCACGAAGAAGACCCTGGTGAGTGCCTTGGCGACCGAGGGCGTCGAACCGGCGATTGGTGGATGCACCGTCCGGGCGGCGACGCGTGACGTCGTCAGGCGCGTCGGGGTGGGCCCGGGAGCCGGGCAGGTGAGCTTGGTCATGGTCGGACCTCGGGTCAGTGCGGAGGAGCGGGAGGCTCGTCGTGCGCGTGGGCGAGCTCGTCGGCGGCGCGGGGCACGACGCCGGACGTGAGCACCGCGTCCACGAGCACGGCGATCAGGCCGATCGAGCGGAAGAGGGCGTCTTCGCGATCGGGGTTGGGATCGAGGTGGGTGAGCAGCTCGATGCCGAGGAAGGTGGCGCTCACCGCGAGCGCCAGGTCCTCGACCGGCAGCGCGTCCTGGAAGGGGCTGTCCTTGAGGACCTTGCGGATCGATTCGTCGACCATCGCCGTCCACGGCTCGAACTGCTCGAACACCCGCGGGCCCAGCTCGGGGTCGTGCGCGGCGCCGGCGAGGATCTGGGTGAGCACCGTGATGTTGCCCGAATCCGTGTCCTCCTTGTGGAGCAGCGCGGCGAGCTGCGCCAGCTCGGGCAACGTGGTCACGTCGTCGAGCACGTCGCGGTACCGGGTCTTGCGGTCCGCGCCCATCTTGGCGATCGCCGCGACCAGGACCTCGTTGATCGAACCGAAGTGGTAGAAGATCAGCGCCTGGTTGAAGTCGCCCGTACGGGCGATGGCCCGGGCCGAGGCGCCCACGATGCCCTCGGTGCGCAAGGTCTCGATCGTGGCGTCGACGATGCGGGCCCGGGTCTCGTCGCCAGTTCCGCTGGTGGAGGACTGTCGGCCTCGAGCTTTGGCCACCGTGCCTGCCTTCGGGGGGTCCGGCTCGGCAAGCGGACCGGGCGGGGGGTAGAGGAGCGTCATGACCGTACTCCCGTGTTCATGGCGGCCGCGACCCGGGCTGGCACCCGGCGCCCGAGCCTCATCGCCCGGCCCAGCGGGGATCGGCCCAGCGGGGGTCGGCCCACTGGGCGCCGGGCGGCACGGGGCTGGGGGCGGCTGGGAACTCTGGGGCGCCGGGGCGGTCGGCGTTGCCACCGGGGCCGACACCGGCGGGGACGGTGGCCGGGGGGACCCCCGCCGGCGGCGCGGGGGGACGGGGTGGCGTCTCGGCGCCACGGCGGCCGGGCGGGATCGGCGGCGGGAGTTGTTCGGCGGTCTGGCGAGCGCGGATCCTCCAGAACACGGCCATGTTGACGAAGTGGATGAGACCGAGCGACACGAGGAGCAGGCCGAGGCGGTTGACCAGCAGCTGCACGGCCGCTTCGTTCGTGGCGGTGGGTTCGGCTCGCAGGATCAAGAAGGCGTAGCCGAGGTTGAGCATGAAGAAGCCGACGACGAGCAGGCGGTTCAGGGCGTCGCCCATCTCGGGCTGGTCCTCGAACACGTCGTGCAGGAAGGTCTTGCCGTTGCGGTGCAGCGTGGTGGCCAGCCAGATCGTCAGGCCGATGCTGACGGCGAGGTAGACGGCGTAGAGCGGCACGAGATTGCCGCTCGCGGCGATCGGGACGGGAGTGGGCATGG
>JBBQHT010000202.1:0-8877 GCA_038324235.1 Acidimicrobiales bacterium
CGATGTCCACGCCGATGAACTTGTTGCCCTCGCTGGGGCCGACCCCGGCCATCTGCACGTAGGTGGCGTAGCCGACGCCCCGGACCCGCCCGTCGTCGGGTGCCGGTGGCCACGCGGCGGCGAGCTCGCGGGCGCGCTCGACGTTGGCCGGGTAGTCGCCGTTGTCGAAGGTGATCGGTGCGGTCCGCAGCGCGTAGGGCTGCTGATCAGGGGTGACCAGGTTGGCGAGGCGCAGCTCGACGGGATCCATCCCGAGCGCGTTCGCCGTGAGATCGAGCGCCCGTTCGCGCACGAACGCCGCCTGGGTCTGGCCGAACCCGCGGTAGGAGCCCAGCGGGGTCGTGTTGGTGGCGACGACGGTGGCCGTCGTGCGCACCGCGTCCCAGGTGTACGGGCCGGGAACCGTGCCGGTCATCGTGAACAGCGGACCGCCACCGAAGATCCCGAACCAGGCGCCGCCATCGCGGACCGCATCGATGCGCAGGCCGCGCAACCGGCCGTCGTCGTCGACGGCGACGTCCACGGCGTAGGCCTCGTCCCGAGCTTGGTGGGTGACCAGCAACGACTCGCGGCGCGACTCGACCCAGCGCACCGGCCTGCCGAGCTCGAGGGCGGCCAGGCACACGAGCACCTCGTCCTCGTAGATGTGGTCCTTCACCCCGAAACCACCCCCGACGTCGGGTGCCACCACCCGCAGGCGGTGCTGGGGGAGGCCGAGAACCTCGCTCAACGCATCGCGCACGGCGTGAGGCGCCTGCGTCGACGTGTAGACGGTGAGCCGACCGTCGGGTTCGGGGACGGCGACGATGCCACGCGGCTCGATGGGCGCCCCGGCCAGCCGGCCGATGCGCAGGTCGTGGTGCAACACGCGATCCGCGGCGCGGAAGACCGCGTCGGTGTGCGCGGCAGTGTCCCCGGCGTCGAACGCGGCCATCACGTTGGTACCGCCGTCGGGGTGGATGACGGGCGCACCCGGTGCCAGTGCGGCGGGAGCGTCGAGCACCGCCGCCCACGGATCTACGTCGACGAAGATCCGTTCGAGCGCGTCCTCGGCGGCAGCCGGCGAGGACGTGACGAGGATGCCCACCGTCTCCCCGACGTGGCGCACGACGTGATCGACGACGGGCTTGTGGTGCTGGAACTGGTTCGGGAGGTGCCAGAGGATCGGCATTGCGCCGGGGACCCGGGGCACGATCTCGTCGGGACCCCACAACAGATCGACCGGCGTCTCCAGGTCGTTGGCATCGATCGCCAGGACGCGACCGTGGGCGATCGGGGAGCGCAGGATCGCCGCGTGGCGCACACCCGGTACGACCAGGTCGGCGAGGTAGCGGGCGCCCCCGGTGAGCAACCGGGCGTCGTTGACGCGCGGGACTCGTCGACCGACCAGAGGTTCGCGGGCTGCCACGCGGGCAACGTATGCCCCCTTCAACAGTTTGTCAGCATGCGAAACGAACCGTTCACACACCGGCATCCCCAGTCGCGGCTGATCAGGCGGCACCCAACCAGCCAGGGGCGCCACGGTGGCCAAGAAGGGTTCTCGGCCAGGTCAGCGCCCGCTCCCAGCCGGCGAGGGGCGCCACGGTGGCCGAGAAGAGTTCTCGGCCAGGTGAGCGCCCCTGTTCGCATGCCGCGAGGGGCGCCACGGTGGCCGAGAAGGGTTGGCGGGGGTCAGGTCGGGGGAGTGGCGAGCCAGGTGTCGATGGCCTTGCGGCCGTCGGCCTTGCGGGCGTCGGGGGCGCCGGACGCGTCGATCGAGGTGGCGGCGATCGACGCGAGGACCGTGTCGTCGAACCCGAAGGCCTCGCGCACGAGCTCGTACTCCTCGAGCAGCCCGGGGCCGAAGAGCAGGGGATCGTCGCCGTTGAGGCTGCACCGCACACCGGCGTCGAGCAGCGCGGGCAACGAGTGCTCCGCGAGTGACGGGAACACCGACAGCAAGATGTTCGAGCTGGGACAGACATCCAGGCAGACGCCGAGCTCGGCGAGTCGCTCGACCAGCGCCGGATCTTCGATCGCGCGCACGCCGTGCTGGATCCGGTCCGCCCCCAACGCGTCGAGCGCGCCGATGATCGATTCCGGGCCGGCCAGCTCGCCGGCATGCGGTGTCGACAGCAGGCCCGCGTCGCGCGCGATCACGAACGCGTCGGCGAACGGTTCAGGAGGCCAGAGCGCCTCGTCGTTCGCGAGGCCGAAGGCCACGACCCCCTGTGCGGCGTAGCGCGCCGCGATGCGCGCCTGATCGATTGCGTCCGCGGGGTCGACCGTGCGATCGCCGGCCACCATCCAGCCGATGCCCACCCCCGTGCGGTCGGCCGCCTCGGCCGATGCGTCCAACAGCACCTCGAGCACCCGGTCGTCGGCGCCGAGGCGCTCGCGGTGGTGCGGCAGGTAGATCGACGGCTCGACCCACACCGCACCCGCCGCCAGGGCGTCGTCAGCCGTCTCGTCGACGAGACGGCGCAGGTCGTCGTCGGTGCGCAGCACGTCGCACGCGGAGACGTACATGTCGGCGAAGGCGGTGAAGCTGCCGAAGCCCCGCACGACCGGCACCTCGATGCCGTACCCCGCGGCCAGCTCGGCCAGCGTCGTGGGCCGCATGCCGCCCTCGAAGTGGATGTGCAGGTGCGCCTTGGGCAGCGAGGCCAGATCCCGGCCGGTCGACCCAGAGCCGGTCGCTGACGTCGAGGAAATCGCCGACGTCGAGGAAATCGCCGACATCAGATCCCGTCGCGGGACGCGTTGGGGGCGTACTTGGCCAGCACGCTCTTTTCGATCGCCGAGATGATGTTGTAGAGGATCACCGACGCCAGGGTCACGATCGCCACGGCGGTCCAGAGTCGATCGGTCTGGAACATGCTCACTGCCTGCAGCATGAGGTAGCCGAGGCCCTTGCCGGTAGCGAGCCACTCGGCGAGCAACGCGCCGATCAGCGCCAGCGGAGCGGCCACGCGCAACGAGGCGAACAGGGCCGGCAGGCTGGCGGGCCACTGCACCTTCTTCAGCGTCGTGAGCGGCGAGGCGCCGTAGGCGCGCATCAGGTCGATCGACTGCTCGGGCACCGAGCGCAACGCCAGGGACACGTTCACCAGCGTCGGGAAGAACGTGACGATACCGGCGATGATCGTGACGGCCAGCAGCCCACGCCCGAAGATCAGCGCGATGAGCGGGGTCATGGCGACGAGGGGGACGGTGCGCAGGATCATGGCGACCGGGAGGAAGGTCTGCTCGACCCCGCGGCGCATCGTGAAGATCATCGCCGTGAGCACCGCCGCCACGGTGCCTCCGACGAGGCCGAGCGCCGCGTCGCGCAGGGTGGTGAAGGACGCGTCGATCAGCAGCGAGCGTTCGCTCGCGTTCGCCGACGACGTCAGGTACCGCCACACGTCGAGCGGTCCGCGGGCGATGAACGAGCTCAGCTTGAAGCCGCTGATGATGAGCTGCCACGCCAGGATGATCACGAGGAACGACAACGCCGCTCCACCGACGGCCTTGAGGATGCGGGCGGCCACGGCCCAACCGGGGTGCGATGTGGGGGTCTCCGGGATGACCGCCATCCCCGTGGTGGGGTCGGTGACCGCCAGGACCTCTTGGGGTTCGTCGAAGGTGGTCATGGCCCCAGTGCTGTCGGTGTCGTTGGTCGGTTCGGCGATGGTCATCGCTTCAGCCTCGGCGCCCACGGCGTGAGCAGGCGGCCGACGAGCGCAGTCAATCCGTAGGCGATGCCGGCCACGGCGGTGGCGACCAGGGCGATCGCCCAGGTGCGCTCGATCATGAGCGCCTGCTGCGAGTTGATCATGGCGACGCCCAGGCCCCGCTCGGCACCCATGTACTCACCGATGATCGCGCCCAGCAGGGCGGCCGGCGCCGCGATGCGCAGGCCGGCGAACAGCGACGGGAGACTGGCGGTGAGGCGGACCTTGCGCAGCTGGGTCCAGGAGCCGCCGCCATAGGCGCTGACCAGTTCCAGGCTCGTCGGGTCCGCGGAGCGCAGGCCCATGATCATGGCGATCAGCGTCGTGAAGAACACCGACAGGGCCGCCAGGATCACCTTCGGCGTGTCGCCGGAGAACAAGATGGTGAGGATGGGTCCGAGCGCGATGATCGGCAGGCAGTAGCTGGCCACGGCGAGGCGCAGCAGGCCCCGTTCGAGGATCGGGATCTGCACGAAGGCGATCGCCAAGGTGATGGCGATCACGTTGCCCCACATCCATCCCTGGGCCGCTTCGGTCAGGGTCTGGGTCACGTTGGGGTAGTAGAACTTCCAGCCGTCGGCGCCCATCTGGCTGAGGATCGCGGTGGGCGGCGGCACGACGTGGTTGGCGGCGAAGATCGTCATGCCGGCGATCTGCCACACCACCACGAGGCCGACGGCACCCGCCACGCCGGGGAACCACCGCGGCAACGGACGGCGGATCGTCGCCGTGGCCGGCGCCGGGGTGGCGAGCGCGGTCACTGGCCGTCCGCCGCGCCGCCGGCGAAGAGCAGGTCGGAGAGGTTGTCGCAGATCCGGTGGAACTCCTCGCTGCGGAGCATGTCCGGGGTGCGGGGACGCGGGAGGTCGATCTTCACGAGGTGTGTGATGCGACCCGGTCGCGGGCTCATCACGGCGACCGTGTCGGACAAGAACGCGGCTTCGGCGATCGAGTGCGTCACGAGCAACGTGGTGGTCGCCCGCTCGGTCCAGATGCGCTGGAGCTCGAGGTTGAGACGCTGGCGGGTCATCTCGTCGAGGGCGCCGAACGGCTCGTCGAGCAGCAGGATGCGGGGCTCGACGACGAGGGCCCGGGCGATCGCCGCCCGTTGGCGCATGCCGCCCGACAGCTGGGCGGGACGGGCCTGGGCGAAGGCGTCGAGACCGACGAGCGCGAGCAGCTCGTTGATCTCCTTGTCGCTGACCTTCATCCCCGTGACCTCGAGGGGAAGCTTCACGTTGGCGAGCACCGACCGCCACGGGAGCAGCGCCGCGTCCTGGAACGCGATGCCGACCTCGTGGTTCCGGCGGGTGACCGCCGGGGGCTGGCCGTGCACCAGCGCCTCGCCCGACGTCGGCTGATCGAGATCAGCGAGGATGCGCAGGATCGTCGACTTCCCGCACCCCGACGGGCCGAGCAGCGTCACGAAGGCGCCGTTCGGCTCGTCGAGGTTCACCCGGTCGAGGGCGGTGACCGTCCCCTTGCCGATCGGGAAGATCTTGGTGAGCTCGTGCAGGTAGATCCCGCTGCCCGGCGGGTGGGCCCCGCCGGGAACGAGCGGATCGATCTGCTCGGACGGCTCAGCCACGTCGATGTCCATGTCGCAGGTTCCTTGGTCTCACGATCGGCCCGGGTTGTGAGGTGTGGGAGTCAGGGTAGAGGTTGCCGGCGGCGCGGCCGGGGTCAGGAGGGAAGCGTCTTGAGCGACGGGTTCTCCTGGTACACCTCGTTGATGAGCGACATGTCGAACAGCTTCGAGGCTTCGATCGTCGTCCCGGCCAACGCCAGCGTCTTGATGGTGCTCTCGATGATGGCCGGCGTGGCGGTCATGATGCCGTTGGCCTTCGTGTCATCGGTGACGATCAGCGCGTTCTGCGCCTTGGACTCGAGGGTCTGCTCCTCGACGGTCAACCCGAGGTCCTTGCCGTAGTTGTCCACCGTGAGCTTGGCCGGCAACGCCGGGTCCTTGATTGCCGCCTGCCAGCCCATGATGTCGGCCTTGAGCAGCGCCTTGATCTTCGCCCGGTCCTTCTGGATGCTCGACGCCTGCACGATGTAGATCTGCGACAGCAGCGGGTAGTTGAAGTCGTTCAGCAGGAACGACACGGTGTCGATGCCCTGGACCTTGAGCAGGTTCGGCTCGTTGGTGATGAACGAGAACCAGCCGTCGACCTCGCCGGTGGTGAGGGGCTGGGGGTCGAACTGCGCCGGGACCTTGTCGATCGAGGACGGGTCGATGTTGTTGGCCTTCAAGAAGGCGTTCCACACCGGCTCGTTGACCGACTGGACACCGATCTTCTTGCCGATCATGTCCTGGGGGGTCTTGAGGGGGGTCTTGGCCAACGACATGACCGCGAAGGGGTTCTTCTGGAACAGGGCCGCCACTGCGATGAGCGGAGCACCCTGCAGGATCGCGGGGGCGGTGATGTCGGGAGCGGAGATGCCCACGAAGGCCTTGCCGGTGGCGACGATCGAGTCCTGCTGGACGTTCGGGCCGCCCGCCATGAGGTTGACGCCGCTGAAGCCGGCGTCCTTGTAGTAGCCGTTGGTGTCGGCGATGTACTGCCCGCCGAACTCCACGTTCTTGATCCAGCTGAACTGGTAGTCGAGCGTGCCGAGGTTGGCCGCGCCACCACCAGCGGCGGTGCCGCTGGAGCCCGTCGAGGTCGTGTCGGACGAGCTGCACGCCGCGAGGAACCCGGGACCGAGCCCCCCGACGACAGCCAGACCCGCGGCCCCCTTGAGTCCCCGACCCAGGAACGCACGTCGGTCGAGTGGTCGGGTGTCGAGTTGTTCGGTCACGCAATGGCCTCCTGGTGGTTCAACGTTTTGTTGATGGTACGGACAGGCGGTTTCGGCTGCGTTCGGCGCGTATGAACACAGTGTTTCGGCTGCCGCGACCGCGGAGGTTCACACGCCGGTAACCAACCGGCCGTCCGGCTCTGCAACAGTTTGTTGAAGATCGACAGCCGATCGCGAGAGAGGAACCACCCCCATGGCAGCACCAGAACCCGCCGGGAACAGCGTCGTGGACAACACCACGGCCGCGTGGCGTCGATGCTGGCACGCGGTGGCCATCGCCGACGAGGTAGGGGCCGAACCGCACCGCGTGTGGCTGCTAGGTGAGCCTTGGGTGCTGGTACGCCTCGATGGCACGCTCACGGCGTTGGCCGACCAGTGCCCGCATCGTCTGGCACCGCTGTCGGCGGGGCGGGTGCTCGACGGGATGCTCCAGTGCGGCTACCACGGGTGGACCTTCGACGGCACCGGTCGGTGCGTGGCCATCCCGCCCATCGGCGCCGGTCCCGGAGATCCGATCCCGCGCCGGGCCGACGTCCCCGCCGCCTTCGGCGTGCAGGAGCGCTACGGCCTGATCTGGTTGGCCCCGGAAGAACCGGTGTGCGACCTGCACGAGTTCCCGGAGTGGGACGCCGGACCCGACCAGGGCTACGACCGGATCTGGTCCACCGTGTTGCGCACCCCGGTCAGCGCGGCGCAGCTCGTCGACAACTTCCTCGATGCCTCGCACTTCCCCTACGTGCACACCCAGACCTTCGGCGACGACAAGGCGGCGCTGGTCGTGGACGAGGGGGTCGAGCGCGACGGCTGGGTGGTGCGCACGGTGTTCGACACGTGGTACCGCAACTTCGACGATCCGCTCGTCGCCACCGGCGAGCACGAGGCGGTGCAGGCGCAACGCCTGCTGAAGCAGGGCGACGCCGGGCTGACGGTCTACCTCCAGCTCTACTTCCCGGTGACCGAGGCGACTCTGTCGATCCTGTTCTGCTGCCAGCCCGAGACGGCGACGTCGACCCGCGTCTACAAGCTGATGGCCCGCAACGACTACGCCGGTGACCCCGATCGGATCGCGCAGTGCATCGTGGACGAGGACCTGATCCTGGCCGAGGACCTCGCGCTGCTCGAGCAGTACGCCCGCATGGAGCTGCACCTCGATCCCCGCGTCGAGGTGCACACCAAGGCCGACAAGTTGTCGGTGGCGTGGCGGCGCGTGCTCGGTGAGCTGGTCGGCATAGGCGCGGCCGCCGCAGCCGCCGAGGAGCTCGTCGTCGAGGACGGTGCCCCCACCGAAATACCCGTCGCCCTCGAAGGAGCAGGCCGATGACCGCCCTCGAGCCCGGGGTGTTCACGCCCGACGACCACGAAGGCGCCGACGAGTTCTTCCGCGAGCAGGGGTACGTCACCATCCGGGGCCTGCTCGATGACGACCTGCTCAGCGCGATGGAAGCGGAGTGCACCGCCGCGCAGGCGGCGGTGACCGCCGGCGAGCTCGATGAGCGCTATGGGACGTCGATCCTCATCGAGGCGGACGCGGCGGACAAGGCCGAGCGGTTCACCAACTACGTCACCCACATCAACGAGCTCTCCCCGGCGGTGCTCGCCGCCGCGACCGATCTGCACGTGACCGAGGCCATGGGGCGCTGGCTGGGCGCCGGGGCCTGGTTGCTCGACGACGTGCGCTTCGGTGTCGTCTACCAAGACGCCCGGCCCGGGCGGGAGAGCAGCTACAGCCGGATCGGGTGGCACAGCGACTGGCAGAGCGGTCCGAACCTGGACATGTGGCCGTCGGTCGCGTTCACGATCCACCTCGACGCGACCAGCCCCGCCAACGGCTTCCTCCGCGTCGTGCCCGGCAGCCATCGGTGGGCGACACCGGCGCCGTATGAGAACGTGAACGGGGCCGTCGTGCCCGAAGGATCCGCCGAGGCGGGGGGCTACACCGCCGAACCGCCGCCGGTCGCGATGCCACTCGGCTTCGACAAGGTGCCGGGCGAGATCGCGGTGTACGCCGAGCGGGGCGACGTGCTGTTCCACGACGCGTATCTGTGGCACTCCGCGGCGCGAGCCACCGACGACGACACCACCCGCCGCCACGTTCGGGGTGGCTGGTACAGCGGCGCCGGTCGGCTCCAGGGCGAGCACCTCGACGACTTCGTCAAGAACGCCGCGCGCTGACGGACCTCGCACGGTCGCCGAGCACCACCGAGAACACACCGTAGATTCCTACCATGGTAGGATTAGAAACATGGCCGTCACGAAGTGGTCCGTCAGCGTCGAAGAGCACCTCGCCGCCCGAGTGGAGTCTCGCGTCGGCGACCGTGGGTTGAGTGGGTTCGTGGCTCGCGCGGTGGAGCACGAGCTCGAACGAGATCTACTTGACGAG
>JBBQHT010000203.1:0-8863 GCA_038324235.1 Acidimicrobiales bacterium
CGGCTGCCCTCGTGCTCACGGTTCGCGCCGGCGATCTGCTCGGACAGCCACGCAACCACGACGGCGATGGACGACGGATGGGCGCCCTGCCAGGTGTCGAGCAGTTCGGCGACGTGGCGCAGATCGCTCAGCAGCCGCTCACCGTCGACCTGGCCGAGCAACCGCACCGACAGCCCTTCGGCGGATTCGATCCGGGGCAGGAGCGCCGCCGGGCCGTGCCGGCGCAGCTCCCGACCCCAGTCGTGCAGCCGGTCGTCGATCCGGTCCCACGCCTCGTCCGCCGCGGTCGCGAGATCAGCGGCGCGCCACCCGAAGAACGGGCCGATCGCCACGGCGCGTAGGCGGGTGGTGATCGCGGGCTGCTCGAGCGCCAGCAGCAGTTCGAGCCAGTGCCGGGCGGCGGCCGTGGCGAACACGCTGGTGCCCCCGTGACCCACGGCGGGGACGCCCGCCTGCTGCAGGGCAACGCGCACCGTCTCGGCGTCGCGGTGGTTGCGCACCAGGACCGCGATGTCGCCGGGCCGCACCCGCTGCGCCACCCCCGCAGCGCCGTGGGCGTCGCGCTCGACGATGCTCGTGCCGTCGGTCAGGATGCGCCGGGCCTCGGCCGCGAGATCCGCCGCGATCACGCGTCGGGCGGATGGCTTCTTCGCGAAGCCCTTCGGCGTGGTCTCGACCCGCCCGTCGCCGCGGTCGACGATGCGGACCGTCAGCGGCGGATCGCCCTGCGGTGCGGCAGTGCCGGCCGGGCTGACCAAGCCGGAGCACTCGGCTCCCGGGCGGGCGCGCAGCGGCCGGTGCAGGATCGTCGGGGCACCGAGCTGCGCACCGGCGAAGTACGCATCGAGCGCGTCCAGCAGGGGCTGGTCGGACCGCCAGCTGACATCGAGGGTCTCGCGGTGCGCCCCCTCGGTGGCCCGGAGGTACGCGTGGACATCGCCGCCGCGGAAGGCGTAGACCGCCTGCTTCGGGTCGCCCACGAGCACCAACCGGCACGGGGGTGCGCCGAAGGCGGCCCGCAAGATGCGCCACTGCACCGTGTCGGTGTCCTGGAACTCGTCGACGATCGCCATCGAGTAGCGGCGCCGGAGGCGCTCCGCCACGATCGCGCCTCGCGCGGGGTCCTCGATGCTGTTGGCCAGCCGGGACAGGAGATCGTCGTAGGTGACCAACCGGCCGGCGCGCTTCTGCTCGATGATCCGTTGCCGCAGGGTCGTGGCGAAGCGCCGCCGGAGGCGGGCTTCGTCGGATCCACCGTCGACCCCACCGATCTTCGCGTCGGGGTTCTTGACCACCGCGTCGGCGATCATCTGCGCGGCGTCACGGTCGAACAGCACCGGCCCGCCGCCGTGGAAGCGTCGCACGAACAGGTCATCGACCGCCTCGTCCACGAGGGCGCCCAGGTCGTCGACCACCTCGAGGTCGCGTTCGGCGTCACCGGCCACCCCGAGACCGGCGAGCACCTGCTGGCAGAAGCCGTGGGTCGTGGCGATCGTCGCCGCATCGAAGTCGGCCAGGGCCCGCTCCAGACATCCACGCCGGGTCTCGATCTCGGCCGCGGCACCACGGCGCAGGTGGACGAGCACGGGATCGTCGGGCGGCGGCGCGCCCGGATCGAGCGACCGGAAAGCGGAGAGGAGCCGGAGCCAGATCCGCTCGCGCAGCGTGCCGGTCGCCTTGCGGGTGAACGTGACGATCAGCAGCTCATCGAGCGGACGACCGGCGGCGACCTCGGACACGACGAGGGAGGCGACGGTGTGGGTCTTGCCGGTGCCGGCGCTGGCCTCGAGCACCGTGATCCCGGCGGGCAGGGGGCGCGTCGGATCGAAGGTGGTCACCGGAGCTCCTGGGGATCGGTCGCCGCGAAGACCGGATCCCACAACCGACGGGCGTAGCGGCCGAACCGGGTCGTCTCGTCCATCGCCCACCCCGGCCCGACCTCGTCGGCCCGCGGCGCGTCAGCGAGCACGTCGGCGAAGGAGACCACGCCGCCGAGCACGAGCACGTGCTCGGGCTCCTTGTCCTCCTTGTCCCAGTCGTCGAAGCCCGTGGTCCAGAACTTCGCCGCCGCATCGGCGGGCACGCCCCGACCGGTCTGGGCCACGGTGGCGTACCGGTGGGAGGTGGCGGTGTACAGCGGCAACGGCTCGCACAGTCCGCGATCGTGCAGGTCGACGAGGATCGCCAGCCGGGCCACGGCTCGGGTCCGTCGGTCGGCGGGCTGCGACGCGAGCGGTTCGAGCCTCGCAGTGCTCGGCGCGCCCCGGCCCCATCCGACCGCCGCGGATCGGAGCTCGCGCTCAGGATGGGCGGCCACCGCGGCGAGGTAGCGCACCCAGGCGGCCAGCCGGCTCTTGGGGCTGATCCGCGAGAAGGTCGTCGGCCGGAGCACGTCGCCCACCACATCGGCCACGGTGCCCACGAGACGACGCCCATCGGGCAGGGCCACGTCGACCTCGAGCGAGCCGCGGGGTCCCGCCGCAGCCGTGTGGGACGCGGCGACGATGGCCTCGGCCTTCTGGCGGGCCGTGGCGAGCACGCCATCGCCGAGCGCCCCCGGGGGCAGGAGGCCGCGCGCCACCTCCGCGGCGCACACCGCGTCGAGATCACCGCCGGCCAGCAGCGCCGTGAGGAGCCGGTCACCGATGCCCCACGCCGCGAGCGCATCCATCTCGACGGTGAGCGCGTCGACCGGGCGGTCGTCGTAGGTGCGCAGGCTGAGCCCGAGCCGCTGGCGCAAGAACGCGCGGACCGGGTGCTGCACGAAGCTCACCAGGTCGTCGAGCAGGACCATGTCACCGGGGTGGCGCGGCGCCGGCACCGGGCCGGTGAGGAAGGGTCCGACCTCGTGCCGGGGTCCGACCGCGGCGACCGCGCCGGCCAGCTGGTCGGGATCGTAGGACCACGCGCCGGCTGCACCGAGCGCGCCCGGTGTGAAGCACCGCGGATCGGCCGGGTGCAGCGGGTGATGGTGCAGGACCAGGTCGCGCCCGGCGCGGTGGTCGGGCGCCGCGATCACGGCGTCGAGCACGTCGAGCAGCTCGTTGACGGGCACGGCGGGCGGCAGCACCTCGTTGGTCCGGGCATCGTGGCCGGTGTAGGTGATCACCAGGCCATCGGTGGCGGCGAGCACGGCGTCGAGCAGCAGCTGGCGGTCCTCGGCCCGGCGCTCGTGGTCCCCCAGGTGGCGTGCGCGCACGAGCACGTCGTCCCCGTCGGGGGCGCCGCCGCGGGGAAACGCCCCATCGTCGAGACCTACGAGGCACACGACGCGGTGCGGTACCGAGCGCATGGGCACGAGCGTGCACATCGTCAGGTCCCCGGTGCGGAACGCGGCCCGCGACGGCTGGCCCCGCAGCCGGTTCGCCAGCAGGTCCCGGACCTCGGCCAGGCGCATCGACGGCCCGGCCCCCGTGCCGCGCTCGTCGAGCACGTCGACCAGGAGGCGATCGAGCTGCGCGCGTTGCCAGCTGTCGGCCTGGCGGGTGTGCAGGAACAGATCGGCCGCCCGGTCGATGGCGGCGACCCAGCCCGCCACCGGGAGCGGGCCGGCCAGGAGGGTCCGGGCTTCGCGCAGCCGACCGACCAGCTCGGCCAGGCGACCGGCCAGGTCGATGTCCCCCGAGTCCACATCGTCGAGCGGGAGCACGCCCTCGACCACGCGCTGGTCATCCTCGGACATCGTGATGCCCAGCAGCAGTCGGGCCAGCCCGGCGTCCCACGTCCCGGCCTCGACCGTCGCGAGGTCGTACGCGGATCGGTGGTCGCGGTCGAGGCCCCAGCGGATGCCGGTGGCCTGCACCCAGTCCGCCAGGCGTTCGAGGTCGTCATCGTCGAGGCGGAACCTCGACCGCACCGGCGGCAGGGCGGCGAACGCAAGGACCTCGGAGGCCGTCGCCCGGCTGTCGACCAGCCAGAGCAGCTCGGCCATCGCGCCGAGGACCGGATTGGTCTGCCGGATCGAACGGTCGGCGAGGCGGTACGGGATCGCGGGTCGCGCCGGATCGTCGACCTCGGCGGGATCGTGGCCGCGCTCGAAGGCCGCGCGGAGCAACGGCGCCATCTCGTCGATGTCGGGACACATCACGACCACGTCGCGAGGTTCGAGCGAGGGGTCGGCCTCGAGCAGGTGCAGGATCGCATCCCGGACGACCTCGGCCTGGCGGGCCCGGCCGTGGCAGGCGTGGATCTGCACCGACCGATCACCCGGCGCCGGTGGCGCCGCGGTCGAGGCGGTGGGGGGCGTGTCCGTGCGGATCCCGTGCTGCAGGTACTCGAGCACCGTGACCGGCGCGGCGGCCGGGAGCGCGTGGTGGGCCTCGACGACGCCCGGCTGGGTGGCGAGGCGGCCGGCGAGGACCTGTTGCATCTCGAGGCTGTCCCGACCCCACGAGCGCAGCAGCGGATGCGCGACCGCCGCCGTCGACCACGCGGCCGGTGACGGGTGCAGGGTCAACAGGTGCACCTCGCGGTGCACGGCGAGCGCGGCGAGCACATCCACGTAGCTGCCGGGTACGCGGGTCAGGCCGAAGAGGGAGAGGCGCGAGGGCAGATCGGCCTGCCCCGGGTCCTCGATCAGGGCCTGACAGCCCACGGCCAGGCGCTCCGGCGGGCTCGCCACGGCGAGGACCGTGCGGACGCGACGCCAGAGCTCGGCTTGCCAGGCCAGGTCGGAGGGCAACGGCGCGCCCTCACCGTCCTCATCGGCGCCGGCGACCCAGGCCAGGAGCATCGCCGGCCGGTGCACGGCGTAGCGGTCGAACAGGTCGGCGAGGTGGCGCACCGCCGAGAAGCGTCGGTCCCGGTCGGGCGAGGACGCATCAGCGCCGATGTGCCCGGCGAGCACGCGCAGCCACGGCTCGGTGATCGTGGCATCGACCACGTCGAGCAGCGGCCAGACCAACCGCTCCGGGCGCCAGGGATCGGTGGCGGCATCGATGCCGGTCGCGGCCGCGAGCGCCTCGTTCACGAGCCGGCCCGGGAACGGGAAGTCGAGGTTGGCGCAGACCCCGTCGGCCGCCCCCGGCGAGGTGCCGAGCCGGGCGGCCAGGCGGTTCGACAACCAGCGTTCGATGCCGCGACTGTGCACGGCGACCACCTCGGACGCGAACGGGTCCTCGAGCGGTTCGGCGAGGAGCTCGGCCAGCACGTCCGCGAGCACATCGGCGCGTTCGGCCCGATGCACCACGAAGCTCATGTCCCGCCCTCCATACCGTGACCGTAGGCCAGATCAGGGCGGTCCCGGGACGGGACGACAGACGGCGCGGCGACGGCGCGGCGACTCAGCGCGACGCGGTGACGAGCGCGGCCGGTTCGACGAGCACCAGCGTGTCGTCGCGCCGGTCGAAGTGATCGCCGCACGGGCAGACGAGGTCGTTCTCGAGGTGGGCGTCGACCTCGGCCTCGAGACCGATGTCGTGGTCGCCCGCATCGAGGCGCCGGCCGCAGCGGCACACCCATCCCACCTGGCGCCCGGGCACCCCGAGGACCAGCGCGTGCGCGGGCACATCGCGCGTCACGAGGGTGCCGGCGCCGATGAAGGCATACGAACCGATGTGCACGCCCGGGAGCACGGTCACCGACGCGGCGAGGCTGGCGCCGCGCGCCACGGTCGTGACCAGGAGCTCATCGGCCGGCACCGGGTGCTCGACCCGGGGCCGCGCGTCGTTGGTGAAGGTCGCGCGGGGGCCGATGAAAACGTCGTCTTCGATCGTGACGCCCCGCCAGATGAGGGCGCCGTTCTTCACCGTCACCCGGTTGCCCAGGCGAGCGCCATCCTCGACGAAGGAGTGCTCGCCGATCTTGCAGGCCTCGCCGACCACGGCGCCTGCACACACGTGGGCGTAGGCCCACACGACGGTGCCGGCCCCCACGTCGTCGCTCTCGCACATGGCCGCCGGATGCACGAAGCCGTCACGCACCGATGCCCGCCAGCGGTTCGGGCTGGTCCCAGTCGACGCGACCCCGGAGGGTCTCGTCGGCGTGCTGCTCACCGAAGCGGTCGGGCTGGAGCACGTAACCCACGCTGCGGATCGTGTGGATGACCCGAGGGCCCTTGCGCTCGAGCTCGCGGCGCAGGTGGCTCACGTGCACCTCGACGAGGTTCACGTCGGAGAACGCGTAGCCCCACACCTTCTCGAGGATCTGCACCTTCGACAGCACCTGCCCGGGGTGGCGGCAGAACATCTCGAGCATGCGGAACTCGAGGTTGCGCAGGCTCAGCGTCTCGCCGGAACGCGTGGCGAGGTGACTCGACACGTCGATGATGATGTCGCCGACCTCGAGCGTGCGTTGCTGACGGCGGTTCGACCGCCGCAGCACGACCCCGACCCGGGCGCGCAGCTCGGCCATGGAGAAGGGCTTGACGAGGAAGTCGTCGACCCCGGCGCGGAAGCCCTCGAGGCGGTCCTCGACATGGGGCGAGCCGCTCACCAAGATCACGGGGATGTCGCCCCATGAGCGGACCCGCCGGGTCAGGCCCAGCCCGTCCATGCCCTCTTGCAGGTTGAGGTCGATGATGGCGGCGTCGGGCACGAAGTTCTCGAGCACGTTCTCGATCGCCAGGCCGTGCTCGTAGGAGCGCACCTCGAAACCCTCGGTCCGAAAAGCCAGCACCAGCGCTTCTCGCATGAAGTGATCATCCTCGATGATCAACAGCCTTCCAGCCGCAGTCGCCATCAAAATTGTCCTCACCGTCCACCGGGCCCGGCGGGGTTCCGCCGGACATCACCCATCCGCCTCCGAGCCGCTGCGTCAGATGGGTGATCATTTCTCCCTAGATGCATAAACCGATTCGGCCGAAATTGCCACACCCTTCAGCGAATCTTCAGGGCCGAATCGGCCGCATTTCACCTTCACACCGGAGGATTCTGACCTAACCGGGTGAGATGCCCGCGGTGCGTGAGATTTGAGTCCGTTCGTCGCTCGTCGCTCGACGCGCCCAGCGCCCGAGTTGTCCCCCAGATCACCAACCCAAGGAACCACACGGTCGCGATGCCGACGTCACGAGACAATTCCACGATCACCAGCACCACCGACGAGATCCGCCTGCCAGGGACCAGATGGTCACCGGCCTATGACGACGAGACCGGCCTGGCCACGTTGCCGGCCCTGCTCGAACACCTGCACCGCTCCCTCGTGCGGCTGAGCCGCCAGTCGCTGACCCTCGCCCTGCTCGTCACCGAGGTGAAGGAGGTGTCGTCGCCTGAGCTCGACCCGGCCGAGCATGAGCGGTTCCTGCGCGAGATCGCGGCGCGGCTCTCCGCGGCGATCCGCGTGGGTGACATCGCCGGTCGGCTCGCGCCCTGCACGTTCGCCCTCCTGTGCGAGGACCTGCGCTCACTCGACGAAGCGATCCAGATCGCCCAGCGGGTCATCGTCGCCCTCGACGAGCCATTCGAGCTCGCGACCCAGACCGTGATCGTGCGCCCCAACCTCGGCCTCAGCTTCCCCGTCGGCGACGACAACGCCGAGGAACTGCTGCGCCGCTCGCTCGATGCGCTGCACGCCGCGCACGTCAACCCGCGGGCGCGCTACGACGTCATCCTCGGGTCCCCCGACCAGCCCCGGCCCCTTTTCTCCTGATCCGCACGGCGGCAGACACCGGCCGCGCCCGGCTCGCGATGAGGGAAGGGCGCGCGGTGAGGGAAGGGCACTCCGTGAGGGACCGGGAGTTCAGTGAGGACTCAGGGGCGCTTCAGGAGCGCTTCACGGTTGCCCGCGACAGTGGTCATCGAGGTCCGAGCGGGCCTCGGTGAGTCCACGGCGCAGGAGGATTCGGCGGTGTCACTGGTTACCGATCCCAGTCCTGACGTTTGCGGGCAGCAACTCCCGGAGGCCCCTGCGGGCGCCGAGACGATAGCGCTCTCCCCGTGGGCGGTGACCTCCTTCCCCCTGCCCGAGGACGAGGTCCCCCAGGAGCACACCGCACCTTCCGCCCCGCCCCTGCGGCGCCGTCTGGTACGACTCGACGCGTTCGTCGTCATGGTGGCCTGGTTCGGCGCCTGGGCGCTGACCCGCGGCGGCGACGCCCCGATCAGCCTGATCGAGGCCCTGCTCCAGACCGTCACGGCAGTGGCCGTGACGGTAGCGGCCCTCGGCGCGCTGCACCTGTACCGCTCGCGCGTGTGCGTCGTGCGCCGGGTCGCGCGGCGGCGCATCGTGCTCGCGGCCACGCTGGCCCCCGCACTGGCCTGGATCTACGACAGCAGCGTCGGCGCCGCGTCCTCGGCGGCCGCCGCGACCTCGGCGACTCGGCCCCTCGTCAGCTTCGCGCTCATCTCGGCTGGGCTGCTGGTGGGCCGCGAAGGGTTCGAGCAGTGGTTGGCCACCAGCCGGGTGCGGGGCCGGTACTTCCGGCGCGTGATCGTCGTGGGGTCCCTCGCCGAGGTCGAGCGCCTCGTCGCCCTGCTCGCCGCGCACCCCGAGACCGGGTGCGACGTCGTGGGGTGGGTCGGGACGCGCGAGCGACCCGACGACGGCCGGGCGCTGGCGGCCGTGCCGTGGTTGGGTCCCGTCGACCGAGCGGCGCTGGCCGTCGACCTCACCGGGGTGGACAGCGTCGTGGTCAGCCCGAGCATCGCCTCGGGTGGGGACTTCCACCTCCTCGTGCGCACGTTGCAGGTGACCGGCACCCACGTGCAGCTCTGGCCCGGTCTGTGGAGCGTCGACACGAGGCGCCTGCGCGCCGCGCCCATGGCCAACGAACCGTTCTTCTACCTCGAGCGGGCGGGGGCTGCGTCGGGCAAGCGGTGGGTGAAGCGGGCGCTCGACATCGTCCTCGCCACGGTCGTGCTGGTCCTCGCGGCCCCGTTGCTCGCCGCGGCCGCGATCGCCATCAAACTCGGCGATGGAGGCCCCGTGT
>JBBQHT010000204.1:0-8819 GCA_038324235.1 Acidimicrobiales bacterium
CAACATGACCGACGCCGATCGTCGGTACGACGGGGAGCGCTGAGCCCTGGCTCGAGACCTGGCCATCGATCTCGGTACCGCGAACACGCTGGTGTACGCGCGCGGCGAGGGCATCGTGCTCAACGAGCCCTCGGTGATCGCGTTGAACAGCCGCACGCAGGACGTGCTGGCGATGGGGCACGAGGCGTGGCAGATGATCGGGCGCACGCCCAGCTACATCGTGGCCGTCCGCCCCCTGCGCAAGGGCGCGATCACCGACTTCGAGATCACCCAGCGCATGATCCGCCTGCTGCTGCAGCGGGTGAAGATCTCGCGCTTCAACCGGCCGCGGGTCGTCATCTGCGTGCCGTCGGCGATCACTGCGGTCGAGCAGCGAGCGGTCATCGAAGCCGCCCGCCGAGCGGGCGCGGTCGAGGCGCACCTGATCGAGCAGCCGATGGCCGCGGCCATCGGGGCCGGGCTGCCCATCAACGAGCCGCTCGGCAACATGGTCATCGACATCGGCGGCGGCACCACCGAGGTCGCGCTGATCTCGCTCGGGGGGGTCGTCGCCCTCGAGGCCGTGCGCGTCGGGTCGTTCGACATCGACGCCAGCATCCAGACCTACATCCGTCGCGAGTACGGCATCGCCATCGGTGAGCGCACGGCGGAGGAGATCAAGGTCACCATCGGCTCGGCGTGGCCGACCGAGCACGAGTACTCCGCCGAGGTGCGCGGCCGCGAGCTCATGAGCGGCCTGCCCAAGACCGTCATCTTGTCCTCCGAAGAGGTGCGCGAGGCCATCGACGAACCGGTGTCGGCCATGGTCGACGCCGTGATCGCGTGCCTCGGTCAAGCACCGCCGGAGCTGGCCCAGGACCTGATCCAGCAGGGGATCTACCTGGTCGGCGGCGGCGGCATGTTGCAGGGCCTCGACCTTCGGCTCGAGCAGGAGACCGAGATCCCGGTCCACCTGGTCGATGCGCCCCTCGAGTGCGTCGTGCTCGGTGCTGGTCATTGCGTCGAGGCGTACGACGACCTCAAGGTGATGTTCATGGACTGATCGACGGGCGCGGTGGTCGCGGTTCGCCGCGGTCCCGCGGTGCGGTCGACGAGAGGGGAGCGGCTGTGACCGAGAACTACGAGTGCATCCGGGTGACACGTGAGGGACCGGTCGCCACGATCACCATGAACCTGCCGGCGAAGCGCAACGCCCTGTCGCTCGTGCACCTGCAGGAACTGCTCTCGGCGTTCACGGCGGTGGGTGGGAGCGACGCGACGGGCGTGATCCTGGCGGCGGAGGGCCCGGTGTTCTCCGCCGGCCACGACTTCGCCGACATGGCCGGCGCGGACCTGGGGTCGATGCGGACGCTGCTGCTCGTGTGCACCGACCTGATGCAGACGATGCAGGCGATCCCGCAGGTCGTGATCGCTCGGGTCCACGCGCTCGCGACCGCCGCAGGCTGCCAGCTCGTCGCCACCTGCGACCTTGCAGTGGCCGCCGAATCGGCCGGCTTCGCCGTGCCGGGCGGCAAGGGCGGGTGGTTCTGCACGACGCCGATGGTGGCGGTCGGCCGATCGTTGCCGCGCAAGCGGGCGCTCGAGCTCGCGCTCACGGGCGATGTGGTCGACGCGTCCACCGCCGCAGCATGGGGGATGATCAACGCCGCGGTGCCCGCCGACGAGCTCGACGCGGCGGTCGGCGCGCTGCTGGCCCGGGCGACGCGGGGGAGCGCGGCGTCCAAGGCGCTCGGCAAGCGAGCGTTCTACACGCAGATCGGCATGGACCAGCCGCAGGCCTACGCGTACGCCGTGGAGGTGATGGCGGCGGCGAGCCAGACCCCCGCCGCGCGCGAAGGCATCGCCGCGTTCCTCGAGAAGCGCCCCCCGATCTGGACCGACTGACCGCCCTCCCGTTCTTGTAGGCGTCGGCGTCGCCGGAGCGACGGATCGGCCGACAGGTTCGGTGGTCCTTGCGTTCCTGTAGGCGTGGGCGTCGCTGGAGGGACGGGTCCGTCGCCAGGTTCGGTGGTCCTTGCGTGCCTGGAGGCGTGGGCGTCGCCGGGCGACGGGGCGGCCTACAGGTTGGGGTCGTTTGGATCGGGTGGTGCGTCGGCTTGGATGGCGAGGAGGTCTTCGGCCGCCTGGCGGACCTGCCAGTCGCGGTCGGTGCGCGCCGTCGCCAACGCGTCGTCGACCGCAGGGCCGTCGAAGGGGGCGAGGGCGATGATCGCGCGGCGCCGTACGGTCGCCTTGTCCGTCGTGGCGGTGAGGATCGCCGGCAGGGCCCGCTCGTCGCCGACCGCGCCCAGCGCCGCAACTGCCGCCTCTCGGCACAGCGCGTCAGCGTGACCGATGGTGATGGTCATCAGCTCGTCCACGACCTCAGGTTCGGGCAGCGGCGAGCCCGCCTCCGCGGCGCGTCCCAGGATCTCGCCGGCGGCCCACGCCGCCATCTCCACCACCGACGGGTCCTGGTCCCGCAGCAGCGGCAACAACGACACGTGATCGTCGGCGGCGCCTGGCTCGGTCTCGGTCGCGAGCTCGTCGTCGGTGGGTGCCACCCACGTCGCCAGCACCTCGACGGCGCGACGCCGCACGGCGACCTGGGGATCGGCGCACACGGCGCGCAGTTCGTCGGCCGTGAGCGCGCCCGCCCGCGCGAGGGCGCCCAGCGCGGTGCCGCGCACGCCCGGATCGGGGTCGGTCAGCAGCAGCCGCGCGGTGCCCGCGTCACCGGTGTGGCCGGCGATCGCCGCGGCGCGGCGACGGGTGATCCGGTCGGCTAGGTTCCGCTGCGCAGGTCGTGGTTCGTCGGTCGGTAGCGGCTCAGGTCCCGTCATGCAGATCCCGTTGTAGCGCAGCGGCGGATCACCGTGGCCCATTCCCCTGCGGATCGGACCGCGTCGATCGCCCGCGCGTCCCCTCGTGCGGAGTACCGATGGTCGAACCTCGTCTCAACAAGCGGCAGCTGCAGGCGGCCGAGACACGGGAGCGGATGCTCAGCGCCGCCCATGATGTGTTCGCGGAGCGGGGCTACCAGGCGGCCAGCGTCGGGGCGATCACCAAGCGGGCCGACACCGCCCACGGCACCTTCTACCTCTACTTCAAGAACAAGGACGAGGCGTTCGCGCAGGTGCTCGCTGGGATCGAGGAGCAGATCCGCCTCGACTCGCGGGCGGCGCGCACCGAGGACCGCTACGACAGCGTGGCCCTCGCGATCCGTGGGTTCCTGAAGGTGTTCGTGCAGGACCGCGGCCTCATGCGCGCGTTCCTCGAAGGCATGATGCTGAGCGCGCAGGTGGAGGAGAGCTGGCGCCAGATCCGTCTGCACTTCACCGATCGCATCGCCCACCGGCTCGAGCGCGAGCAGGAGGCCGGAGTGGTCCGCGCGCTCGATCCGAGGGCAGCCGCGCAGGCGCTGGCGTCGATGGCTGAGTGGTACGGGTTCACCCACCTCGTCCTCGGGGATCCGACCTCGCCCGCGAGCGACGACGAGCTCGAGGCGGCCGTCACCACCTGCGCCGACCTCTGGTACCACGCGGTGTACGGCGCGACCGACCGCAGTCGCTGAGCGGCGGCGCCGGATCAGTTGAACGCGGTGGCGACGAAGATGGCGATCGCGAGCAGCGTGAGCCCGATCGTCAGGGCCAGCACGATGCCGGTGACCACCACGACCAGCGTCATGCCCCCGATGCCACGGAGCCGCTCCCACCACCGTGGGCGATGACTCGACGGCTTGTCGGGGAAGGGGCTGACGACCGGCACCGTGACCTTGGCGCGCCCGATCGGTGAACGGCCGGTCACGGGGTCGACCGCCGCTCGGTGCGATGGCCTCGCGCGCGGTGGAACTGGGCCGGTTCCGTGGCAGTCTGTGCGAGCCCACTATGCATGCGACATCCCCACGAGCTGTTGCCGAGAATCGATGAGCCACTCCGACGAGGCTGACCAGCCTGCTGCTGTCGATGCGCTGGGCCCGAGCGTACCCGCTCCCGCCACCGCCCCAAGCCCGGTCCCAAGCCCGGTCCCCGGTGCTCTCACCAGTCCCGGCCCCGGTCCTGGCGATGCCGCGGCGTCACCGGATGCGGGTGAGACGCCTCCCGTTGGTGGGCCTGATGAGGCCGACCTCCTGGCGGCCAAGCGCCGCACGCGCTCTTACATCGTCGGTGCGTCGGTCGGCGTGCTGCTGGCGATCATCGTCGGCATCTCGTTCATCCGGTTGCCCTACTACCGGTACTCGCCGGGCACGCTGTACCCGACCGAGGGACTGGTTTCGGTGGATGGCTCCCCGGTCTTCCGGGACGACAGCGGCCAGATCGACTTCACGACCGTGTCGTCCAAGCGGGCAACCGTGGCGGACTACCTGCTGGCCCGCTTCGACCCTGCGGTTGAGCTGGTGGAGGCCGACAAGGTCGACGGGCCGAACCAGCCTGAGCAGACGCGCCAGATCAACCTGGAGATGATGTCGGACTCCAAGCGCGATGCCGAGGTCGTGGCGCTGCGCAAGCTCGGCTACCCGGTCGACATCACCGGTTCGGGGGCGCTGGTGCGACGCGTGGGGCCGGGGCGCCCCGCCGAGAAGGTGCTCAAGGAGAACGACACGATCGTGGCGATCGACGGGCAGCCGGTGAAGGTCGGCGAGGACGCCGTGAAAGCGATCAGCACCCGCAATCCCGGCGACTCGCTCACGCTGACCATCGAGTCCGCGCCGGGCGAGCCGCAACGGACCGAGACGGTCACCCTCGCCTCGCGCTGCGATCCGGATCCGGCCAAGGAGTGCTCACCCGAGGATGCGGCCAAGCCGCTGCTCGGCGTTGACCTCGGTACCCGTGACACCCAGTTCAAGCTGCCGTTCAACCTCTCGATCGACACGAAGGACGTCGGGGGCCCGTCGGCGGGCCTCGCCCTGACCCTGGGCGTGATCGACATCCTCACCCCGGGGAGCCTGACCGGGGGCAAGCACGTGGCCACCACCGGCACCATCAGCCTCGACGGCACGGTCGGCCCGATCGGGGGCATCCGCCAGAAGACCTTCCTGGCCCAGCGCTCCGGGGTCGACCTGTTCATCGTCCCCAACGAGGAACTCGAAGAAGCCAAGAAGTGGGCCGGCGACATGAAGGTGGTCGGCGTCGGCACGCTCGACGAGGCGCTCGCGGCGCTCGCCGAGAACGGCGGCGACACCGAAGCCGTCCAGCAGGCGGCCGCCGCCCGCACCCCGGGGACCACGGCCCACTGAGATCCGATGGGACCCGCGAGCCCTCCGGCCCGATCGCTCGCGATGATGACCCCCGCTCCCGCGTCGCTCCTTCCCGCCACCAACCCATAGGCTGAGCCACCATGCGACCCCCCTCTGAGATGCCCCAGCGCCGCCGCCGCCCCCGGGCGCCCGGGCGCGGGCGCGTCGTCCTGATCATCGCGGCGGTCGTGCTGTTCGTGCTCTTCACGTTCCTGCGCCAGATCGCGGAGTTCTGGACCGACTACCTGTGGTTCGATTCGGTCGGTTTCGCCAAGGTCTGGACCAAGACGCTGGCCATCAAGGTCGAGCTGGCGGCGGTGTTCACCCTGGTGTTCTTCCTCGGGCTGTGGCTCAACCTGTTCATCGCCGATCGGTTGTCGCCCAAGTTCCGCCCCCTCGGGCCGGACGAGGAGCTGCTCAACCGGTACCACCAGCTGGTCGACCGCCGCGCCGGCGCTCTCCGCTTCGTGGTGGCCCTGGTGTTCGCGTTCATCACCGGTGCCGGCATGTCGAGCCAGTGGAACGAGTGGGTGCTGTTCAACAACGGCGGCGACTTCGCCACGACCGACCCGCAGTTCGGCAACAACGTGGGCTTCTACGTCTTTCGCCTGCCGTTCCTCACCTCGGTCGTCGACTGGCTGTTTGCCTCGCTCGTCATCATCTTCTTGATCACCGCGGTCGCGCACTACCTCAACGGTGGCATTCGCCTGCAGTCGCCCTTCGAGCGGGTCACGCCCCAGGTCAAGGCGCACCTGTCGGTGCTGCTCGCGCTGCTCGCCCTCGTGAAGGCCGGCGACTACTGGTTGCAGCAGTATCAGATCCTCTTCTCCGACCGCGGCACGGTCAACGGCGCCACCTACACCGAGGTGCACGCGCAACTGCCCGCCATCTACCTGCTGCTGTTCGTCGCGCTCGCGTCGTTCTTCTTGTTCCTGGTCAACATCCGGCGGCGGGGTTGGGTGCTGCCCGTCGTGGCCGTCGGGCTCTGGGCGCTCGTCGCCGTCGTCATCGGCGAGGCCTATCCGGCGATCTACCAGCAGGTGATCGTGAAGCCGGAGGAGTCCACCAAGGAAGCCACCGCGATCCAGAACAACATCGAGGCCACCCGCGCCGCGTACGGGCTGGACAAGATCGAGGTGAAGCCGTTCTCGTACTCGACCTCGGTGGATGCCGCCACGAAGGCGGTCAACGACAACCCCGACGTGATCCGCAACGTGCAGCTGCTCGACCCCAAGCGGGTGCGCGACACCTTCCAGAAGGCACAGTCGCAGGTGTCGCCGCTGCAGTTCGCCCAGGTGGCCACCGATCGGTACCCGATGAAGCTGCCCAACGGCAGCGTCGCCAAGACCCAGGTGGTCGTCGCGAACCGCGACATGAACGTCAACAATCTCCCGTCCACGTCGTGGGAGAACGTCCACCTCAACTACACGCACGGATACGGGCTGGCGCTGGCGGCGGGCAGCGGGGTCAATGGCGGTGCCCCGGACTACGCCGTGCGCGACATCCCGGTCAGCACACCTTCCGGCGCCACGCCGTCGATCGATCTGCGCACGGATCAGCCCAACAACTACTTCATGGACACCGACAACCCGCAGACCGCGCAGCTCTACTCGGTGGTCAACACGTCGGCGCCTGAGTTCGACTACGTGCGCAACTCGGCCGATCCGTCACTGATCTACGGCGGCGAGGGCGGCGTGCCACTCGATTCGCTCGGCCGCCGCCTGGCGTTCTTCGTGAAGTACAGCGATCCGTACCTTCTGATCTCGCAGTACATCACCGATCAGTCCCGCATCCTGTACGTGCGCGATGTGCGCCAGCGGGTGCAGACTGCCGCGCCGTTCCTCACCTTCGACACCGATCCGTACCCCGCGGTGGTGGACCGCCACACGGTGTACATCGTCGACGGGTACACGACCTCGGACCTCTATCCGAACTCGGAGTTCCACGATGCCTCTGGCGTCGGTTCGCCGAAAGACCTGCGCAACCAGTCGTTCAACTACGTGCGCAACTCGGTGAAGGCCGTGGTCGATACGTACGACGGGTCCATCAAGCTGTACGTGATGGACCCGCACGATCCGGTGATAGCGGCATACCAGCAGGCCTTCCCCGAGCTGTTCACCGACCGCAGCGACATCTCCTCGGATCTGCGGGCGCACCTGCGCTACCCCGAGGACATCTTCCGGGTGCAGACCGACCTGTACGGTCGGTATCACCTGTTGGATCCGACCAACTTCTACAAGTACGACAAGGCCTGGGAGCCGCCTGCCGCCCCCGCCGTCACGGTGCAGTCGGCGAGCACCACCGCCAACGCGGCGGCCGCAGTTGCGCAGGCGAACCCGCAGTTGCAACAGATCGTGCCCGTGCAGACCACGGATCGAATAGCGCCCTATTACGTGATGAACAAGTTCGAGGGCGACACGGAACCTGGCTTCATGCTGATGCGCTCGTACCAACCGTTCTCCACTGACGGTTCGAAGAACTTGTTGACCGCGTTCATCGTGGCGCGCTCGGACGGCGACGATCTGGGTCGGCTCCAGGTCTACGAGACCAACGAAGCGGATCAGATCGAAGGCCCGACGATCGTAAGCACCAAGATGCTGAGCGACGCCGCGGTGTCATCGATCATCACCCAGCTGAACCAGCAGGGCTCCACCGTGTACTTCAGCGATCTGCTGCTGGTGCCGGTGGACAAGTCCATCATGTACGTCCGTTCGCTGTACGTGGTATCCAGCGGGGACAAGCAGGCCAACCCGCTCGTGCGGTGGGTGATCGTGTACTACGGCGGTCGCGTCGTGGTGAAGTCGTCGTACAAGGAGGCGGTCCGGACCCTGTTGCCGAACTCGAACCCCCAGACGTTCGAGACGAACACCGACAGCGGCACCGCGCCGAACGCACCGGTGGGATCGACACCCACGACCACGACGCCCACGACGCCGGGCACGACGCCCGACGGCAGCACGATCCCGCCGACCACGACGGGCCCGACTGCCGCCGAGCTGATCAACCAGGCCGAGCAGTTGCTCGCCGACGCCCAGAAGGCGTATGACGACCGCGACCTGGGCACGTACCAGAAGAAGGTCAACGAGGCGACGGACAAGATCAAGCAGGCCCAACAGCTGCTCGGCGACACGCCCGCCGGGGCGTCCGCCACGACCACGACCACGACTGCCGCCGGGGCCGTCACCGGGGCGACAGACACACCCCCGATCACCGACGCCACCACGACCACCGCCGCCGCCGTCCCGTAGGCCAGGACCGAACCCCGCGTTCTCGGCTCTGCTATGGCCCTACTGCCGTTCTTGGCTTGGCTGTGGCCCCTGGTCTGGCGTTCTCGGCTCGGCTGTGGCCCCTGGTCCTGGCGTTCTCGGCTCGCCTGAGGCCCCTAGTTCGGCGATCTTGGCTTGGCTGCGGCCCTTCCTTGGCGTTCGTGCATCGGTCACGCCTCGCAGAGCCGAGCACTGGACGTAGCCGGGCGCCGTCTGTGGCCGTCGAGTCGGGATCTCAGGTTGGCGCCAGACGCCGACGCTGCTAGGTTCTGTCCCACGCCGCGGGGTGGAGCAGTCTGGTAGCTCGTCGGGCTCATAACCCGAAGGTCGTAGGTTCA
>JBBQHT010000205.1:0-8793 GCA_038324235.1 Acidimicrobiales bacterium
GGGCCTGGAAGGCGTGGGGAGGGGCGCCGGGGGGGCCGAGACGGCGGGGGGCGGGGCGCCGGGGTGGCCGAGAAGGCGTGGGAGGGGCGCTCACGTGGCCGAGAACGGGAGTGAACGGGTGGGGAGGGGCGCTCACGTGGCCGAGAACCGGGAGTCAACGGCGCCGGGGTGGCCGAGGAGGCGTGGGGAGGGGCGCTCACGTGGCCCAGAACGGGAGGTGAACGGGTGGGGCGGGGACGGTCAGCGAGGGCCAGTGACGGTCAGGGACGCCAGAGGTGGAGGGGGGTGGTGTCGCGGGCGCCGGTGAAGGGGAGGGGTTCGGGGGCGCCGTCGTGGCCGGCTGACGCGTAGGCGCCGCAGACCAGATCGAGGACGTCGCGCCCGAAGGTCGTGCTCATCTCCGGTTCCCGGCCGGCCTTGAAGTCGGTGAGCAAGGTCGTGAGCTGGCCGGTGTAGCCCATCTGCTCGAGCTGCGGCGCGGGCAGGTCCGACCTCGGGGCCGGGACCGGGACGGGGGTGCCGTCGACCTCGAGGGCCAGGTTCGGCAGGAGCTCCACGCGCACGACACCCGAGGCGCTGGCGGCCTCGAGGTCCCAGACGTGGTCGGGGTGGCGCCAGCTCGCCGTGATCGAGGCTCGCAGCCCCGTGTCGAACGTGACCGTGAGCTCGGCGTGCTCGTCGACGGCGATGTCCGGCGCCCCCTCGAGTCGGGCGGACACCGACACGGGCCGAGCGTCGCGGGCGAGCAGCAGCACGAGGGCGATCGGGTGCACGCCCAGGTCGAACAGGACGCCACCGCCCCAGCCCTCGGTCAGGAAGCTGCCCCAATCGGGCCGCACGGACAGCGCTCGGGCCTCGATGTAGTGCGGGGCGCCGAGGGCGCCGAGGTGGGTGCGAGCCAGCTCGATCGCGGGCGCGAACGCCAGGTTCTCGGCGTAGCCGACCCGGCCTCCACTCGCCGCCGCCGCCGTGACCAGGCGGTCGGCGTCGTCGAGGGTGGTGGTGAGCGGCTTCTCCACGATCACCGCGGCACCGCCCTGCAGCGCCTCGATGACGTGCTCGGCGTGCTGGGCCGGCGGGCTCGCCACGAACACCACGTCGGCGCCGGCGGGCAGCTCGGCATACGTGCAGGGCTCGGCGCCCATCTGGCCGGCCCGCTCCCCAGCCGACGCCGGTGTCCGCGATGCGACCTTGGTGATCGTGACGCCGGGAGTGGCCTGGGCGGCGAGGCCGTGGATCACGGTGATCCGTCCGGCTCCCGCGAAGGCGAGCGACGTCGCCGGTACTGCGGTCGGCGCGCCGCTCGGCACCGGGGACGCGCTCATGTGCCGGCGAGGCGGGCGATGATCGGGGCCGCGGCATCCATCGCGTCGGCCTGCACGACGAAGTACGACATGCCCCACCGCTCGCGGCGGGCCTGGAGATCGTCGCAGATCGAATCGACCGAGCCGATCATCACGTGCGGGACCTCGGCCACCTCCGCCGGGGTGACCCCGAAGATGCCGGCCATCATCTCGTGCATCGAGGCGGGGTCGTCGGTGATGATGCAGGCGAAGCAGAGGCAGTTGATCTCGAGGTCGTCGAACCGGTCGCCGGCGGCGTCCTTGATCCAGCCGTACTTGCGGTCGGTGGCCTCCGCGGTGGCATCGGCCGCGGACGCGGCGTCGACGTTGCCCGACTTGATGGCGGGGTTGATGCCGACGATGTCGGCCTGCTGCGCGGCGATCGTGAGCACCCGCTTGCCGCCGCCGCCGATGAGGAACGGCGGGTGAGGCTTCTGGACCGACTTGGGCAGGCCGTCGTGCGCCGTGATCGTGTAGTGCTCGCCCTCGAAGCTGAACGGCCCGTCCGCGAACAGGCCCTTCATGACCGCGATGCCTTCCTCCATCCGATCGACGCGCACCTTGGCCGAGTCGTGCTGGATGCCTGACTGCTCGTAGTCGGTGTTCATCCAGCCGGCGCCGATGCCGAGCTCGACCCGTCCCCCGGACAGCACGTCGACCGTGGCGATCTCCTTGGTGAACACGACAGGGTGCTTGTAGTCGTTGTCGAACACCAGCGCGCCGACCCGCAGATCGGTCGTGGCGTCGGCGAGCGCCATCATGGCGGGCATCGGGGCGAGCTGATCGCCGAAGTGGTCCGGGAGGAAGGCGCTGGAGTACCCCAGGTCCTCGGCCTTGCGGGCCAACGCGGCCCACTCCGGCCCGCTCTCGGCCTTGGACAGCTGCACACCGAATCGGAACTTGCGCGGGTGGGCCATGTGGCGCCTTTCGATCGATCCCCCAGCGGCCCCGCCGCAGGGGACCGCCTCGGTTCGGCAACCTATCCGAACCTGGTCGCGATGCCGACACCCGGGTCGCCGGGGGACCAGGAACCTCGGCTCGCTCGGGCCGGCCACCGGGGCGGGCGTGCAGCCCGCCCCGCCCGAGGGGTGACTCGTCGCCGCGGCGAGCGGCAGGTATCGTCGTGGCTCCGTGCGCAGCCTTCTCCGCCTCATCCTCGTGATCGTCCTGACCGGCGTGCTCCTCGCGGGCACGGTCGCCGCGGTGAGCCCGTACGCGCACGACATCGTCACGGCCAACCGGTCCGAGGACGAGGACATCGACCTCAACCAGCTGGATTCGTTCGCGGTCCGGTCGTACATGTACGCGAGTGACGGCGCCACGATCGCCACGTTGCACGGGCGGGAGAACCGCTCGCCGGTCACGCTCGACGTGGTGCCCAACACGGTCTACGAGTCGGTGCTCGCGGTCGAAGATGCGGACTTCTACAACCACGGCGGCGTCAACCTGCGGGCGAACTTCCGGGCTCTGCTGGAGAACGTCTCGGCCGGCGGGATCCAGCAGGGCGGGTCGACGATCACCCAGCAGCTGGTGAAGAACGCGATCCTCAACTCGAACCAGGACTTCGACCGCAAGTCGAAGGAGGCGTCGATCGCCGTCCGCCTCGAGCAGAAGCTCACGCGGATCGCCGAGCAGAACGGCGCTCCCGATCCGACGCGGGTGGCCAAGGACATCATCCTCGAGAAGTACCTCAACACCGTTTACTTCGGGTCCGGCGCCTACGGCGTGCAGGCCGCATCGGAGACGTACTGGGGCAAGCCCGTCAACGAGCTGGGGTGGGCCGAGGGCGCGATGCTGGCGTCGCTGATCTCGAACCCGGTGGGCTACGACCCCACGTTGCACCCCGAGGCGGCGACCAAGCAACGCCAGATCGCCCTCGACCGGCTGGTGCACCTGGACAAGCTGACCGTGCAACAGGCCCGGGCGTTCGGCTCGGCGCCGTTACCCCAATCGCTGTGCAAGGTCGACGACGCGGCGTCGACCAACTGCGACAACCTGCAGCTCCCCGAGGAGCAAGGCTACTTCGCCGAGGAGGTCAAGCAGCAACTGCTCAACGACCCGGAGTTCAACCTCGGCACGGACTACAACGAGCGCTACAACAACGTGTTCGGTGGTGGCCTGAAGATCTACACCACCCTTGATCCGGCCATGCAGGCCGTGGGCGAAGACGTCGTGCGCAAGCGCACCCCCCAGAACACCAAGGGCGTCGTGGGGACGCTCGTCTCGGTCGAGCCGTCCACCGGCGCCGTGCGGGTGATGGTCGGGGGGCCGGGCTTCGCCGCCTACAAGTACAACCTCACGACGCATCAGCCTGGTCGCCAGACCGGCTCGTCGTTCAAGACCTACACCCTGCTCACCGCGCTCGAACAGGGCAACGTCCCGAACGACACGATCGGGGGCGAGATGGCGTTCCCGAACCCGGGCGGTGAGCCGAACCCCTACAAGGACGCCCATGGTCCCGGCGGCACGCTCACCAGCGTCACCGATGCCTCGTCCAACGGCGCGTTCGTGCGGCTCGGCCTGGTCGTGGGGCGCGAGAACATCATCGCGACGGCCAAGAAGCTGGGCATCACCTCCGAGCTCCACCCGAACCTCACCCTCACGCTCGGCACCGACCTCACGACCCCGATCGAGATGGCGTCGGCGTACTCCACGATCCCCAACGGTGGCGTGCACGAGCCGTACCACTACGTCGACAGGATCGAGGATCGCAACGGCAAGGTCATCTACCAGCACCAGTTCGCCGGTACCCGTGCGGTGTCTCAGCAATCCGCGTGCCTGGCGACCCAGATCCTCAACGACAACACCAAGAACGGCACCGCCACCCGAGCTCGCCTGAACAAGCAGGAGGCCGCCGGCAAGACCGGTACCACCGACAACGGCACCGACGTCTGGTTCGTCGGCTTCACGCCGTACCTGACCACGGCGATCTGGCTGGGCAACCCCGAGAACGAGACCGACAACATCAACACGCTCAACGGCGTGCAGAACTTCGGCGGGACGTATCCCGCCATGATCTGGCACGACTTCAACCAGACGTACCACGAGAACCGGCCAGTGGTGCCCTTCCCGAAGTGCCAACCGACCCGCGGCGGGCGCAACGCCAAGGGTCTGGGCGACAACCGGTTCAACAACGGCTCCGATCCCGTCTCGCCCACACCTGCTCCCAAACGATGACCGCTACGATCGGCGGCAACGCCACGGCATTCGAGTCGTGGGTGGCTGAGGAGGACACCGCCGGGGTTTCCCGCGGATAGCACCATGACCGGATTCGACGAGTTGCTCCATCTGCAGGAACACGACACGACCATCGAACAACTCGAGCACAAGCTGGCCACGTTGCCCGAGCGCGAGCAGGTGGTCGCCAACCAGCGGGCCGTCGCCGCGCTCGCGCAGGAGCAGGCCGGCGTGCAGGGCCAGCGCGACGAGGTCGCCCGCGAGCAGAAGCGGATCGAGGACGAGGTCGCCATCGTCGAGACGAAGGCCACCGAGGTGCACACCAAGCTCTACAGCGGCACGGTGACCTCACCCAAGGAGCTCCAGGCGCTGCAGGCCGACTTCGATTCGTTGAAGCGCCGCCAGCGCGAGCTCGAGGACAAGGTCATCGAGGACATGGAGGCGGCCGAGCCCCTCGACGGGCTGCTCGAGCAGCACACCGCTGCTGCGGCGGCGCTCCTGGCCGAGGGGGAGGCGATCGCCGCGGCGCTCGCGGCGGCCGAGATCGCGGTCGGCGCCGAGCTCGATCAGGCCCGGGCCGAGCGGGACCAGATCGTGGCGAACGTGCCCGCCGATCTGGTGCAGGCGTACGACAAGCTGCGACCGCAGTACCGGGGCATCGCCGTCGCCCGCCTGGTCGGCACCAACTGCAGTGGGTGCCACCTCACCCTGTCGTCGATGGCTCTCGACAACCTCCACCGGATGCCACCCGACGCGCTGGCCACGTGCGACGAGTGCGGCCGCATCCTGGTGCGATGAGCGTCGGCGCAGTCCGCGGCCTGCGCGGCTAGCCGATGTTCCTCTGGTTCATCGGGGTGAGCTTCGCGTTCGTGTGGATGGTGTTTCGCAGCCCGGCGTTGGATTACCGGCTCGTGATGCTGGGCTCGGTGCTGCCGATCGGTGAGGTCCTGCTCGGCGGCCCGCGGCTGCTGCACACCTTGGTGTTCGTCGTCGCGCTGCTGGGGATCGTGATGCTGGCCACCCGCGAGCGCCGGCTCGTGCGCCGCCGCTGGATCAGCCTCCCGATCGGGTTGATGATGCACCTCGTGCTCGACGGCGTGTGGACCCAGACCCAGGTCTTCTGGTGGCCGTTCTTCGGTCTGGACTTCGGGTCTGGCGTGGTGCCTGAGCTCGATCACGGCGCCGCCGTCGCGATCGTCATGGAGATCGTCGGCGTGGCGGCGCTCGCCTGGTGCTACGTCACCTTCCGGTTGGGCGATCCTGAGAATCGGCGAACGTTCGTGCGCACCGGCCACCTGCCCCGAGAGCTGGTGCCGTGAGGGTCGGGCGTCGTGTTGCACCATCGGGGGTGCGCCCGTGTTGACCCTCGTGCGTCACGGCCGCACTGAGGCGAACGCGGCCGGCCTGCTGCTCGGTCGCCTGGACCCGGTGCTGGACGAAACGGGGCGGGCCCAAGCGCTGTTGGTCGCCGCCGCGGTTGCGACGAGCTCCGCACCCGTGATGCGCATCATCGCCAGTCCCCTTGCGCGGACGCGCCAGACCGCCGCCGCGATCAGCGACGCGACCGGCGTTCCGGTCGAGATCGACGACCGCTGGATCGAGTTGGACTACGGCGAGTTCGACGGCCGCCCGCTCGGCGAGATCCCTGGTGCTGTGTGGCGCACCTGGCAGGCCGACCCGACCTTCTGCCCGCCGGGCGGCGAGTCCCTGGTCGAGCTCCGGAGTCGGGTCCAACGGGCGATCGTCGAGGTGGTGCCCCAAGCCACCGACGAGCACGTCGTCGTGGTGTCTCACGTGTCGCCCATCAAGGCCGCGGTGGTCTGGGCGCTGGGGGTCGGCGACGAGGTCACGTGGCGCATGTTCCTGTCGCCTGCGTCGATCACGAAGGTGGCGATCACCGACCGCGGCCCCTCGCTGCACGCGTTCAACCTCACCGCGCACCTCTAGCCGCGACGCGTCGCGGCGGGTGGCCGCTGACGGGGGGTGGGAGCAGGACGCAGCGCCCCGTCGGAGCGTTGATGATCAGGCGGTCGTGAGGAGTCCACCTGATCCGCTCGACGGGGCGACCGCGGCTGGTGTTGGGGTTCGTCAGGTCGGGTGGTTCCGCCGCCGCAACCTGACGAAGCAGGTGTCGGCTGGCGTGCGAGCGTTCTTGAGCGCAATGAGTCGGAGGGCTCAGGGCGACGGGACAGATGCCCCACCCGCCGGATCATCCGCGGTCAGCGCGAGACCCAGAGCTCGGCCAGCCAGGTCTTGGCGCCGATGGTCTGGACGCTGCCGTTGACGGCCGCGTAGATGCCGTTGACCTTCGGGTTCGCCGCGAGTGTCCACACCGGTCGCCCGAGCCAGATGTAGGGCTGGTTCTGGGCGAGCTGGCGGTTCACCTCCTGGTACGCCTGGTCGCGCACCTGCGGGTCGGTGGACGCCTTGGCCTTCGTGATGGCGGCATCGATCGTCGCGTTCTGGTAGCGAGGGAAGTTCAGCGACACGTTGCCCGGCGGCAGGATGCTGGCGCTCTCCCAGAACGACTCGGCATCGACATCGGGGTTGGCCGAGCTGAAGAGCCGGAAGCGGCCCATCTGGTACGAACCGCTGGCGATGGCCGCGACGAGGTTGATCTGGGGCTTGGCCTCGACCGAGACCTTCATGCCGGCCTGCTGGTACAGATCGATGAAGAACTGGGTCTCCTGGTGGGCGTCCACGTCCTCCTGGGTCTGCCACGTGAACTCGAAGGGCTTGCCGGTCTGCGCGGTGTACTGCGCGACGAGGTCCTTGGCCTTGGCGAGGTCGAAGGTCGGATAGCCGTTGTTCTCGACGTAACCGAGCTGGCCCGGAGCGAAGGGGCCGTTCGCCGGCTGCTCGACGTCGAAGTTCTGGTCGGTGCGCCACTTGGCGGTGTCCGAGGCGTAGGCGATGGCCTGGCGGGCCAGCGCGTTGTCGAACGGCGGCGCCTGGGTGTTGAGGATCAAGTAGTCCTCTTCACCGCCAGCGTTCTCGACCCGCTTCACGTCGAGCGTGCGCAGGTCGAGCACCTGGCGCGGTCGGTTGGTGTGGATGACGTCGAGATCGCCCTTCTGCAGACCCGACACGCGATCGAGGTTGTCGGGGACCGGTTTGAAGTCGATGGCATCGAGGTGGGGGAGTCCCGTTCGCCAGTAGTGGGGGTTCTTCTTGAACGACCACACCTTCGAGTTCTCGTGCCGGTCGAACACGTACGGGCCGGTACCTTCGGGCTTGCCGGCGAGGTCGGGGTTCGTGAGCATCGCCGGGGCGAAGATGTAGCCCGGCTGCGTGGTCATCTGGGCGGGAAACGCGACCATCGGCTGGCTCAACTTGACCACGACGTGGGTGGGATCGGTGGCCGTGACCGACGTGACGGTCTTGAGGGACAGTCCGGTGATGATCGACTTGCGGTAGGCCTCGAGATCCGTGACCACGGCCTGGGCGTCCAACGCCGTCCCGTCGTGAAACGTGACCCCAGTGGGCAGGGTGATGGTCCACGTCTGGTAGTTGTCCGACGGGTCGATCGCCTTCGCCAGGTAGGGGACCGCGTTGCCATTGGCGTCGAGGGTCGCCAGTGGATCGAACACGGCCGACGCGATCATGTGGCCGGAACTCGAGAACGCGTAGCTCGTCGGGACGAGGCCTTCGGGCTCGGCCTCGATCCCCACGACGAGCCGACCGCCGTTGACGGGTGAGGCGTCGTCAGCGGGGCCGCTGATGGTCCCACCGATCTTGTTCAGATCGGGGATCGTCGATGACGTCGGTCCGGCATCGCCGCTGCCGATTCCCGGCGCGGTGCTGCACGCGGAGGCCGCGATCGCGACGACGCACATCCCCACCGCCGCGGAACGCGCGAACCGGTAGCTTCGCTGCTGTGTGCTCGCCAAAACACCCTCCAAAGGTCCCCGTGAAATCGTGTGCCCTCTACCCTTACACCTGGGGTGGGGCTTGTGTCAGCGGGCCATTGGACCCATTGTGTCATTGAGGGTGACGTAACTGGTGGCGCCGTAGCCCTCGCGTGCCCGTCTCTCGATCGCCGCGCGCTCGCGCCCGGCGGTGAGCTGGCACGGGCTGATGCCGCCCGGCCCCCGGCGCCCCACCAAGCCCGTGGTGTGAGGTGGAGCCGCGGCGAGGCGCCGGTCGCGGGCGCCGCTACGGTGGTCGGGCACGCGATCCGGGGGGACCGCGTCACGAGCGAAGGGGAACCCATGCCGTACAGCGCCGGACGGATCGTGCACGACGCAGACGCCCACATCATGGAGCCACCGAC
>JBBQHT010000206.1:0-8782 GCA_038324235.1 Acidimicrobiales bacterium
CGTGGGCTACGGCAGCTCGTTCGAAGGCGTGACGGCGCTGCTCGGGATGCTGGCGTCGGGCGCGGCCGGCCTCCCGGTGGTCGGCATCGACAACGGCTTCGGCGCAGCCAACGCGGTGCTGCGGATGCTCACCCTCATCCCGCTGGTGCTGGTCGACGCCCCGGCGCGCATCATCCCGACGGCCACCCCACCGCCGTCGCCATCACCGCCGTCGCCATCACCGACCCAGCCGCCCCAACTGCCGCCCCAGCCGCCGACGTCGCCTCCGTTCGGGGTCCCGCGCATGACCCCGAACGCCTCGGTGGTCACCGAACAGGTCGAGGGGTCCCGTGGCTGAGGACCGGCGCGAAGTCACCGCCGCTTGGTTCCACTGCTTCTCCGGCATCGCCGGCGACATGGCGATGGGCGCCCTCGTCGACGCCGGCGCCGACATCGCCGAGGTTCGCAACCTGTGCGAGCGGCTGCCCATCGGCGGCTGGGAGCTCGAGGCCGAGCCGGTCATGCGCACCGGCATCGGCGGCACCAAGGTCCACGTCCATGCGCAGGCGACGACGGTGGTGCGCACGGCATCGCACATCGCGGCGCTGGTCGAGGAGGCCCGTCTGCCTGACCGCGTGCGCCAGCGTGCCCTCGCCACGTTCAACCTGCTCGCCCAGGTCGAGGGTCACCTGCACCGGCGCCCGCCCGAGCAGGTGCACTTCCACGAGGTCGGGGGCATCGACGCGATCATCGACGTGGTCGGCACGTGTGCCGCGCTCGAGATCCTCGGCGTCGACGAGGTCTACGCGAGCGCCGTGGCCAACGGGGTCGGGATGGTGCGTGCCGCGCACGGCCTGATGCCCAACCCCGCGCCCGCCACCGTCGAGCTGTTGAAGGGGGCGCCCACCTACCAGCTCGACATCCCGATGGAGCTGACGACCCCCACCGGCGCCGCGCTGCTCTCGGCGCTGGCCGTGGACTTCGGACCCATGCCGGCCATGACCATCGAGCAGGTCGGCTTCGGCGCCGGCACCGCGGAGCTGGGGGAGCGACCCAACCTCACCCAGGTCGTCGTCGGCACCCGTGAGGCGGCGTTGCCCGCTGGCCAGCCGGTGATGCTGCTCGAGGTCAACGTCGACGATGCCACCGGCGAGCAGCTGGCCTACGCCGTCGCCGAGTTGCTCGCCGCGGGGGCGCACGACGCGTGGCTCACGCCGATCATCATGAAGAAGGGACGCCCGGCGTTCACCGTGGCCGTGCTCACCGACGTGGCCCTCGCCGCGCAGCTGGCCGATGTGTTGACCCGCGAGACCGGATCGCTCGGCGTGCGGGGCCAGACCCTCGAGCGCTGGCCCAAGTCCCGGCGCATCGAGCACATCGATGTCGAGGGCTACCCGGTGGCGGTGAAGGTCAGCGGCGGCCGCATCAAGGTCGAACACGACGACGCCGTGCGCGTCGCCCGCCGCACCGGCATGTCCCGGCGAGATGTGATCGAACAGGCCGAGCACGCGTGGCACCGCCGTGGGTCTCAAGATCCGGTCGAGGTCCCTTGGATCCACGGTGAGTCGCACCGCCACGATCGCAACGCGGAGCCGGTCCAGCTGCACGATCACGGACACCCGTCCGGGCAAGGCCTCGATCCGGACCATCCCCACGCGCACCCGCACGACGGGGGGCACGAGCACGCGAACCACGAGCACCCGAACCTCGAGTCCGTGTCGTCATCGGAAGCGACCGACGGGCCGACGCCGTTGTACTCGGTCGACGATCCCGACGACGCCAGCTGACCCGGCGCCGAGGGGCCGCCACGGAGCCGAGAACGCGGGGTTGGTCGGTTGGTCCGGTGGAGCCGAGCGCGCGAGGGGCCGTCACGGAGCCGAGAACGCGGGGTTGGCCGGGTGGTCCGGTGGAGCCGAGAACGCGGCGGTGGTCGTTGGTCCGTCGACGCTTCCGCCGAGAGCGCTATTGGGGTTGGGAGGGCCACCCGCCGTCGGTTGGGGGTTGACCCCCCGAGTCCGGCGGGTACTGCTGGGGCGGGTAGTCCGGTTGGCCGTAGCCGGGTTGTTGGGGCGGGTAGCCCGGTTGCTGCGGCGGGTAGCCGGGCTGCTCTCCTGGTTGGCCGTAGCCCGGCTGGGGCGGGTACCCGGGCTGCTGGGGTGGGTAGCCGGGCTGGCCGTAGCCGGGTTGGCCATAACCGGGTTGGCCGTAGCCCTGAGGTGGGTAGCCGCCGGGCGGGAAGCCGCCGGCGCCATAGCCGCCGGCGCCGCCGCCTTGCGCGGCATCGAGCTTCTTCTTGATGTTGAGGAAGTAGATGAGCGAGGGGATCAGGCCCGCGAAGAACAGGCCGCAGCACCAGCAGGTGAGCAGTGGCACGCCGATGAGCATGACCATCCACAGCGCCTTGTTCTGGCCGGTCTGCTCCCACGCCCAGTCGGGGTACTTGTTGGCGTCGACCGCGCAGTAGATGCCGAACCCGAGCACCGCGATCCCCAGCGCCCAGAACCCGTACGACACGGCGTTCGAGCCGGTCGAGTAGTACGTCTGCGCGAACGTCTGCGTGACGCTTGCCATCATGGCGAGTCCTTTCCCGCGTTGGTCGGCAGGATCACGCCCACCGAGATGCGCCGCAGCGTAGGCGGTGGTGCCTCGCCGCGTCGGGAGAACTGGTCGATGCCCGCCTCGGGTTCGTCAGCTGTAGGCCGCGACCTTCGGTTTGATCGCCACGAGGTAGATGATCGACACGATCGTGGTGAACCCGCCGCACAAGCCGACGACCCACAGGATCAGCCACAGCTGCTTGTTCTGACCGGACGAGGTCCACGCCTGATCTGAGCGGCGCAGGATGTCGAGCAGGACCCAGATGTTGAACGCCAACACCGCGAGCCCGATGACCAAGGCGACGAGGAGCACGCCGATCGCCACGCCGGCATCGGCTGCTGACGTCGTTGTGGTGGTCTGGAGGAAGACGGGTGACATGGGAGGCCCTTTCGGTTTTCTCGAGAGCGTAGGACGCGCCTGATCGACGGTGAGCGATGGTGAACCCCGGGCCTCAATCGCGGCCGACTCGATCTCGTCCCTGGACGCGCCAACGGCGTGCATCGACGACGCACGCCGTTGGGACGAGATGGGTACCGCAGCTGGGCGTCAGACGGCGGGGGGATACCCGCCGGGTGCGCCGCCCTGCTCGACTGCGTCGACCTTGGGCTTCACGCCGAACCAGTAGTACAGGTTCACGAGCCCGCAGCAGAGCAGACCGACGATGGTCATGATGAGCGCGGTCTGCTTGGGTGTGCCGGCAGCCTGGAACGACTCTTCGCTGTGCTTCTGCACATCGAGGATGCAGAACACGCCGAATGCCAGCCACGCCACGTAGATGATGAGAGAAATTCCTGTTGACGCCATGGCGGGGGAGCGTACGTGGTTTCGCTGGGTCGTGCTCGGATTCTTCGGTTGGCGCGGTGCCGCGACCCGCCGGCGACTCGCCCCGCTCAGGCCTCGCGCGACGAGGCGGCCTGCCAGAGCGCGCGGTAGCTGGGGTACTCGATCTCTGGCACCACCCAGCCGCTGGCGACGAGCTCGCGGTGCAACCGCGGCAGGTTCTGGAAGGGCACGCCCATGTCGACGTGGTGGGCGAGGTGCCAGCCCGTGTTGTACGGCACCATCCAAAAGCGCGGCAGGAACGATTGGTGCACGACGTGGGAGGTGAGGCGCCGATCGTCGGATCGCATCATGCCGCCGTGCTCGGCGATCGCCCGCAGGCGGTTGATGACCCGCCATACGGTCATCCACGGCGCGAGCCACAGCAACGGGTAGAGCCACCAGCGCGATGGTCCGCCGATCGCCACGAGCACGATCGCCACCGCGACCTGCGCGGCGATGATCTTGAGCGCCACCGGCCGCGCCTGCTCGCTCTTGAGCGCGAAGAGCAGGCCCTTCAGGTTCTTCCAGCCGGAGATGCCCACGGCGTCGCGGGTGAGCTTGCGGCGGAACGACGCCCGCGTGATGGGGTAGCCGTTGTAGAGGTTGAGGTCCGGCTCGTTGGGCCCGAACTCGTCCTTGTGGTGCGCGAAGTGGCTGCGACGGTAGGCCTCGAGCGGAACGAAGGCCGGATAGGCGACCGCCCACTGGCCGACGAGGTCGTTGAGCTTCTTCTTGGAGAACAGCAGCCGGTGCGCGGCCTCGTGGCCCAAGATGGCGTACAGCGCGAAGGCGCGACCCATGAGCAGGAACGTCACCGCCCAGATCGCCAGCGCCGCGACGAGCGGGACCTGCGGGGTGACCCAACAGGCCAGCGCGATCAGGCCGAAGGACTGGAGCCACACGCCGGCCACGTTGGCGACGTTGCGCGCGTTGGGGATGCGCCGCAGCTCGTCGCGCAGGAACGGCTGGGGCATGCCCTTGGCGTTGAGGCGGTCGGTGGGCAGCACCAGGGGCAGCAGCTCGTCGGCCGGAGCCAGGCCGCCCTGACCGGGCAACGGATCGGTCTTGTGCAGGAACGAGGTGGCCATCACCGGCTATATTACACTTCTCACACACGTGACACAACGGCGTAAGGCCCGGCCTGACGCCGACCCACCCACGCCGGCGCCCACCGGCTGACCGATCTGACCACGACCGATCTGACCGATCACCGAGCGAACGAGACCGACTGCCGATGGCCCGAACGCCGCCACCGCCTTCCACTCCCAAGCGTGCGCCGGGCGGGGCGGAGCTCGACGCCGTCGACTGGGCGCACCCGTTGGCCAGCTCGCAGCCCCTGTCGGCGCGGTCGGTGATCGCCTCGACCCTCCTCGGCGTCGAGCCGCCGCAGCTGCCCAGTCGCCTGCTCGTGCGGTCGGGCGAGCTGTTCGGCATCTCCGAGGGGACCACCCGCGTCGCGCTCTCGCGCATGGTCGCCGCCGGCGAGCTCGAGCTCGATGACGGCCACTACCGACTCGCGGGTCACCTGCTGGATCGCCACGCCCGGCAGGGGGCCAGCCGCCGGCCGGCCCCGGTTGCCGACTCCCATGCCTGGGAGCTGGCGATCGTGACGGTCGAGCGCCGCGACGCGGCCCTGCGGGCGGCGCTGCGCGACGCGATGCACGCGCTCACCCTGGCCGAGTGGCGCGAAGGCGTGTGGACGCGTCCCGCGAACCTGGCTCCGGATCGGGCGCCCGCCGCGTCGGCCGTGGTCGTCGAGCAGTGCGAGTGGTTCGTCGGCGCCCCGGCCGGGGATCCGGCAGCCCTCGCCGCCGGGTTGTGGGATCTGGAGGGCTGGGCGCGCGGCGCCGACGAGCTGCGCCAGGAGATCGCGGGGAGCATCGACGCGCTCGAGGCGGGCGACGTGGACCAGCTTGCGCCGAGCTTCGTGATCGCCGCCGCGGTGCTGCGGCACCTGCTCGCGGACCCGCTGCTACCCGCCGCCCTGCTGCCGCGGGGCTGGCCGGGAGCCGCGCTGCGCGAGGAGTACGAGCGCTACGACGCGGCGTTCAAGGCCGGCTGGCGCGCCTGGTTCCAGGCCCAAGCCTGATCCGGCGGCCCCCGCGACGACGCGCGATCAGGTGCGGGGTTGGCGTTCGAGATCAACGCTGCGGTTGCGCGCATCGAGGAACTGGAGCTGGGCGTACAGCGCGGCGGTGCGGGTCATCGCCCACCCCGCGGCGCGGGCCGCGGCGAGTGGCGCGCCGTAGATGGTGTCGATCTCGAGCGGACGGCCCGCCTCGTAGTCGAGCTTCATGCTCGTTTTGTACGGCCGCATCTTGTCGGTCGTCCGCATCATGTACTCGATGAACTCGGGTTCGATGCGGTGCCCGCAGGCGGCCGCGGCGGCGAGCACCTCACCCATCAGCTCCTCGACGAGGGCGCGGGTGACCGGGTCGGCCATGAGCTCGTCTGTGCCCGCGTCGAGCACGACGGACAGCCCGTTGTAGGGGATGTTCCACACGAGCTTGCGCCACCGGCCGGTCACCAGGTTCTCGATCCGCTGCACCGGCAGGCCGGCGGCCTCCAGATCCGACGCGATGGCGTCGACCGCCGCGGTGATGCCGGCGCCCGCCGGATCCGGGGTGTGCTCGCCGAGGGTCACCGCGCCGTAGTCGAGGTGCCGCACGTGACCGGGGCCGACCTTGTTCGAGCAGATGAAGCACATGCCGCCGATGACGGGCGTGCCGGGGAGCGCCTCTGCGATGGGGTTCTCCACGCCGAGCCCGTTCTGCAGCAACAGCACCACCGTGTCCGGCCCGATGAGCGGGCTCAACAGCGCGGCGGCCTGGTCCGAGTCGGTGGTCTTCACGGCCAGCACGGCAACGTCGACGGGGGGCACGTCGGCCGTGCGGGTGAACACCGACACCGTCGGCAGCTCGAGATCTCCGAACGGTGACTCCACCCGCAGACCGTGCTCGCGGACGTGAGTCGCGTCGGATCGGGCGACGAAGTGCACGGGATGACCGGCGGCCGCGAGGCGCGCGCCGTAGTACCCGCCGATCGCGCCGAGACCGACGATGGCGTACCGGCGCCGGGTCGGGTCAGGGGCGGCAATGCTCACGCTCGGCACGGTACCTCTACGATGCACGCATGACTTCCACCGAGCAGCCGGATGATGCCGGCGGGGCGCCGGCCGGTTCCGACGGTCGCCTCTACTTCCGTCAGCTGCTGTGCGGACGCGACATCGCCCGGTCCGATCCCGTGGCTCGGCAGATGGTCAACTTCGTCTACCTCGTGGGTGACCGCGAGACGGGCGAAGCCGTGGTGATCGATCCCGCATATGACATCCAGGGCATCATCGACATCGCCGGCACCGACGGCATGAAGCTCGTCGGGGCGTTGGCCACCCACTACCACGCCGATCACGTCGGCGGGGACATGATGGGCTATCGCATCTCGGGCATCCGCGAGCTGCTCGCCCTCGCCCCGGTGCCGATCCACGTGCAGGCCGACGAAGTGCCCTGGATCCTGCGGTCGACCGAGGTCTCGGCCTCGGACCTGGTCGAGCACACCAGCGGCGATGTGGTGAAGGTTGGCGACATCCCGATCGAGCTCATCCACACGCCCGGCCACACGCCCGGCAGCCAGTGCTTCTTCGTTGACAACCGCCTCCTCGCCGGCGACACGCTGTTCCTCGAGGGGTGCGGGCGCACCGATCTACCAGGCGGGGACCCGGCGGCGCTGTACGAGAGCCTCACGCAGAAGCTGGCGAAGGTCCCCGACGACGCGACGCTGTTCCCCGGCCACCTGTACTCGGCTGATCCGTCCGCCTCGATGGGCGAGACCCGGCACTGGAACTTCGTGTTCACCCCCCGCAACGAGCGTGAGTGGCTGGCCATGTTCGCCCGCTGACCTGGGCCGATCCGCCACCGTTGCGCTCCGGACCCGGGCCGGATGGGCCGTTCGGACCATGCAGGACGGGGCGGCCCGCGCCGACGGTAGAGGGGAACGGCTTTGCGCGTTGCCGCCTGGAGGGGCACCGAGTGGGCAGCGCTCCCTTACTCCGCCGTGGAGACAACATGACCGACACGACCGGCAGCTCCGATCGTCGCGGCGGCCCGACCCCCTTTGAGGATCCGCCGCCCGGCGTCGGCTACGCCGACCCGAACCTGCAGATCGAGCTCCAGAAGTTCGCGACCGAGTTCCTGCTGTACGTCGATCCCAAGGGCGAGCTGCGCGCCGGCACCTCGTTCAACACGCTCGGCTACGACGGCGATGAGCGGGCCGGCCATCACATCGCCGAGCACATCCACCCCGAAGACCTGCCGAAGATCTTCGACATCATCGAGCGGGCCCGGCGTACGCCGGGCTTCGACGAGACGGTGCACGCTCGGGCGCGGCACAAAGACGGCAGCTGGCGGCTGTTCGAGGCCCGGATCTACGACGCCGCGCTCCGCTCGGCTCTGGTCGGCTCGGTGCTGCGGGTCCGCGACATCACCGACGAGCACCTGGACCGAACGAAGCAGATCGACGACGGTGACCGCTTCTTGTCCCTGGCCGAGATGCTGCCCCTCGGGATCCTGTCAGGCGACGCCCGGGGGTGGGTGGCGTACTGCAACGAGGGTGCGCAGCAGATCCTGAACCTGCCGGCCGACCTGTTGGTAGGCCACGGGTGGGAGAAGGCAGTGTGCGAAGAGGACCGCGCGGATGTCGCCGCCGCGGCGGGCCAGGCCCTCACCCTCGGCGTGCCGCGCGACGCGATCTTCCGCATCGTCACGGGGCTCTTCCAGCGGTGGGCGCACGCCAAGTTCGTGCCGTTGAGCGGACCCGACGGCTCGACCGGGTGGATCGCGACGATCGAGGACATCACCGAACGGCGCCGGGTCGAGAGCGAGCTCGCGTATCAAGCCACCCACGACGCCCTGACAGGTCTGCCCAACCGCATGCTGCTCGAGGATCGGTTGCGGCAGGCGACGGGACGGCTGCGCCGCGATTCGACCTCGATCAGCTTGTTCTTCATCGACCTCGATGGGTTCAAGGAGATCAACGACACCTACGGTCACCAGGCCGGTGACGAGGTGCTGATCGAGGTGGCCCGACGTCTTCGCGAGATCATGCGCGACGTCGACACGGTGGCCCGCCTCGGCGGCGACGAGTTCGTGGCGCTGTGCGAGTCGTTGCCCGAGGCCGAGGTGGCGAGCGTGCTCGGGCGCATCACCGACGCGCTCGACGTGCCGATGATGATCGGCGGGCACGTCCTGACCGTCGGCGCCAGCGTGGGGGTGGCGACGACCGACGACAAGGACATGGAGGCGGCGGCGCTGCTGGCCATGGCCGATCAGTCGATGTACAAGGACAAGGCGGCGCGCAAGCGCACCGGCTGACCCGCATCCGTCATCCA
>JBBQHT010000207.1:0-8738 GCA_038324235.1 Acidimicrobiales bacterium
TCGACCGGCCACCGAACCAGCGGCGTCGGTGGAAGACGGGGTGGGAGCGCCGCAGCGCCAGCACGTCGCGCGTGAAGGCCAGCAGCTCGGCGTTCTTGTCGAGGTCGTTCCAGTCGAGCCACGACAGCTCGTTGTCCTGGCAGTAGGCGTTGTTGTTGCCCTGCTGGCTCCGGCCGATCTCGTCGCCCGCGAGCACCATCGGGACGCCCTGGGAGAGCAGCAGGGTGGCGAGCATGTTCTTCTGCTGCCGGCGGCGCAGGGCCAGCACCTCACCGTCGTCGGTGGGGCCTTCGACGCCGCTGTTCCACGACCGGTTGTGCTCCTCGCCATCGCGACCGTCCTCGCCGTTGGCCTCGTTGTGCTTGTCGTTGTACGAGACCAGGTCAGCCAGCGTGAACCCGTCGTGGGCCGTCACGAAGTTGATCGACGCCGACGGGTGCCGGCTGTCGGACTGGTAGAGGTCCGAGCTGCCGGTGAAACGGGCGGCGAACTCCTGCAACGTGCTGTCCTCGCCGCGCCAGAAGTCGCGCACCGTGTCGCGGTACTTGCCGTTCCACTCGGACCACAGCGGCGGGAAGTTGCCGACCTGGTAGCCGCCCTCGCCGATGTCCCACGGCTCCGCGATCAGCTTGACCTGCGAGATGACCGGATCCTGCTGGATCAGGTCGAAGAAGGCCGACAGGCGATCCACGTCGTGCAACCCGCGCGCGAGGGTGGACGCCAGATCGAAGCGGAACCCGTCCACGTGCATCTCGGTGACCCAGTAGCGCAGGCTGTCCATCACCAGCTGCAGCACGTGGGGGTGGCGCATGTTCAGCGTGTTCCCCGTGCCCGTGTAGTCCATGTAGTAGCGCGGGTCGTCGCTGAGGCGGTAGTACGCCTTGTTGTCGATGCCCTTGAACGACAGGGTCGGGCCGAGGTGGTTGCCCTCGGCGGTGTGGTTGTAGACCACGTCGAGGATCACCTCGATCCCGGCCTCGTGCAGCACCCGGACGGACTCTTTGAACTCCTCGACCTGCCCACCCGGACGGGTCGAGGCCGCGTACTCGTCGTGGGGCGCGAAGAACCCGATCGAGTTGTAGCCCCAGTAGTTGCGCAGCCCGCGCTCGGTCAGGTGGTGGTCGTGGACGAACTGGTGCACCGGCTGGAGCTCGATGGTGGTGACGCCGAGCGACTGCAGGTGCTCGATCACCGCTGGATGCGCGAGGGCCGCGTACGTGCCGCGCTCGTCCTCGGGCACCGCGGGGTGGCGAGCGGTGAAGCCCTTGACGTGCATCTCGTAGATCACGGTCTCGTGCATCGGGATCGCCGGCGAGCGATCCGCGCCCCAGTCGAAGTAGGGGTTGTGGATGATCGACTTGGGCACGAACGGCGCGCTGTCGTCGTCGTTGCGCGTGTCGGGATCGCCCAGGTCGTAGGCGAAGCACGCGGGATCCCAGTCGAGCGTTCCCGCGTAGGCCTTGGCGTACGGATCGAGCAGGAGCTTGGCGGGGTTGCACAGGCTCCCGTCCTCGGGCGCCCAGCGGCCGTGCACCCGGTAGCCGTAGCGGGTGCCCGGCGTGGCGCCGGGGACGAAGCCGTGCCAGCAGTGGCCGTCGACCTCGACGAGGTCGAGGCGACGCTCCTCGCCCGGGTCGTCGCGCGTGGGGTCACCGTCGAAGAGGCACAGCTCCACGCGGGTGGCTTCCTCGGAGAAGAGGGAGAAGTTGGTGCCGTGGCCGTTGTAGGTGGCACCGAGGGGAAAGGGCTGGCCGGGCCAGAGATCCATGAAGCGTCGCATCTTTCGTCGCGGGTGACGGCGGACCTACCCCGCGCCGCACCCCGGGAGAACCGGGCCCACGAGCGCGGCGGTCGGCGGCGCGTTCGGTGGCTGCGCCGGCGGTCGCCACCCAGCTGCTCCCCGGCCCATCGGGGGAGAATCTGCCCGGCGGGTTCTAGCGGGGGTGGACACGGGTACGTTCTGGCGTTCATCAGGTCGCGCGCGCGGCCGGGAGACGTTGCCCCGCGGAGCTCGCGGGGTGGCGAAGGAGGAGAGCCGCGATGCCGGCGCCGGGCGGCAAGGGACATGGGGGATCGATCGGGGGGCCCGCCTTCGGGTTGGGCCGCGCGGTGGTCGGCGTCCCCGATGAGCTCGGGCGCGATCGGTACATTGCGGGCCGATGATGAAGCTCGAAGCGGAGTTCCCGCCCGACCTGGAGAGCGCCGGCGAAGCTCGGCGTTTCGCCCGCCAGGCCCTCGAGCAGCTGGGGTGCGAGGACCTCACCGACACCGTGCAGCTGCTCGTCAGCGAGCTCGTGGTCAATGCCGTGCTGCACGCTTCCTCGCCGTCTCGGCTGAGCCTCTCGCTCGACGATGAGCGGTTGCGCGTCGAGGTCGCGGACCTGGATCCCGCCCTGCCCCAGATCCAGGCCTTCGCCCCGAGCGCGGCCAGCGGTCGGGGTCTGCTGATCCTCGACTCGTTGGCCGACGAGTGGGGGGTCGAGCCGTCGGCGCAGGGCAAGACCGTCTGGTTCGCCCTCCGCCCGGGTAGATGACGACTGTCCGCCGGGCGGGCTCCGGGTCTCCGCCCGTCCGTCCGGCGGGCATCACCCGACTCCGGCGGTGCGGTGCGGCCGGGCTGACCGTGTTCCTGCTCGCAGGCATGGTCGCCTGCAGCTCCGATGACCGCCAGGATCGCGGTGCGGGTCCGGCTTCGACCCCGACGGCTCGCACCGAGGCGCAGACGACCACCCTCACGGGTGGTCGTCTCGTGTCCGTGTTCGGGGCGCGCGACGGCGCCGACGCGGCCGTGCCCGGCATCGCGCGGGTGGACGGGTGGGGGTTCGCCCCGGGCGCGTCCGCCGCCTTCGCGACGATGACCGCCGAGGGCCGGGTGGTCATCGGCACGTTTCCCCAGACCGACAACCAGGTGCGGGCCTCGATGGCGACGATGAGCGTGGGGGTGTTCGATCCGTGGACCGGGAACGGCCCCACGTTCCGGTCCCTGTCCATCCCGACCAGCGGCGGGCACGACTCGGCCACGACCCCCGGCCAAGCTGTCGGGGGCGCCGATGTCTCGGACCAGTGCGCCGTCGAGACGGCCGCCGGGCCGCGCCTGCTGGCCGTCAGTTCGGTGCCCTACAAGGGCTGGGACGCGGACACCGGCGCGTTCCCCGCGGTGGTGGCGCTGCGCGAACGCGCCGGCGACGACGCCAGCACGGTCGAGGTGGACAGCGACCGGACCCGCACCGCCGATCAGTTGCGGGGCACGGACGCCGGCCGCGAGGCCGTGGTGCCGGGCGCGTCCGCGGCCCAGGCCAACGCGCAGGGCCTGACCGAGTGCGACACGGTCCCCAACGGCGATGTACTGGTGTCGCAGTACCTGCCGCCGGGCGGCGCGGCGGGCGGCGTCGTGGCGCTCAGCCCCGACGGCGAGATCGTGGCCCACGGTGGGCTGGATCCGGTGCACCTCAGCGGTCCGGTCGTCGCCCGCCGCCGTGATGGCACGACCGTCACGGTCCCGACGGGCGCGCTGGTGATCGCGTCGCCGCGGGAGGTCCGTAGCGATCCGCACATGACCGACCCGGCGGACCAACGCGTGGTCATCGTCTACGACATGGCCACCGAGGATCCGGCCGACCCCGATCAGGCGCCGCGCCTCCAACTGCCCACGGCGCTGCAGGAACTGCACTACGACGCCGTCGCCCACCGCATCACCCCGTCGTCGGCACTGCTGACACTGGCCGACTCCGGGCTCGGGGCCGGGGCGAGCGACCTGATGCAGGCGGCCACGACCGCCTTCGCCCCCGATGGCACGCTCTTCGTGGCCCAGACCCACGCCCGCAGCGTTCTGTCCGCCCCGGTGGCGGTCTTCGCGCCGGGCAGCCTGGGCACGCGGCCCACGCGCGCGGCGTCGATCGGCCACGTGGTCACCCCGGACCTGCAGCTCGATGCCTTCGATGCCACCGTGTTGACGACGGGCTTGGCCCGCCCGGATCTGGGCCTGGCGTTCTCGATCGACTACGACCCCCGGCAGCGCCAGCTCATCACGGTCAGCGCCGGCGGGGCGTTGCTGCGGGCGGTCACCTGGGGCGACCGGAGCTGGGCCGCAGGCGTGCCGGCGCCGATCCCGTCCGGCGAGGTGTGCCAGGTGGATCTCGGGGGGCGCGCCATCGCCGACGCGCATCCGACCGTGTCGTTCCAGGCCCGGCAGGGCGCCATCGACCCGGTCCACAACGCCCTGTTCGTCCCGTATCAGGGCCACCTCGCCGATCCGAACGGGCCGCCCCTGCAGACGCTGCCCCAGTACCTGTTCGCGATCGACCTCGCCCGGCTGGCGGCGCGATGCAGCTGACGAGGTGGCGCGCTCGGCGCGGCGGGCCCGTGGGGCGGGGCAGGCGGGCCGAGCGACGGATCTTCGCCTGGATTGGGTCATACTGGCGCCATGACCGCGGACTCCCCTCGCCTGCTCGTCTCCCTGGAGGAGACCACGCCACCTGTCCTCGTGCTCACCGGCGAGCTGGATCCGTCGACCGCCGCCAGCCTGGATGCCGCCGTCGACGATGCCCTGCGCGACGGGGCGGGCGAGCTCGTGATCGACATGGCCGGGGTGTCGTTCGTGGATTCGTCCGGCCTGCGGTCCCTCATCAGCGCCCACAAGCGCCTGGCGCCGAGCCGGTTGCAGCTGCGGCGGCCGACACCGTTCGCGTTGCAGCTCCTGTCGATCACGGGGCTCGACGACCAGTTCAGCATCGACCCGGGCGCCGACTGACCGTCACCTCCCCCCTCCTCCTGGCGGCCCCCTCATGACCGTCGACCACCGCATCTCGCTGCGCAGCCGCCTCCTGGTGGTGGTGGCCGCCCTCGCGGTCGTGCTCCTCGGGGTCACGATCCTCGCGGCGGTCGTCGCCGGATCGCTGAGCGGTGCGGTCGACCAGCGCCTGGACGTGATCTACCCGGCGTCGTCCTCGCTCGGCAACCTTCGGCCCACGGTCATCGATCTCGAGACCGGCGAGCGGGGCTACGTGATCACCGGCGAGGCGTCGTTCCTGGAGCCCTACACCAGCGGCCTGGGCGAGATCAGCGAGGCGTTCACGGCGTTGCGCCGCTTCGAAGGCGGCATCCCCGGCCTGTCGGCGGCGATCGACAAGACCCAGGCGGATCTGACGGCATGGCAGGCCGACCACGCCGAACCCGAGATCGCCGCGGTGCAACGAGGCGACCGCGCCGCAGGCATCGCGCTGATCCAGGCCGGCGAGGGCAAGAACCGCTTCGACGTCGTCCGCGCCGACCTCGATGCCATGCAGGCCACCATCGATCAAGCCAGCGACGCGAACCGCGAGCGCACCCAGGCCGATCAGCGATCGCTGCGCAACGTGCTGGTGGCGGGCCTGGTCGCCGTCGCGGCGCTGATCGTGGTCCTCATGATGCTGCTGACCAGGTGGGTGACCCGCCCCACGTCCCAGCTGGTGGAATCGGTGGGCGTCGTGGCGGGCGGCGACTTCCGCGAGATGGTCGCGGTGGACGGGCCACCGGAGTTCGCGGCCATCGGCTCGGCGGTCGATCGGATGCGCCAGCGCATCCTGGCCGAGCTCGACGAGCTCGAGCGCTACAACGAGGCGCTCGAGCAGACGGGCCCGGTGGTGCAGAGCCTGCGCGCCGAGCTCGAACCGCAGGACTTCGCGCCGCGCACCGGTGTCGAGGTGGCGGGCTGCGTGCTCGCCGCCGAGGGGCTGCTCGCGGGCGACTTCTACGACCTGGTCGACATGCCGGGCGGACGCTTCTCGATGCTCGTCGCCGACGTGTCCGGCCACGGTCACGAGGCCGGTGTGCTGGCGATCCGGTTCAAGTTCCTGGTCGAGGCGGCGCTGCAGCTCGGCTTCGAGCCGTCCGCCTCCCTCGCCTGGGCCGCCGACCGCCTCGGCGACACCGGCACGATGTTCCTGACCTGTGCGCTCGTCGTCGTCGACCGCGCCGCCCGGCGGGTGTCGTACGCGTCGGCCGGGCACTCGCCGGGCGTGTTGCTGGTCGGTGTCGATCGGGAGCCGATCGTCCTCGAGAGCACGGGCCCGCTGATCGGCCCCTTCCCGGGTGTCTGGCGCACCGAGACCCACACGTTCGCCGAGGCGGCGGCCACGATCGTGCTGTGCAGCGACGGGCTGATCGAGGCCCGGGCGAGTGCCGACGAGCTCTTCGGGTTCGAGCGCTTCGTGGCGATCGTCCGCGACGGCGGGACGATGGCCGAGCTCGTCGAGCGGTGCTGCGTCTCGGCCCGGGACCACGCCGGCGAGCGCCTCCAGGACGATCTCACCCTCGTGGCCGTGCGCATCGAAGGCACCGACCAGATCTTCACAACCCCTTGACGGGCCCGGCGGCGGCGGGGCCCGTCAAGGAGGTCGACGACCGAACCGTCGCAGTTCGGGTCGCGGATCGGACGGCGTTCGGTCGCTGGTCGCTGATCGGTCAGCGGGCGGCGACGTTGCGGCGCACGCGCCACACCGACGGCAGGACCGAGGCGACGAGGGCGATCACGCCGATGATGATGGCCCACCACCCGGTCGAGGGGCCGAAGCCGATGTCGTCCTGCATCGTCGGCGACGCGGCCATGGCCACGATGCCCGCCGCGATCGCGATGACGCCCACGACGGCGGCGACCGGTCGGGCGTCCTCGGTCAGAGACGAGAGGATCAACAAGAGGCCGGCGATGACCTCGGCGAGGCCGATGATCCCGCTCTGGGGCACGGAGAAGATGGTGGTCTGGGGGTGGGCCAGGTCGCTGTCCACCCCGGTGCGCACGAGCACGACGGCGCCGATCACCAGCACCACGATGCCGAGGACGAGGTTGATGATGCGGCCCGGGCTGAACCACCCGCGGCTCTCGGTCACCCTGACATCACCGGCACCCGTGCGGTCGTCGATCTCTGTGTAGCTCATCAGGTTTCCTCCCGGGAACTGCGGTCGGTGTGTCCGAACGCTGTCCTCAGTAGGTACCCGTGCCCCGGGGGCATTAGTCGCGCCGGCCGCAGGTCATGGGGCCGGACCAGGCACCGCTATCAGGCGGCGAGGCGGGGCGTGCCGACGGCGAGGCGCACCGTGAAGCCGTCGTCCTCGCGCTGCATGGTCACGTGCTGGCAGAGCTGGTGGACGATCCACAGACCGCGCCCGTCGGGTGCCCCGGGGGCCACCGGCAGCAGGCCGATGAACGGGTCGTCGGGTCCGTCACCGCGGTCGGTGACGGTGGCGATGACGCGGTCGGCGTCGGCCCACAGGCGGAACCGGACCGGACCTTGACCGTGGAGCTTCGCGTTGGCCACGACCTCGCTGACCGCGACGGCGAGGTCGTCGATGGCAGCGGGATCGACCGAGGTGGTCGCGCAGAGCGCGATCGCGGCTTGGCGGGCGGCGGCTGGCGCCGGATCGGTGAGCTCGATCGCGGGCTGGCGCGCCTCGAGGGGGTCGGTGAAGGAGTTGCGCCGGGCGCGCAGGAACGCGCCAGGATCCTCGAACCGCGGGTTGCGCTCGTGCCCCCCGGCTGGGACCACGATCTGGGGGTGGGTGCGCAGCACCTCATCGAGGACGGGGTCGGGTGTGATGCGCAGGTCATAGGGGCACAGGCCCCAGAGCGGGAAGTCGTCATACGCCCGGTTGATCACGGCCTCGTAGCGCGCCCACACGTCCCACGGGTGGCCCGTGCCGGGGTGGGGCACGTCGCCGACGACGCGGATCTGCGTGGCGCCCGCCGCGACGTGCTGGGCGAACAGATCCCGGTACTCCTTGATGGTGGCCGCCGGCCGGGCGTACTGATCGGTGCCGTCGAGGTAGCGCAGGCCGACCGGCTCGCCGATGGCGCGGCGCAGGAGCGTCGCGTTCGGCTCGGCGAAGGTGACGATGGTGGGCTCACCGGCGGCGAGACCACCCTCGAGGAACGGCACGACGATCGAGAGGAGCTCGTCGTCGGACTCGTACAGGGCCAGCTCGTGGAAGTAGCCGGCATGGTCGTGGGCGGCGCCGGTCCTCATGCGGGGACCTCCACGCGGATGCCCTCGATCGCGAGGATGTCGATGAGCCGGCCGACGGATTGCTTCGCGGTCCGCACCACCACATCGGCCCCCCGGCGGCGAGCGTGGTCGCGCAGGCAGAGCAGGCCGCGGTGGTCGACGAAGTCGAGGTCCACCGCGTCGATCACGAGCTCGTCGCCGCACGGGTGCAGATCGGCGCGGGTGAGGGCCTGGTCGAACTGGTCGAGCGCATCCAGATCGATCTCGCCGGCCAGCGTGGCGTGGGCGGCCGGGGCGCGGTCGCGGGGAGCGGCGGCCCGGCGGGTGTCGGCGGCGAAGAGGCGGAAGGCCGTCGTGCCGGGTCCGGCCACAGGATGCAGGCACGCGATCGCGCCGACGGTGTCGCCGACCTCGCGGCGATCGTACGCACACATGGCGACGAAGGGGTGCGCGGTCATGTAGCGATCGATGAGGTGCTCGTAGCGGGCGAACGCGTCGACCTGGCGGGGCGTGCGGATGAGCGCCGTCGCATCGGCGGCGACCCGCAGGCCGGTGTAGCCCGCCTCGACGGCCTGTTCGGTCGCGGTCGCGTAGGTCTGCACCTGCTGCGCCGCATCCACCACGGCATCGCGGCCGTAGGCCGCGGCGATCGACCACACCTGCACGTCGGCGGTGCCGAGGCCGTCGAGCTCGTCGCGCAGGTCGATGACCGATCCGTCACCGACGTACCAGAGCTGCTGGCCCTGCTCGGCGCCATCGGCC
>JBBQHT010000208.1:0-8673 GCA_038324235.1 Acidimicrobiales bacterium
CTTTTGCGCTCAGTCGGACCGGTCGCGCACGGCGCGCAGCCGGATCTCGGCTTCTTCGCGGCTCTTCGTCCGTTTCATGGGCGGGAGGGCGTTGATGATGTCCCAGCGGTAACGAGCATTGGTGGCAAGGCGGGGATCGAAAACGGCGACGACGCCGCTGTCTGTCGCGCGCCGGATCAAGCGGCCCGCGCCTTGGGCCAGCAGTGTGGTCGCGCGCGGCAGATCGACGGTGCGGAACGCGTCGGCGCGGGCCTGCTCGCGGCGCGCCTGCAGCAGCGGCTCGTCGGGGCGGGGAAACGGGATGCGGTCGATGGCCACGAGCGACAGCGACGGGCCGGGCACGTCCACGCCCTGCCAGAAGCTCATCGTGGCGAACAACGAGCTCTCCTCCTCGTCGGTGAACTTCTGCAGCAGCACGGGCTTCGGGAAGTCGTTCTGCGTGTAGATGGGCCACGGCAGGCGCGGCCGCAGCGCGTCGGCGGCGGCGTTCATCGCCCGGTAGCTGGTGAACAGCGCGAGCGTGCGGCCGCCGGCCGCGACCATCAGCGCTTCGAGCTCGCGGGCCAGTTCCTCGTCGAACGCGGCCGAGCGCGGATCGGGCAGGTGCGCCGCGCAGTAGAGCAGACCGTGGGTCGGGTAGTCGAACGGGCTGCCCACATCGAGCTCGTCGATGGTGTCGAGGTCCACACCGAGACGACTGGCCAGCCCGGGTGGGATCGTCGCGCTGGTGAGGATCACCGTGGACTGCTCCCACAACGACTTCTCGAGCACCGGGGCGACATCGATCGGCGCGACCTTGAGCACGGGCGCGTCGGCGAAGCCCTCGACCCACATGACATCGGTGTCGCGCACCTCGAGGGTGGCGTCGATGTCGTCGACGAGCGCAGTGGCGGCCTTCATGGCCCGTTGCTTGCGCGCGGCGGTGTCGTTGGGGGCCTGATCGTCGATCTTGCGCAGCGCGGCGATGGCCCGGTCGGCGCGGTCGCGGGCTTGGAGGAGCGCGGCGCGCAGCGTGGCGTCGAGGTTGCCGCGCAGGCGGCGCCCGTGGTTCTCGCCGAGCACGTCCGCGATCTGGTCCGCGCTCGATTCGAGATCGGCGATCAGCTTCTCGTCGGCGATGATCGCCTTCGTGACCCGCGCGAGGTGAGCGATCCGGCCGGGGCTGAGCTCGATGCCCGCCGTGGCGGAGATGGTGTCCTCGAGCTGGTGCGCCTCGTCGATGACCACCACGTCGTGCTCGGGGAGCAGACCGCCGCCCGAGGCCAGGTGCATGCCGTAGAGGTGGGTGTTGACCACGATCACGTCGGCCTTCGCCGCGGCGGTGCGGGCCTGCTCCGCGAAGCACTGCTCGCCCTGGGGGCACCGCGACGCGCCCGGGCACTCACGGGGGCCGACGCTCACCGCGGCCCACGCCCGCACGGATGGCTCCTGCTCCAGATCGGCGCGGTCGCCGGTGGTCGTGGTCTTCGCCCACGCAACCAGGTCCGCGAGCTCCGCGGGGACCGGCCGGTCCGTGGAGCCGTCGCGGTCGCCGGTGGCGCCCGCGAGGTCCAGGCCCAGTTGCAGATCGCTCGTGGTGGCCTCGTGCAGGCGCTGGAGACACAGGTAGTTCGACCGCCCCTTCAGGACCGCAAAGGTGAACGGGTGGTCGAGGTGGGCCTCGAGGAACGGCAGGTCCTTGCCGGCGAGCTGGTCCTGCAGCGCCTTCGTAGCCGTGGCGATCACGGTGGTCTGGCCCGACACGAGCGCGGGGACGAGGTAGGCGAGTGACTTGCCGGTGCCTGTGCCGGCCTGCACGACGAGGTGGCGCGTACCGGCGATCGCCTCGGCGACGGCGACGGCCATCTGCTGCTGGCCCGGTCGCTCCTCGCCCGCTGGCAGCTCCCCGGTCACCTGCTCGAGGGCGCGAACGACATCATCGGCAAGAGGCACCGGTGCAGGCTACTGCGGGGTAGCGACACGACAAGCAGGCCGGCGGGCCCGATGCGAGCGACGCCCGGGCTCGTCGGTGGTCGCCCGGGCTCGCTCAGCCGCGCAGCTCGGACTGGGGGATCTCCACCTGGCAGCTGTCGCCCTTGCACGACTCGAGTTGCTTGAGGGCCACCGCGAGGCGCGCCCGGGTCTTGTCGTACGCCGGGTCCTTGTCCTTGTTCTCGAGCTGCTTCGGATCCTTGGCCAGGTCGTAGAACTCCTTGGACCCGTCGCTGTACTCGGCGTACATGAACCCGGGCACCCGCACGGCCTTGTAGGTCGGCTTGAACGAGTACTCCTCGAGCAGGATCGCCCGGTTCTTGTCCTTGTTCTCGTCCTGCGCGAGGGGCTGCAGGTTCGTGCCGTCCTGGGCGAGACCCGGCTTGGCCCCGGTGAGCGCCGCGATGGTCGGCGCGACGTCCATGTTGCCGGCGATCTGGGTCGCGGTCGCGCCGGCGGGGAAGCCCGGACCGCGCACGATCAGCGGCACGCGCACCGCCTCCTCGTACAGCACGACCTTGGCGAACGGGATCCCGTGCTCGCCGAGCAGCCACCCGTTGTCGGAGGTGAACATGATCACCGTGTTGTCGAGTTGCCCGGTGTCGGTGAGCGTCTTGACGATGTTCTCGACGAGGTCGTCCACCGCGAGGAGCGACTCGGCGCGCGCCTGGTAGGTCTTGTCGATGAAGTCGTCGAGACCCTTCGCGTCGATGCCCAGCTGCTTGAGCCCTTCGGCGATCTTGGCTTTGGCGTCCTGCTGGGCCGGCGGCTTGTCGCTGGTGTCGGCCTCCATGAACGACGGGCCCCGTGGGTAGGTCAGCCCGTTGAAGTGGCCGATGTCGGTGGCGCGGGGGAGCGGGGAGAGCGGGTTGACCGCGGCGCGGTTCGGCACGTCCTTGTTGTTGTCGGTGGCCGAGTGCGGGGCGAGGGGCCACACCGTCATGTAGAACGGCTTGGTGTCGGTGGCGAACTTCTTGATGTCGTTCGCGGCCCGCCGCGACAGCACGTCGGTCTGGTAGTTGACGTCCTCGGACCCGCAGTGGATCTTCGTGCCGTTGTCGAGGACGTCGTAGTCGTAGAACTGCAGGACCGACGGATCGATGAGCCCGAACCAGTCCGTGTAGCCCGGGGGCACGACCGCGGGTGATTCCTCGCCGTAGCCGTTGAGGTACTTGCCGACGTGCGCGGTGTTGTAGCCCGCGGTCTGCAACCAGACCGGCAAGGTGTTCGTGTTGTCGAGCTTGTCGAAACCGCCGTCGGGAGGGACGTTGTTGAGCACGCCGTGGTTGTGGGCGTACTGCCCGGTCACGGCGGTTGCCCGCGAGGGGCAGCACAGCGGGAAGCTCACGAAGTTGTTGGCGAAGTACGTGCCCTTCGCCTGCAGCAGATCCTTCGTCTTGGGCATGAACTGCAGGTCGGTCACGGTCTGGTCGTCCGTCATGATCACCACGACGTTCGGGCGCTTGTCGGTGCGGGCGGTCGTGGTCATCGGCGCCTCGGGCGCGCAGCCGGCCGCCACGGCCTCCTGCGAGGAGCAGGCGGCCACGACCGCCAGGACGCCGATGATCGCCAGCGTCATGACGGCGTAGAACGACCGCCTCGGGCCACCGTCGACCCCGCGTCGACTCCGGCGGGCGCGGGGCGCATCGGGTTTGTCCGGAAGGGCGCCGCCTTGCATCGTTGCATCCTGTCATAGGCCGCTCGGCGATCGTGGTCGCCACGCCCGCGCGGGAGTTGTGGAGATCCGGTGCAGGGTCGGGCGGTTCGTCATCGGGGTCGATACCGGGCGGTAACGTGCCGCTGTGGACATCCCCGGCATCGACCCCTCCCGCATCCCCACCCACGTCGCCTGCGTCATGGATGGCAACGGTCGGTGGGCGCAGCGTCGGGGCCTGCGTCGCACCGACGGCCACGCCGCCGGCGAGGAAGCGCTGTTCGACACGGTCGAGGGCGCCCTCGACATGGGCATCAAGTGGCTCACCGTCTATGCCTTCTCGACCGAGAACTGGAAGCGGCCCGCCGACGAGGTCCGCTACCTGATGGGCTTCAACGAGTCGATCCTGGTTCGCCACCGCGACGACATGAACGAACGCGGCGTGCGCATGCGCTTCGCCGGCCGCCGGGATTGGCGGGTGCCCAAGCGCCTCGCGCGCCACATGGACCAGTCGGTCGAGCTCACCAAGCACAACCGCACGATGACCTTCACGATCGCGTTCAACTACGGCGGTCGCGCCGAGATCATCGACGCGGTGAAGGCGATGATGGACGACGGCATCAAGAGCGACAAGGTGTCCGAGAAGGTCCTGCGGCGCTACCTGTACGACCCCGAGATGCCCGATCCGGATCTGATGATCCGCACGTCGGGCGAGTTCCGCATCTCGAACTTCCTGCTGTGGGAGCTCGCCTACAGCGAGCTGGTGTTCACCGAGGTGCTGTGGCCCGACTTCCGCCGCGAGAACCTCTTCGACGCGGTGCGCGAGTACCAGGAGCGCGACCGCCGCTTCGGTGGCCTCGAGGTCTAGGTGACCCGCGGGCGCCCGACATGAGCCAGCTGTACCGCGACCACGGCATCGTGCTGCGCACCTACAAGCTCGGCGAGGCGGACCGCATCATCGTGTTCATCACGAAGGACCACGGCAAGGTGCGCGCCGTCGCCAAGGGCGTGCGCAAGACCAAGTCCAAGTTCGGGTCGCACCTCGAGCCGATGAGCCACGTGGCGGTCCAGTTCTACGAAGGCCGTGAGCTCGACATCGTCACCCAGACCGAATCGGTCGATCACTTCCGTCCCATCCGTGACGATCTGGACCGCATCGCCCACGGCATCGCGATGCTCGAGGCGGTCGATCAGATGGCGCTCGAACGGGAGCCCAACCCGCGCCTGTACCAGATGCTGCTCGGCGCGCTGCGGGCGCTGGCCGCCCACAACGGCCCCCTCGTGGTCCCGGCGTTCTTCTGGAAGCTGCTGGCCCTGGAGGGGTTCCGCCCGCAGCTCGACGAGTGCGTGCTGTGCGGCGCGACGCCGCCTGAGGACCCCCTCGTGGCGTTCGACCTCGAGTCGGGGGGCGCGCTGTGCGCGGGGTGCCGGCGGGGCCGGCGGATCTCGCCCGAGGCGTTGGCGCTGATGCAGCAGATCCTCGGCGGCCAGCTCGGCTCGGCGCTCAACGAGCCGGCCTCGCCCGCCACCCACGAGGTCGAGCACCTCGCCACCGAGGCGATGGAGCACCACCTCGAGCGCCGCCTCAAGGCCGTCTCGCTCCTCGACCGCGCCTGAAGGTCGCCGGTTCGTCGCCTCCCTGTGCGTTCGTTGATCCGTGCGGCTGACGGATGCGGAGGGCGGGATCAAAGAAGCCGGGGTGGCGCAGGCGCCGCGGGCCGAGCGCGTTCGGCGGTTCGTTGATGTGTGCGGCCGACGGGTGCGGTAAGCGGGATCGAAGAAGCCGTGGTGGCGCAGGCGGCGCGGGCGGCGCCCGTTCGTTGATCCGTCCAGCGGACAGATGCGGAGGCCGGGATCAAAGAACGGGTCGGGGCGGGCTCGGTAGTCTCCGGGGATGGCTACGGCGGCGGCGCTCACGACGCTCGAGATGGTGTCACCGGCAATCGCGGTGCTGATGCTCGACCGGCCCGAGCGCCGCAACGCGCTGTCCGTGGCGCTGCGCGACGAGATCGTGGACCGGCTCGAGGGACTGGCGGCGGACGAGGAGCTCAAGGTCGTCGTGATCACCGGGGCGGGCGACGTGTTCTGCGCCGGGTTCGACCTGCGCGAGTTCGACCGGGGGTTCGCCGAGCCGGCCTTCGCCGAGGAGCTGTGGGCGTCGAGCGACCGCTACCACCACGCCGTGGCGGAGTTCCCCCTGATCACCATCGCCGCCGTGAACGGACCCGCGATCGCCGGTGGCCTCGATCTCGCGGTGCTGTGCGACCTGCGGATCGCGTCGGCGACGGCGCGCTTCGCCCATCCGGAGTACACCTTCGGTGACGTGGTCTACGGCCCGTTGCACGACCTGGTCGGCGGCGCCCTGGCCCGCGAGCTGTGCCTCACCGGACGGGAGCTGACCGCCGACGAGGCACTCGCCCGAGGCCTGGTCTCCGCTGTGTTCGCACCCGACGACCTGCTCGCCGGCGCGCGGGCGCTCGCCACCACCGTGGCGCGTGCGCCCCGCGCCAACCTGGCGCGCACCAAGGCCAAGGCGGTGGCCCGATCCGGAATCGTGGGCGCCGGGGGTACCCTCGATCTGTGAGCCCGGCGCTGGCGGTCGGGTCCTGACCCCCAAGTCGAGGGCGAGTGACGAGCCGAGCGCGATGACCAGTGCCGCCCACGGGGGTCCCGAGCCCGATCCGACCATCGTGTCCGATGCCGATGCCGATGCCGATGCCGGTGCCGGTGCTGCGGGCGGGGGCGAGGCCGGCGTCCCGGACGCGTTGCGGGTGAAGCCGCGACTGCGGGGCGTGTCGCACGAGATCGCCTTCTTCGTGGTGCTCGTGCTCGGGCCGGTGCTGATCATCGAGGCATCCATGCCCACAGCCCGACTGGCGGCGGTCGTCTACGTGGTGTGCCTCGCGGGCCTGTTCGGCGTGAGCGCTCTGTTCCACCGCGTCACGTGGACCCCGCCGGCACGCCGGCGGATGCGCCGGCTCGATCACTCCATGATCTTCGTGTTCATCGCCGGCACGTACACGCCGATCGCCGGGCTCACCCTCGAGCGCACGCAGGCCATCGTGATGTTGAGCCTCGTGTGGGCCGGCGCGCTCGTGGGCGTGGCCATCAAGGTGTTCTGGTCCGACGCGCCCAAGGGCCTGAGCGCCGCGCTCTACATCGGCCTCGGCTGGGTGGCGATCCTGGCGCTGCCCGGGTTGTGGTCATCGCTGGGTCCGATCGGCTTCGGTCTCCTGCTGGCCGGCGGGGTGTCCTACACCGCCGGCTCGATCGTCTTCGCGTCGCGGCGCCCCGATCCGCTCCCGACCGTGTTCGGCTACCACGAGATCTTCCACGCGTTCGTGATCGTCGCAGCGGTCTGCCACTTCGCGGTGGTGGCGTTCTGGGCGCTGCCGCGCGCCGGGTCCTGAGCGTCGGGACCTGAGCATCAGGTCCGCGGTGGCGGGTGCTGCGCGCCCGGCCCCGGGCGGCCGCGGGTCGCGCCCGCCCGGCCCGCGTGGCGGATCAGCTGCGGGTGGCCGTGACCGGCGCGGGCTGCCACTGGTGGGAGGTCTCGTCGAACACGGCCCACGTGTTGTGCACCGCGTCCCAGCGCTTGTAGCCGCGCAGGTCGGGGTCGTAGACCGGCTCGGTCCCCGGCTTGTTGGGCGCCAACGTCGCGGCGGGAGCGCCGGTCGGCAGCGCCGCGACCTGGGCGGCGACCGTGCCCTGCTTGAGCGGGTTCGCCGCCGAGGTCGGCAGGTACGGCGCCAGGGTGGTCATCCGGTACGGGTCCGAGCCATCCGCGGGGAACGCGATCGAGTGGGGGGCCTGCCCGACGAAGCGCTTGTCGATCACGTAGGTGCCCGCGGCCCGGTCGCCGAGGCGTTGGGCTTCGGCGTCGCCCATGGCGGCGGCGTAGCCGGTGAGCGGCAGCACGTAGGGGAACCCGTCCACGATCCACGCCGCCGAGCGGATCAGGGAGCGACGAGGGCCACACGGGTCACCGGCGGCCGTCACGACCCGCAGGCCGCACACGAACTTGCCCGGGGTGGCGCCGGTGATCCCCTGGAGCGTGGCCAACGCGCCAGCCCACAAGGTGGCGGCGGCGACCAGGGCGAACACGGTGCCGGTCCATGCGGCGAACAGCTCGGTGGTCATCCAGACGAGCGCCAGGTACAGCGCCTCGTCGATGAGGAAGGCGCCGACGCGCTTCCACAGCACATCGGTGGGATCGACGACACGGATCGTGCGGATCGGGTTCATGGCCGGCTCCTTCGTGGCCCGGAGGCGATGTTGGGGTTCCACCCGGCCGGCCGCGTCGTCGCGGTCGAACAGTTCGTGGGGACAGTGTGCCCGCTCCGGGCCGGGGTGCGGCGTCGGATTCGCGGTGACGGAGGGCTCCGGTGGCGCGATTCGCAGTTCGGGCCGCCCGATCCCGGCCACTACGCTGCCCGCCATGTCCGAGTCAGAGCCCGAGTCCGCGCCCACGCCGATCGACGTGCCCAACGATCCGACCCTCATGGAGAAGATCGTCAACCTCAGCAAGGCGCGGGGGTTCGTCTTCCCGTCCGCCGAGATCTACGGCGGGTTCCGCTCCACCTACGACTACGGCCCCATCGGCGTGCTGCTGCTGCGCAACGTCAAGGACGCCTGGTGGCGCTCCATGGTGCAGATGCGCGACGACGTGCTCGGCCTCGATGCCGCCATCCTGTCGCCCCCGGCCATCTGGGAAGCGTCGGGGCACCTGGCCAACTTCACCGATCCGCTGGTCGACTGCAAGAACTGCAACGAGCGGTTCCGCCTCGACAAGCTGGACGACCCCCACACCTGCCCCAACTGCGGCGCCACGGACTCGTTCACCGAGGCCCGCGCGTTCAACCTGATGTTCAAGACCCACGCTGGCCCGGTCGAGGGCGCCGGCCACGAGGTGTACCTGCGCCCCGAGACCGCGCAGGGCATGTTCGTCGACTTCGCCAACGTGCAACGCACCAGTCGCAAGAAACCGCCGTTCGGCATCGCCCAGGTGGGCAAGTCGTTCCGCAACGAGATCACGCCGGGCAACTTCG
>JBBQHT010000209.1:0-8654 GCA_038324235.1 Acidimicrobiales bacterium
GGTGGTCGTGGTGGTGGGCGCCGCGGTGGTTGTGGTGGTGGGGGCCGCGGTGGTCGTGGTGGTCGGCGCGGCGGTCGTGGTGGTGGTGGGCGCCGCCGTGGTCGTGGTGGTGGGGGCCGCGGTCGTGGTGGTGGTGGGTGCCGCGGTGGTCGTGGTGGTGGTCGGCGCGGCGGTGGTCGTGGTGGTCGGTGCCGCCGTCGTCGTGGTGGTCGGCGCGGTGAACGCCACGTCAGAGGTCACCGGCAGCTCGATGGCGTTGTTACGGGGGCCCGACGGGAGCCCGAAGTTGGTGTTCACGAGGTTGTCGCAGGCGGCCTGCGTGGTCGGCGTGAGGTTCGGGGGGAAGCCGACGTTGGTCGGGCCGGGCACCGAGCCGCCGACGGCGTACTCGTTGCTCGTCACCGTCACCGAACCGTCACCGGTGTTGTACAGCACCGGGCTCACCGGGATCGCGCCGGCGTTGGTCCCTGCGCCAGCGTCTGAGCTGAGGTCCATCGAGATCGGCGCGACGCAATCGAAGAACGCGGCGTTGTAGATGTCGAGCTGCCAGTCGATGTGGAAGGTGACGATGCCCGAGGCGGGATCGAGCGTGCCGGTGGCGGCCGCGGTGGCCGTGGGCGTCACCTTGATGACGGCGGGGGTGTTGCCCGACCGGGCGAAGATGTAGAAGGTCGGGAACGCGATGTTGGCCTGGGGGACGGTGATGTTGCCGGCCGCATCGACGGAGCCGTTGAGGGTGATGTACTGCCGTGGCTGGAGGCCGATCTGGACCTCGCTGTCGTCGGCGGCGACGCTGCACTGGGGATCGTTGCCGGCCTTGTCGATCGCGGTGTCCTGGGGCGCTCCGCCGGTGAACGACGCGTCGTCGTTCACGCCGTTCTGGCACTCGGTGAGGTCCGTGGTCTTCTTCAGGTTGAAGGCGTTGCCGGCGAGGTTCAAGAACCCGCCCGAATCGACCTTCATCGCCACCGGTCCGGGGTTCGCGACGCCCGAGGCCCCGGCCCCGACGCTGCGGAACGCGACGAGCAGGGCGGAGCACAACACGAACACGGCGAGCACGACGAGTACGAGCCGAGCCCGCGATTCACGGATCGCGATGGTCATGGGGGCCCTCCCAGGCGAGACGTGCGCAGACGGACGAAAAGCTGACGACAGTCAGAAACGCACAGGTTACACGTTCATCAAGAACGGATCCGGAATGTCACGTGCCGAGACCACGGGGGCCACCGAGTGGTCGCGCCCGTCAGCGGCCAACGGCAGCCAGGGTGGTCTCGACCCCGTGGAGGTGGTCGGCGCCGGTGCGCACGGCCTCCTTCACCAGGTCGAGTGCCGAGATCGGGCCCGAGCCCGCGATCTGGCCGGTGCGGTTCCAGTCCGGGCTGTGCACGCGATCGATGGCGTCGGCGAACGCCGTCGCCTCGTCCTCGAGCCGGGTCAGCGACTCGGCTACCGACGGCATCGTGGGCGTGTCCCATGCGCGCTCGTCCGGATCGATCACCCCGGCGTGCAGCACTGGTGTGTCCTGGACCACGACCTGGTGCAGCGCCTGGGCCAGGAGCACCCAGGTGTTGGTCGTGGTCGTGACGAGGTCGAGCGCGCTGTGGCCGTCGGGTCCGATGCGCAGGGCGATCTCCTCGGCGTCGGGATCGTCCTCGATCGGCAGGATCGCGTGGCGGAAGCGGCGGCCGTACGAGCGCATCGCCACCGCCGCCTCGGGGCCGGACAAGCGGGAGAGATCGAGCGAGGTCATCAGGGGGAGGTCTCCTGTCGGACGGCGGGCACGAGGTGCGCGGGCAGCACATCATAGTGATCGTGGGTCGTGGTGAACCGCCCCCGCCCGCTGGTCTTGGAGCGCAGGTCGATGGCGTAGCGCCGCAGCTCGGACGTGGGCACGAGCGCGATGACCACCTGCTCGCCCTCGTCGCCGAGCTCGGTGCCGTGCACCCGGGCGCGGCGGGCGTTGAGGTCGCCCATGATCTCGCCCTGCAGGCCGGTGGGCACCGTCACCTCGAGGCGCGAGATCGGCTCCAGGATGACCGGATCGGCCAGGGCCAGCCCGTCGCGCACCCCATGGCGGGCCGCCATCTTGAAGCTCATCTCGGACGAGTCGACCGAGTGGTACTTGCCGTCGTCGCAGATGACCCGCACATCGACCACTGGGAACCCGAACACGCCGCCCTCGGCGAGCGCCTCCTCGACTCCCTTGTCGACCGCGGCGATGAACTGGCGCGGGATCGCCCCACCCACCACGGCGTCGACGAACTCGAAACCGGCACCTCGCTCGAGCGGCTCGAACCGCAGGTGGCAGATGCCGAACTGGCCGTGGCCCCCGCTCTGCTTCTTGTGCCGGCCCTCGGCCTCCGCGCTGGTGGTGATGGTCTCGCGATAGGCGACGCGCACGTCCTGGGTGTCGACCTGCACGCCGAACTTGCGGGCCAGGCGCTCAAGGGTGATCTGCAAATGCGTCTCACCCTGACCCAGCAGCAGGGTCTGATGGGTCTCGTCGTCGCGCTCCACGCGCAGGGCGGGATCCTCCTCGACCAGGCGGTGCAACGCGGTCGCCAGCTTGTCGTCGTCGGCCTGGGTCCGCGCGACGACGGCGATCGCGAGCACCGGTTCGGGGGCCATGGGCCGCGGGACCACGACCGGCTTGCCCTTCGGAGCGAGCGTGTCGCCGGTGGCGGTGTGGGTGAGCTTGGCGACCGCGGCGATGTCGCCCGCGGGCACTTCGTCGATCGGGGTCTGCTCGTGGCCGCGGAGACTGACGAGGTGGTGGAGGCGCTCCTCGTGATCAGCCCGGGGGTTGATCAGGTGGACATCGGTGCGGACCACGCCCGAGAGCACCTTGAACAGCGAGAGCTGGCCCACGTAGGGGTCGGTGATCGTCTTGAACACGACGGCGAGCGGTTCGCCCCCGGGGTCGGGCGGAACCGGCAGCATCGACTCGCCGGCCAGCACGTCGACGGGGGGCCGGTCGAGGGGGGACGGTCCGATCTCGCAGATGTAGTCGGCGAGGCGGTCGATCGCGATGTCGGTCATCGCGGAACCGCACACGACCGGGAAGACCGCTGCGTGGTCCACGCCGACGGCCAGGGTGTGCTCGAGCTCGTCGACCGAGGGCACGTCGCCGTCGAGGAAGCGCTCGAGCTGGTCGTCGTCGCCCACGACGATCCCTTCGATCACCTGGTCGTGGAGCTCGTGCTCGAGGGTCTCGAGCCCGGCCGGGATGGGACCGGCAGACCCGACCCCGTGGTCGTAGGAGAACGCGGTGTCGGTCAACACGTCGGCCACACCGTGGAAGTCCGCCTCTTCGCCCACGGGGAGCTCGAGGGGCGTGATGCCCGGACCGAACGCGGCCCGCAGCTGCTCGAGGGTCCGGCTGAACGAGGCCCGCTCGCGGTCGAGCTTGTTGACGAAGACCATGCGGGGCACGCCGAGCTCGTCGGCGGCCTTCCACAACCGCTCGGTCTGCACCTCGACACCCTCGACGGCGCTCACGACGAACACGGCGAGATCCACGATGCGCAGCGCCGTGAGCGCCTCGCTCTCGAAGTCGGCGTAGCCGGGGGTGTCGATCAGGTTGATCTTGTGCCCCTTCCAGTCGAACGGAGCCAGCGACAACGACACCGACTGGTGGCGCTTGTGCTCCTCCTCGTCGAAGTCGCACACCGTCGTGCCGTCCATGACCGAGCCCATGCGAGGAATCGCACCCGCGGTGAACAGGAGGGCCTCGGCGAGGGTGGTCTTGCCCGAGCCACCGTGCCCGACCAGGGCGACGTTGCGGATCCGGTCCGGCGCCACGTGTCCCATGGCATCCTCCTCGTCGATCGACGGCCTTTGGTGCACCCTATGCCCCGAACGCGACCGCCGCGGGGCCGCCGCCGGTGCATGGGATGCGGTGGGACGGGTAGGTCCGCTGGTACCCTTTGGTGAAATCTTGCGCCCCCTGGAGACCCCCATGCTGGACGGACAGTTCCGTTCCACCGTCGACAAGACGGTCAGGCCCATCGGCCAGAACCTCAAGAAGACGGGCCTGAGCGCCGACCACTTCACGTTGGCCGGCCTGGTGCTCTCCATGTTCACGGCGGTCGCGATCGGCACCGGTCACCTGCGGATCGGGTTCGTGCTCCTCGCCCTGACCGGCCTGTGCGACACGCTCGACGGTGCGGTGGCCAAGGCCGCCGGCACCTCGTCGTCCCGCGGTGCCTTCTTCGATTCCGTCGCCGACCGCGTCAGCGACGCCATGTTGTTCTGCGGCGTCGCCTGGTACTTCGCCGACACCCGCCCCGGCACCTTGGTGATGCTCCCGGTCGCCGTGCTCGCGGCGTCCTCGCTCATCTCCTACGAGCGAGCCAAGGCCGAGTCGCTCGGCTTCGCCGCCAAGGGCGGGATCATGGAGCGCGCCGAGCGCATCATCCTGCTCGGCATCGGCCTGCTGTTCGACCCGCTGCTGGTGCCCGTGTTGGTCGTGATGTTGGTCCTGACCCTCTTCACCGCCGTCCAGCGCTTCATGAAGGTGTGGGATCAGGCCAGCCGCGAGCGCGTCGTCCCGGTGCGGTCCCGGCGCACGGCTCGCCGCCGCGCTCGCCCAACGGTCGCCGAGCGGCGCGAGGCCTGGCGCTCCCGTTCCGTCGAGCGTCGACGCAACCTGCCCCGCCGCTGAGCGGACGACCGGCGTCGGTCATGGACTTCGACTGGGTGACCCCGATGTACAAGACGGGGGCCGCGGTCCTCGGCACCCTGCCGCGACCGATCGGCGAGGCGCTGGCGTCGGGTACGTACGCGGCGGCGTCCAAGATGTCCGAGGAGCGGCGCCTGCTCGTCGCCCGCAACCTGCGCCGCATCCGCGGCGACGACTTCGCCGGGGACGAGCTCGAAGCAGCCATCAAGGCGACGTTCGAGTCCTACGGCACCTACTGGGTGGACTCGTTCCGCCTGCCGGGCCTGACCGAGGCCGAGATCGACTTCGGCTTCGCGTACGAAGGCGTCGGCCACATCGTGCGAGGACTCCAGCGGGGCCAGGGCACGATCAACGTGCTTCCGCACCTGGGCGGATGGGAGTGGGCGGCGTTCTGGCTGGCCCGGATCATGGGCTACCAGGTGACCGCGGTGGTGGAGCCGCTCGAACCGCAGGGCCTGTTCGACTTCTTCACCGAGTACCGCGAGTCACTGGGCATGAACGTCGTGCCGCTGGGCCCCGACGCCGGCAAGGCGGTGCTCAAAGCGCTGCGGGAGGGGCACGTCGTGGCGCTGCTGTGCGACCGCGACATCGAGGGCACCGGCGTCGAGGTCGAGTTCTGCGGCGAGGTGACCACCTTGCCGGCGGGACCGGCGACCCTGGCGCTGCGCACCGGCGCCGCGCTCCTGCCGACCGCGGTCTACTTCCGGGGCAAGGGGCACTACGCGATCGTGCGGCCGCCGCTCGAGGTCGAGCGGCGCGAGAAGCGCCTCCGTGACGACGTCGCCCGCGTGACCCAGCAGATCGCCACCTCGCTCGAGGAACTCATCGCGGTGGCGCCCGACCAGTGGCACCTGCAACAGCCCAACTGGCCGAGCGACTGGCCGGCGCTGGAGGCGATCGGCAAGCACTACCCGAAGCCCGGCGAGAAGCATTGACCACGACGCCCGAATCCTCCGACCACACGGGTGGGGGGGCACCCGAGGGGCACCGCGATCGCCCGTCCGGACCGGTCGCACCCGAGCCGGTGATCGAGGCCGCCTTCGAGGCGGTGCTCGACGCCGAGTTGCAGCAGGAGGCGGTGCTCGAGACGCAGGTCGAGTCCGAGCGCGAGGGGCGCCGAGCCACGAACCTCGAGCTCTTCCTCGATCTCGTGTTCGTGTTCGCCGTCACCCAGATCGCCACGATGATCGGCGGCGACCTGACCTGGGCCGGTGTCGGGCGCGGCCTGCTCGTGGCCTTTCTCGTGTGGTGGCTGTGGTCGCAGTTCACGTGGTTGGGCACCGCCATCGATCTGGGCCAGCGCTCGCCCGCCCAGTTCCTCGTCCTCGCCGCCGTGCCCCCCACGTTGTTGATGGCCGTCGCCCTGCCCCAGGCCTACGGCCCGGATGCCACCAAGTTCGCCGCCGCGTACCTCGTGGTGCAGTGGTGGGCGTTGGCGATCCAGGGGCGCGGCCTGTGGGCGGACCCCAAGACGCGCGCGGCGTTCCTGCGCTACATGCCGTTGGCGGCGTTGGCGCCGATCGTGCTGGTCATCGGATCCCGGTACGAGGGCGGGGTGCGCATCGCGCTGTGGACGGCGGTCGCGGTGTTCAACATCGTGGCCGCCCAGTTGAGCGGGGGCGGTCGATCCGACAGCGGATCGCAGTGGAACATCGACGCCGCCCACTTCGCCGAACGTCACTCGCTGTTCGTCATCATCTCGCTGGGCGAGGTGCTGGTGGCCGCAGGGGCGACGGCCTCGGGCGAGGAACTGACGCCGCTGGTCGGGGCAGGCCTGGTCGCCGCGGTCACGGTCGCGTGCGTGCTCTGGTGGACCTACTTCGCGTTCGTCCCCGCCCGCGCCGAATGGGCGGTCGCCCACGCCCACGGACGCGAGCGGGCTCGGCTGGCGCGCAACCTCTACTCGTTCGGCCACTTCCCGATCGTCTTCGGCGTCGTGTTGTACGCCGTGGTCGCCAAGCACCTGGTGGCGGATCCGACGGGCCAGCTGCCGACGCCGGATCTCGTGGTGCTCGCCGCATCGGTCACGAGCTTCGTCGGAGGCCTGCTGTGGTTGCAGTGGAACGTCGTGCACCGAATGGCGAGTGAGCGCATCGTCGCCGTCGGCGTGGCCATCGCGTGGTGCGCGCTCGTCGGGCCGTGGTTGCAGGGCGTCGCGGTCGTGGCCGGGATGGGGGCGATCGTGGCGCTGATGCAGGGGATCACGATGTACCGGTCGCGCACCTGGGCACCACTCGCCGCCCCGCCCGAGTAGCACCGAACCGGTAGGCCGATCCGTCGCCCTGGCGACGAAAGCGCCGACAGGAACGAGGTCCCGCCGTGCTGTCAGGGCGCTGGGCCATACTCATGGGATGGTGGACGACGAGCGCTCTGGCGACGCGCCAGATCCAGAAGGGGACGGGTCGGTCCTGATCGATCCCCGCGGGCGCGGCGCGACCGCCCGGTCTCGGCGAGGATCGGGGCGATGGGTGCTGCGGGGGTTCGCCGTCGGGGCTGTGCTGCTCTGGCTCCTGACCACCGCCGCCTCGCTGTGGACCTATCTCGATCAGGCCCGGATCACGTCCGATCTCGGGCTGGGCACACGCTCGAATCTGGTCGCGCAGGCCGTGGCGGCGGCGCTGGCGGCCTCGTGGGGCTACCTGCTGGTCGCGGTCATGGCCACGGGGACGCTGGCGCTGCTCGACGCACGACCGTCGCAGCACCCCTGACGTCGCTCGTCGCTCGTCGCTCGTCGCTCGTCGCTCGCCGTGGCGTGGCTCGCGGCGACCGACCCGTGTCAGTCGTGGAACCAGATGGACTTGCTGCGGGTGTACGCCTCGAGCGAGTGGATGCCCATCTCCTTGCCCCACCCGCTGCGCTTGAACCCGCCGAAGGGTGCGGCGAAGTCGTACTGGCCGTAGCGGTTCACGAACACCTGGCCCGCGTCGAGGGCCCGGGCCACGCGCCGGCCCCGCGCCGGGTCGGACGTGTACAGCCCGGCGGCCAGGCCGTACTCGGTGTCGTTCGCGATCTCGATGGCGTCCGCTTCGGTGTCGAACGGCAAGCACGCGAGGACCGGGCCGAACACCTCGTCACGCGCGAGCTGCATCGCGGGGGTGACCTCGTCGAAGATCGTGGGTCGCAGGAACAGGCCTGCCGCGTTGGAACCGGTGGTGTCGCGGCTGCCGCCGGTGCGCAGCCGCGCTCCCTCTCGGCGGGCCTGGGCGATGTGGTCCAGCAGACGTTCCAGGCCTGACTCGGTGCACTGGGCGCCCTGGGTCGAGGCAGGATCGAACGGGTCGCCGCACACGACCGCCTCGGCCCGCTCGACGAGCCGGTCGACGAAGGTCTCGTAGATGCCGCGCTGCAGCAGGAAGCGGGTCGGCTCGCTGCACTTCTCGCCCTTCTGGGCGAACATCAGCTGGAACGATCGGTCGATGCAGCCGTCGAGGTCCTCGACGTCGTCGAAGACGATGTTCGGCGACTTGCCGCCCAGTTCGAGCGTGACCGACGCCAGGTTGGCGTGGGCCACCCCGGCGAGGATGGCCCGGCCCACCGCCGTGCTCCCCGTGAAGCTCACCTTGTCGACCCCGGGATGGGTCACGAGCGCCGCGCCCGTCGGTCCGTCGCCGAGCACGATCTGGAGCACGCCGGGCGGCAGGATCTCGGCGTGTTCGATCAGCTCGACGAGACGCAGGAGCGAGTACGGCGTGAACGGCGACGGCTTCACGATCACGGTGTTGCCCATCGCCAGCGCCGGCGCGATCTTCCAGGCGGCGAGCAGCAGCGGGAAGTTCCACGGGACGAGCAGCGCGCACACCCCGACGGGCTCGCGCACCACCACGTTGAGCGCCTCGCCCTCGACCGGTGAGCTCTCGCCGTAGAACTTGTCGGTCCACCCGGCGTAGTAGTCGAACACGTCCGCGGTGTCGGGCATGTCGTCGTCGAGCGACTCGCGCAGGAGCTTGCCGTTCTCGAGGGTGACCAGGGTGGC
>JBBQHT010000210.1:0-8650 GCA_038324235.1 Acidimicrobiales bacterium
CCGCCCCCGCCTCCCTCCGATCCGGCCGAGCGACCTGACCCGACTGCCGTGGTCCCCTCGGACGACGATTGGGGCCGCATCGACCTGCGCGGCTTCGGCGACGGCGAGGGCGAGGGCGACGCCGACGGTGTGGGCGACCGCGACGCGGGTCGGGGCGGTGCGGGCCGCCTGGGCGGCCCCGGGCCCGATGACCGCGGCCACGAGGCCGACGCGTGGGACGATCTCGACGACGACGACGACGATCCCGAGTCGCACCGCGGCGCGTTCGGCGACTTCGGTGGCGAGAGCGCCGGCCTGATCGAGCGCACGTTCCGGGAGCGCATCGTCCTGGTCGGCGTCACGCTCCCACCCGGTGACGAGGAGCAGACCGAGCACTCCCTCGACGAGCTCGCGCTGCTCGTGGACACCGCCGGGGCCGACGCCGTCGAACGGGTGCTGCAGCGGCGCCGCGCCCCCGATCCGGCGACCTTCATCGGCAAGGGCAAGGCCCAGGAGCTGCGCGAGCTGTGCGACGAGCTGGACGCGGACACGGTGGTCTTCGACGACGAGCTCACTCCGGCCCAGCAGTACAACCTGGAGAAGATCCTCGGTCGCACCGCCCTCGACCGCACGGCGGTGATCCTCGACATCTTCGCCCAGAACGCCCACAGCCAGGAGGGCAAGGCGCAGGTCGAGCTGGCCTTGCTGCGCTACCGGCTGCCCCGCCTGCGCGGCAAGGGGACGAGCCTGAGCCAGCAGGGCGGAGGCATCGGCACCCGCGGTCCGGGTGAGACCCAGCTCGAAGTGGATCGTCGGCGCCTGCTGCGCCGCGTGCACAAGCTCGAGGCCGAGCTCAAGGTGATCGCGCACCACCGTGACACCCAGCGCAAGGCCGCCCGCCGGTCGCGGCTGAGCTCGGTCGCGATCGTCGGCTACACCAACGCCGGCAAGTCGACGCTGCTCAACCACCTGACCGATGCCGGGGTGCTGGTGGAGGATCGCCTCTTCGCGACCCTCGATGCCACCACGCGGCGCCTGCAGCTGCCCGGGGGTGAGCAGGTGCTGCTCATCGACACGGTCGGCTTCATCACCAAGCTGCCCCATGGCCTGGTCGAGGCGTTCAAGTCCACCCTCGAGGTCGTCAGCGACGCGGACCTGCTGGTGCACGTCGTCGATTCGTCAGCGGCGGACCCCCTCGAGCAGATGGCCGCGGTGCGCGAGGTCCTCCACGAGATCGGGGCCCACACCGTCGCTGAGCTCGTGGCGTTCAACAAGTGCGACGTGGCGCCCGACGATGCCGTCCGCCTCGCCGCGGCCACCGAGGGTTCGGTCGCGTTCTCCGCTCGCACCGGTGAGGGCACCGAGGCCCTGCTCCTCGCCATCAGCGATCGGCTGCGGTCCCGCGCCAGCGCGATCGAGCTCCTCGTGCCGTTCGAGCGGGGCGACATCCTGGCGTCGATCCACCGCGAGGGCGAGGTCCTGTCCGAGGCCGCCGGCGATCACGGCATGCGGGTGCGGGCCCGGCTCGATGATGCGTCGGCGCACCGACTGCGCGATTGGGTCGTCACCGGTGTGGTCGAATGACCGGCATGGTCGCGCCTGACGGGTTCCGCCCGCCGCCCTACCCCTACGATCGCCTGACCGAGCTGCAGGCCGTCGCCGCGGCGTGGCCGGGTGGATGCGTCGATCTGTCGGTGGGCACGCCCAGCGATGCTCCGCCTGATGCTGTCGTCCAGGCGATGGCGGCATCGGGGTCCGAGCGCTCCTATCCCTTCTCGGTGGGCACGGCGGCATTCCGGGAGGCCGCTGCCGGCTGGATGCAACGGCGCCTCGGGGTGACGGTTCCCGCGGGCCAGCTCGGGGCCTGCATCGGCACCAAGGAGCTCGTCGCGGGACTGCCGCACTGGCTCAAGCTGCGCAGCCCGCAGCGTGACACCGTGCTCTACCCGGCCGTCAGCTACCCGAGCTACGAGATGGGCGCGACCCTGGCGGGGTGTCGAGCGGTGCCGGTGCCCGTCGATGCCGAGTGGCGCCTCGACCTCGACGCGATCGACCCCGACGACGCGGCGCGGGCGCTGTGCCTGTGGGTCAACACCCCGGGCAACCCGGCGGGCGGTCTCGACGATCTCGGGATGGTCACCGCCTGGGGCCGCGGTTACGACGTCCCGGTGTTCAGCGACGAGTGCTACATCGAGTTCACCTGGGACGGCCCACCCCACACGATTCTCGAGCACGGCACCGACGGTGTCGTGGCCGTGCACTCGCTGTCCAAGCGGTCGAACCTCGCGGGTATCCGCGCCGGCTTCTACGCCGGCGATGCGGACCTGGTCGACTACCTGCGCGAGGTGCGCAAGCACGCCGGGTTCATGGTGCCGGGACCGGTCCAGGCGGGTGCGGCGGTCGCGTACGGCGACGACGCCCACGTCGACGCGCAACGAGCGCGGTATCACCACCGGCTCGTGCGCCTGCAGCAGATCCTCGCCGCGATCGGGGTCGAGGTCGACCTGCCGGGCGGAGCGTTCTACCTCTGGGTGCCCGCACCCGGCGGGGACGCGTGGTCCTTCGCCCGCCGGTTGGCCACCGACGCAGGGCTCCTCGGGAGCCCCGGCGAGTTCTACGGTGCGGCGGGCGCGGGGTACCTGCGGCTCGCGCTCGTGGCTCCTGACGACCAGCTCGAGCTCGTGGCCCAGCGCCTCGGGGTGGCGTGAGCGCCCGGGCCCCTCGTGGCGACGCGCCGCTCGCCGCGGCGGTGGGACACAATGGCAGCCATGCTGCCTGACGCAGATCTCGCATCCGCTGCCCCCACCGACGCTGATCCGAGCGCGGCCCCACCGTCCACCCGGGACATCCGCCCGCGAGCGGCCTGGTACTGGATCGGCACCGCGGTCCTCGTGCTCGGACTGGCGGGGGCGGCGGGTTGGTTCGTGAGCTCGGTCGTCGCCGCGGTCAACGTGGCCCAGGACCACCAGCGGGTCTCGGTCCCCGGGGAGCGCACCCTTGCGTTCGCCGAGCCCGGTCACTACACGATCTACGGCGAGACCACCGACTACGTGTCCTACGCCGACGATCTGGTCACGCCGACGGTGACCGTGAAGTCGAGCAGCGGCACGCCGGTCCCCGTGGACGACACCTACACCGGCAACTACACGCCGTCGTCGAGCTACACCTGGAACGGCTATCGCGGGTACGCCCTGGCCACAGTGGACATCCCGGCGAGCGGGTCCTACGTCGTGTCGGTGAGCGACCTGGTGGTACGGGACTCCAGCGCCGGGGGCACGTCCGGCGGCACCAGCGGGGGAACCTCAGGGGGCTCCCGGCGGACCACGACGACCTACTCCTACGCCCAGGGCTACTCGGTGGACGTGGCCCGCATCGCGGTGGGCAAGTCCACGAACGACCGGGCGGTGGCGGGCATCTTCGCCTCGCTGGGGCTCGGCGCGCTGGCCGCGATCCTCGGCACGGTCATCCTGATCGTCACCGGCGTCAAGCGCTCGGGCTCGCGCAAGCGGTTGTTCCCGCCTCCCGCCCGTCCCTACGCCTACGCGGGCGCAGGCTTTCCGCCGCCTCCGGGTGCAGGCACGTACCCATCGCCCTACGGGGCTCGCCCGGGGTATCCGCCGTCCGGGCCGCCGCCCTACGGTGCCGCGCCGTACGGGCCGTCGCCGTATGGCCCTGCGCCGTACGGGCCGTCGCCGTACGGTCCGGCGCCGTATGGCGCGAACCCCTACGGTGGGCCGCCGGCCGGGCCGTATCCGTACGGTCCGCCCGCGGGCGCGCCCCCCGCGGCGCCCTACGGTCCGCCGCCGGGCGCCGGCTACGGGCCTGGCCCCACTGCGCCGAACGGTCCCTTCGCGCCGCCCGATGGGCCCCCGGTCGGTCCACCGCCCGGCGCCAGTGCGGGCCGTCCCGCGCGCACCGCCGGACCATCGGGCGCGCCGGGTCCGTTCGCGGCGCCACCCGGCGGAACCGCACCTCCGGGGTTCCCGCCGTCCGGTCAGTCCTGGAGCCCCGCGTCGGCGCCGCCGTCGGGACCGCCGATCGATCCCCGGTCGGCGGCTCCGTTCGCGCCGCCGTTCGCTCCGCCCGGGGCCGGTGACTCCGGCGCCTTCGATCCGTGGGCGCCGTCGGCGTCGGCGGGCCCAGCCTTCGTCGAGCCCCCCGCGTCGGCGATCCCGGACACGGAGCCGTTCGAGCCACCCGCATCCGACGACGGCGATCCCGACCGGTGATCGCCGGCGCGCTCGTCCTGCCGGTGCCGGCACGGCGCCTGGGCACCGAACCCCGGGCCACGCTCGTGCGGGTGGTCGCCGTGGTCGTGCTGATGGGGGCCATCGCCGGCGCGTTGGCCTGGTTCACCCTGCTGTCGCCGTTCAGCCTCCGGCGCTGGGAGCTCGACGACTCGACGCAGATCCTCACCGTTGATCAACCGACGACCTACGTCGTCTACGAGGAGGGTCCCGGCGCGTCGACCACCGTCTCGCCGCCGCTGATCAACGTCGGGGTGCGCTCGATCAGCAACCGTCGCATCGCCACGACGAACCTCGTGGACGATCAGGGCCACAGCGCGGTCACCTACAAGACCCCGTGGCACGAGGGGCGGGCGCTCGTGTCGTTCACGATCGACAAGCCAGGCAAGTACTCGGTGCTCACCTTCCCGTCGGCCGCCGCGGCGAACACGAACGCCGCGGGCGGGGGACCGTCGGGATCGGGTGCTGTGTTGCTCGACTTCGCCAAGCTGCCCAAGGTGGCGTTGGCCCCGGCGGGCACCCCGAACGTCTGGGGCGGCATCTGGGGGTTCGTGCTGCTCGTGGTCGTGCCGAGCCTGGCGGGGATCTTGCTCCTCGCCTACGCCGGGCAGCGGTGGCCCTCGCCGGCCCGCCAGCCTGGTGCGGGCTGGCGGGAGCGCCGTCGGGCGCGGCGCCGTCTCCGATCCGGTTCCGCGGGAGATCCCGGCGGGCGGGGCCCGTTGACGCCGAATCGGGCGGGTTCCCCGCCGGGCGCCGGCGCCCTGGCGTCCGTCGCGACGGCCCCGCGCCCGTGATGGCCCGAGACCGCAGCGGCGGGATCGGGGTCGCGCGCCCTGTAGCTTTGCGCCCATGGCTCAGCTCCAGAAACTGATCGAAGACCTGTGGGAGGTCCGCGCGGACCTGCAACCTGACGATGTCGACGCCAACCAGGCGATCTTCGAGGCGATCAAGTTGCTCGACGGCGGCGAAGCCCGCGTCGCCGAGGTCGGACCGGACGGCACCGTGGTCGTGCACCAGTGGCTGAAGCAGGCGATCCTGCTGTACTTCAAGCAGTCACAGATGGCGACGATCGAGCTCGGCCCGTTCGAGTACGCGGACAAGATCCCGCTCAAGAGCGACTACGCGGCCGCCGGTGTTCGGGTCGTCCCTGGCGCCTCGGCCCGGTTCGGATCCTTCCTCGAGCGAGGCGTCGTGATGATGCCCAGCTACGTCAACATCGGCGCCCGGGTCGGGCGCAACACGATGGTGGACACCTGGGCGACCGTCGGATCGTGCGCCCAGATCGGTGACAACGTCCACCTCTCCGGCGGTGTCGGCATCGGTGGCGTCCTCGAACCGCCGCAGGCTGCGCCGGTCATCGTCGGCGACGAGTGCTTCATCGGTTCACGCTGCATCGTGGCCGAGGGCGCCCACATCGGTGACGGGGTGGTGCTCGGCGCCGGGTGCATCATCACCGGCTCGGTCCCCGTGATCGATGCCGAATCCGGCGACGTGATAAGTCGCGGCTCGGTGCCTCCCTGGTGCGTCGCCGTGTCCGCCACCCGACCACGCGAGTACCCCGGCGGCACCTTCGGGATGCCCTGTGTGCTGATCGTGCGCCATCTCACCGTCGGCGAACGGCATGACAAGTCCATGCTCAACGACGTGCTCCGTGAGCACGGCGCCACGATCTGATGACCTGCCGGTTCCGATGACCGACCTCATGGCGCGGACTGCGCAGCTGGTCGACATCGCCTCGGTCAGCCGGGACGAGGCGGCGATCACCGCCACGATCGAACACGAGCTGCGCGAGGTGCCCGGGCTCGAGGTCACCCGCGTCGGGGACAACCTCGTGGCGCGCACCACCCTCGGTCGCGGAACCCGGCTCATGCTCGCCGGTCACACCGACACGGTCCCGCCCAACCAGAACGTGGGCGCCCGCCTCGAAGGCGACCGTCTCTACGGGGTGGGGTCGACCGACATGAAGGGTGGCGTCGCCGTGATGCTCGAGGCGGCTCGCCAGATCACCGAACCCGCGGTCGACGTCACCTACGTGTTCTACGCACGGGAGGAGATCGAAGCGTCCGCGAGCGGTCTGGGCGAGCTGTTCGCGCTCCGGCCCGATCTGCTCGCGGCGGATCTCGCCCTGCTCGGGGAGCCCACCGACGCCGCGATCGAAGCGGGGTGCCAGGGCACGATGCGCCTGCGCGTCACCCTGGCCGGCCGGCGCGCCCACCCCGCTCGGCCGTGGATGGGCCGCAACGCGATCCACCGCCTGGGCGGGATCCTGGTCGACCTGTCCGTGTACGGCGAGCGCGAGCCGGTGATCCAGGGGTGCCGGTACCACGAAGCGCTGCAAGCGGTCCGAGTCGATGGGGGAGTGGCGGGCAACGTCATCCCGGACGCGGCGGAGCTGCTCATCAACCACCGCTTCGCCCCCGATCGCACCCCGGCCGAGGCCGAGGCGCACGTCCGCGAGGTCCTCGGGCCCTGGCTCGAACCCGGCGATGCCGTCGAGGTCGTCGATGTCGCCGATGGGGCGGCGCCGTCGCTCGACCATCCGCTGCTCGCCGCGCTGATCGAGCGCAACCAGCTCGAGGTGCGGGCCAAGCTCGGCTGGACCGACGTGTCGCGTCTCGCCGCCCACGGCGTGCCCGCCGCCAACTTCGGGCCCGGTGACCCGGAGATCGCGCACACCGCCGGTGAGTTCGTCACCCGCCAGCAGCTCGATCGGGCCTGGGCGGCGTTGGCCGACCTGCTCCGACGCGGGGCCTGAACCGGCGACCGCCGTCGGATCGCCGTCGCTCCAGCCCATCGCCGGTCGCGTCGCGCCACCTACACTCCGGCGGTTCCCGTCCCACCCGTTCGCAAGGAGACCCCCATGGCCATCGAGATCGGGCAAGCTGCCCCGGATTTCTCGCTCAAGAACCCCGCTGGTGACACGGTCACGTTGTCCGAGCTGGCGGGAACGCCGGTGCTCCTGGTGTTCTACCCGTTCACGTTCACGGGCGTCTGCGAGGGAGAGCTGTGCCGCATCCGCGACGACTACAGCACCTTCGAGGCCGCCGGCGTGCAGGTGCTCGCGCTGTCGTGCGACAGCCGCCATGCGCAGCGGGTGTGGAGCGAGCAGCAGGGGTACCAGTTCCCGGTGCTGTCGGACTTCTGGCCCCACGGCGAGGTGGCCAAGGCCTACGGCGTGTTCAACGAGGCGCTGGGCTGCGCGAACCGTGCGTCGTTCCTCATCGGGGCCGACGGGACGATCGTCGACACGTTCGGCAGCGACGACCTCGGCACGCCTCGCGAGGCGGCCCGCTATGACGAGGCGCTCGCCAAGCTCTGAACCACCGAGACCGGTGCGCGACAGGGGCCATCGGCGATGCCGATGGCCCCTGGTCGTGACGGGCCGGGCCCTGGGGTGAGCGCCCGTCTCAGAGTTTGCGCAGCACCGTGACGACCTTGCCGTAGATGGTCACCTCGTCGGGGTCGAACTCCATCGGTTGGAGATCGGGGTTCGCCGGGAGCAGCACGACCTTGTGGCCCTTGCGGCTGAAGGTCTTGATGGTGCCCTCGTCGCCGGGGATGCCGGCCACGACGATGTCGCCCTTGTTGGCGGTGTTCTGGGTTCGGGCGACCACGAAGTCACCGTCGAGGATGCCGGCGTTGATCATCGAGACCCCGCGGACCCGCAGCATGAAGAGCTCGCCCTCGCCTGTGAGGTCGGCCGGGAGGGGGTAGATCTCCTCGACGTTCTCCTGCGCGAGCACATCGGTGCCGGCCGCGACGTCGCCGACGAGGGGGACGTGGCGCACCGGGCGCCGCTCCATGGCCGCCCCCGAGTTCGGGTCGTAGCGGACCTCGATGGCTCGGGGCTTGGTGGGGTCTCGCACCAGGAAGCCCATCTTCTGCAGGGACGACAGATGGGAGTGCACGGTGGACGGGGACGTGAGGCCGACGGCCTCGCCGATCTCGCGCACCGACGGCGGGTAGCCGCGTTCGCGCATCTGCGACTCGATGAAGTCCAGGATCTGCTGCTGGCGCTTGGTGAGGTTGGTCGTCGTCATGGTGGGCTACCCCGTTTCTGCGTGGTCGCGGCACGGTCCGCGGTGTGCTGCGCGTCATGCGCCCGGACAGGATGACCGAACACGTGTTCGCACCGTAGCATCGGTTGGGATCCCAGGCAAACACCTGTTCGATCCGGACTTGACGACGAACAGGCGTTCGTGGTTGATTGCTCGTGTGGAACGCCTGTTCGACGAACAGCTGTTCTAGCACACCGGAATCACCCGTCGGTGGTTCCTCCCGGGAGCGGGGCCGTTGCGGTGCGGAGGACGGTTCCCGCTCGAACCGGGGGCCGTGCGTCGGCTCCCGGCTTGCGTGTCACACCCCCTGAGGAGAATGCAGTCATGGCAGCCATCGTCGTTCCTCCGCACTCGTTCCCCGGCCTC
>JBBQHT010000211.1:0-8583 GCA_038324235.1 Acidimicrobiales bacterium
CCGATGGGGTCAGCGCATCGTCGCGCTCGTCCAGCTGCACCCGGGGACCGACCTCGACGCGCCGGCGCTGATCGCCCACGTCAAGACGCACCTCGCGGGCTACAAGGCGCCCAAGGAGATCTACGCCGTCGACTCGCTGCACCGCGCCGCCAACGGCAAGCTCGACTACAAGACGCTGACCGAACGGGCGGCCGCGGCCCAGGCGTGAGCGGTCGAGGTGTGAGCGGTGCAGGCGTGAGCGGTCCGGTCGCGCGGGGCCGGCGGGTCGCCGCTGGGGGCCTACCGGTCGAGTCCGTGGCCAACCTGGGCGCCGAGCCGTCGCTCGGGCGGCGACACCGTTCCTACACTGCACCATGCCCTCCTCGTCGTCGCGCCCGCAGCTCTCGGCCGCGACGTGGGCTGCCCACGATCGAGCGGAGGCCGCAGGTGAACCGCGCTACGTCGATCCGGTGACCGGCTACCAGGTCTTCACGGCCGCCGGTCTCCTCGCCAACGGCTCGTGTTGCGGCAGCGGTTGTCGGCACTGCCCCTACGCGCCCGACGAGCAGCGCCGCGCCGGTCGCCCCGCCTCCATCTGACCGCCCCGCCCGCGCTGCGTCGCGTTCTTGGCTCTGTGGTGGCCCCTGATCTCGCGTTCTCGGCTCTGTGGTGGCCCGTGGTCTCGCGTTCTCGGCTCTGTGGTGGCCCGTGATGTCGCGTTCTCGGCTCGGTAGTGGCCCCTGATCTCGCGTTCTTGGCTCGGTGGTGGCCCCTGATCTCGCGTTCTCGGCTCCGCCGTGGCACCAGTGTCGATGCGCAGGGATGGTCAGGTCAGGTCGGTTCATGTGACCAGGACGGGCGCGGCGCCGCGATGCGGGCGAGGTCCGTGGCGACGGACCCGAACCGGTCGGCGCCGGCCTCCCAGTCTCGGTACGCCTCGTCGACCTCGTCGCGCCGACGCGCGACGAAGTTCCACCACATCAGGATCTCGGACTCGAACGGCTCGCCGCCGAGCACCAGGATCCTCGTGTCTGCGGCGACGGCGATCCGCACCTCATCGCGGCCCACCGCGAGGTACGCGAAGTCGTCGGTGGCGACCGGGACGCCATCGATCCGGATGGAACCTGACAGCACCATGATCCCGTGTTCGAAGGTCGGTTCGAGGGGCAGGACCACCTCGCCGGGCCCGCCCACGAGATCCACCCCCATGAGCGCGGTGTCGGTCCGCGCCGGTGAGGTCTCCCCGGCCGCCGAGCCGACCAGCACGGTGGCGACGGCCGGTCCGAGCGACACGACCGGGAGCTCGCCGTGGTGCTCGAACGCCGGAGCGTCGTGGCGGGTGTGCTCAGGCTGGGCCACCCACAACTGCACCCCGTGCATGGTGCCCGAGGTGACGTGTCGGCTGTCCTCGGCATGGGCCACACCGTGGCCGGCCGTCATCAAGTTGAGCTGGCCCGGCCAGATCAGCTGGTCGCTCCCCAAGCTGTCGGTGTGGCGCACCTCGCCTTCGATGAGCCACGTCACGGTCTGGAGCCCGATGTGGGGATGGGGACCGATGGTCAACGTCGAGGTCGGACCCACCGCCGCCGGTCCGAAGTGATCGAGGAAGCACCACGCGCCGACGGTGCGGTGCGCGCGCACCGGTAGCGCGCGCCGCAGGGTCTGCTCGCCGACCACGGCGGACCGGCTGGCGGTGACCGTGATCCCGCGGTCGCTCATGTCGGCGAGGTGAGGTGGCGACGCTCGCGCACGAGCGCCCCGTGGATGCGGGTGCGCCACAACACCGGAGCTGGTCGCGGCTCGGGCGGGCCCGTCGCCGCCAGGTGGTGGGCCATGAGCGCCACCGTCGACACCGACATCGCGACGACCAAACCCAGGGCCCAGCCGGCCAGCACGTCGGTGGGGTAGTGGACCCCGAGGATCATGCGACTCAGGCCTATGGCGAACACGAGCACGCCGGCCGCGCCCACCACCACGACGCGAGCCAGGGGTCGGCGGAGGAACACCACGGCGACGACGAGACCGATGGTGAGGTAGAGCGCGGCGCTGTCTGTTGAGTGCCCCGACGGGAACGAGAAGCCGCTCTCGTTCACCAGGTGCAGCGAGGTGGGGGGACGGGCCCGGCCGACGGCGACCTTCACGACTCCCGCGATCGCCCCGGACAGGCCCAGTGCCACCACCGGTGCGAGGGCGACGATCAGGCGCGCCCCCCGGAACCACAGGAACACGCCGACGACGATGGCGAGCGGTATCAGCAGGCCCACGTCGCCGGCGGTGGTGAGCCAGCGGGACACCGCGACGGCGAGTGCCGAACGGTGATCCACCACGAGCTGCAGCCGGCTCGGATCGTGCAGCGCCATGCCGTCACGGGTCACCACGTCCTCACCGGCGGCGGCCAGCACGACCAGACCGCACAGCGTCGTGGTGAGCGCGGCCGCGATCACGAGCAGGCCGGTGCGGCCCACATGGAGTCGCGTCCCCGCTCGTTCGGCGACTGCGCTGGCGCGGTTGAGCGAGCGCGAAACACGGTGCGGCGGCGTCGAGGTCAACGGAAGATCCTTGGGTGGGACAGGGCAACGAAGCGACGGCTGGACGAACAGCTGGGGTCAGGCGAACTGGCCCCGCCGGCGGCACGATAGGCGCCCAGGCCACAGGTGGTGTGTCAGCATGCACCGGCCCGCACTTCCTTCCCCATCGAGGAGCTCCGCATGCCTCTCCAGTCCTTCTCCCACGTCGGCGTGTGCGTCTCCGACCTCGAGGTCTCCACGCGCTTCTACGTCGAGGTCCTCGGGTTCCGCGAGCTGTTCACCATGACCATGGGCGCCGAGCTCGCGGCGACGATGGAGATCGACGGGTGCCGGTTCGAGTCCCGGATGCTGGCGCGCCCGGATGGTCTGGTCGAGCTGCTCCACTGGCTCGACCCGGTGGCGGGCGGCGACGGTGAGCGCCGGGCCATGAACCGGTTTGGCATGACGCACCTGTGCTTCCGGGTCGAAGACGTCGACGATCTGGTCGAGGTGGCGCAGCGGTGCGGCGGGCGGGCTCACCCCCAGACCCGCACCGATCTGCCTGGTCAGGGCGTCGACGGTGGGACGGTCAGCCTGATGTACCTCACCGACCCCGACGGCACCCGCATCGAGTGCATGGCCGGCAGCCCCGACCTGCGCGCCCTTTGACGCCGATCGGGAAGAACGCCATCACCGATGGGGTTGGCGCCGGTGTGCCTTCCCTCGCTGTGCCCCTGTCCGTGCTCGATCTGGCCCCCGTGCCTGACGGGTCCACCCCTGCTGACGCGCTCGGGCACTCGCTCGAGCTGGTGCGCCACGCCGAGGCGCTCGGCTACCGCCGCTACTGGGTGGCCGAGCACCACAACATGCCGGGGATCGCGAGCTCGGCGCCTGCGGTGCTGCTGGCGCACCTCGCCGGTGTGACCTCGACGATTCGCCTCGGGTCGGGTGGCGTGATGCTCCCCAACCACACGCCACTGGTGATCGCCGAGCAGTTCGGGATGCTCGAGGCGTTGCACCCTGGCCGCATCGACCTTGGCATCGGGCGGGCGCCGGGCACCGACCGCCACACCGCGCAGGCGTTGCGCCGGTCTGTCGACGGTCTGTCGGTGGACGAGTTCCCGCGACACGTGGTCGAGCTCCAGCGGTTCTTCGACGGGCAGTTCCCGCCGGATCACCCCTACGCCTCGATCACCGCGGTGCCCGCGCTGGGCTACCCACCCCAGCTGTGGCTGCTCGGCTCCAGCGACTACAGCGCGCACCTGGCGGGCCTGCTCGGCCTGCCGTTCTCCTTCGCCCACCACTTCAGCTCCGAGAACACGTTGCCGGCGATCGAGCGGTATCTCTCGTCCTTCCGTCCCTCGGCGGCGCTCGCCGAGCCGCACATCATGCTCGCCGTCACCGTCGTGTGCGCGTCGACCGAGGACGAGGCGCGCTGGCACGCAGCGCCGCTGGGCCTGTCCTTCCTGCGCCTGGCGGCGGGCCGCCCGGGCCCGCTCCCCACGCCCGAGACCGCGGCCGCCTACCCGTACTCCACGGCCGAACAGCGACTCGTCGAGTCCCGGCTTGCGTCCAGCATCGTGGGCGATCCCCCGCAGGTGCGCGAGCAGCTCACCGAGCTCGTGGCGCGCACCGGCACCCACGAGCTGATGATCACGACCAACGTGCACAGCCACGCCGACCGCCTGCGCTCCTACGAGCTGCTGGCGGCCTCGTGGGCGGCAGGATCAGAAGCCGGCGAACACGAGGCGCAACTCGTCGAGTGACACGGTGGTCGAGCGCATCTCGATCCCGTCCGCCCGCTCGGCATCCAGGCGTCCGAACACGAGGCGCACCAGGGCCTCGGCCGGCAGCAGCAGTTCGCCGGCGACGTCGGTGGGCGCCGCGTCGATCGGTGCCAGCGTCACGGCCTCGCCGTTGGTGAGCAGGTATTCCCGGTTCGCGTCGGTGGTGCGCACGGCGAGGGACCAGGGCTCGGGCTGCGGTCTGCCGATGAAGCCGGCGAACATCAGCATCGTCCCGGTGGAGATGATCTCGACCGCGTCAGGCAGGATGTGAGCCGCCGGGTCGAGCTCGACCGCGATGTCCCACGTGTGCACGGCGTGCTCGCCGAGGCGCAACCCGGCGAGGCCGAACCCGTCGACCTCGAGCATGCCGAACATCGTGATGTGCGCCGCGGCGAGCTCGTCATCGGTCATGGCCTCGAGCGCCTCGACGTGGGCGCGGTCAGCAACGATGCACCTCGCGACCTGTTCGCTGGGCGCAAGGGCGTTCCAGATGTCCCAGATCGGTTGCAGCACATCGTTGCCCGGGGGCGCCTCGCCCGCGATGGCGGCGTTGAGCGCCAGCAGGCTGATCTCCGCGCCGCTCCCGAGGTGCGAGCAGACCTGGGCGATGGTCCAGTCGTCGCAGTAGGACGGACCCGTCACCGCATCCGGCCCGAGCGCGTCCAGCGTCGCGAGCAGTCGATCGTGGGAGCGGCGGAGCGCGAACAGGCGTTCGCGTACGTTCGGCGTCGGGGAATCGTCAGCCTGGACGGCGGCGACAGGGGCATCTTCGGTGGGCACAGCAGAACTCCTCGGGACGGGTGCCGGGCAGTCTGCCGGGAGCGGCGCCAAATCCCGACCCCGGGCCGATCGAGGGGCCACGACCGAGCCGAGAACGTGGGTGGAGGGGGCCATCACATAGCCCAGAACGTGGGTGGAGGGGCCATCACGTAGCCGAGAACGTGGGTGGAGGGGCCATCACGTAGCCGAGAATGTGGGTGGAGGGGCGCCGGCGGCGCGAAGCCGGTTCCCGCTGGCGTCCTGTGGCATTGTGGCGATGGTTCGTGCGGCGACCCTAGGGGGGAGGCTTGGATGGCCACGCGCATCCTCATCTGTGACGACCATCCGCTCTTTCGGGGCGGCCTCGCCACCGCGCTCGAAGGCGAGCCCGACGTCGAGATCGTCGGTCAGGTCGGCTCGCTCGCGGAGCTGCGCGCCGTGGTCGAGCGGGTCGAGGCCGATGTGCTCCTGCTCGACGTCGAGCTGCCCGACGGCACCGGCGTGGATCTGGTCGCGACCATGGCACCGTCGATGGGCGTCGTCATGATCAGCGCGCACGACGATCCCAACCTCGTGCGGCGCGCGATCCAGGAAGGAGCGCTCGGCTACATCCGCAAGGACACCGAGCCCCTCGAGCTGCTCCGTCTCGTGCGGCGCGCGGCGGAGGGCAAGACCGCGTTGAGCGGCGACATGGCCATGCGGGTCGCCGAGTCACTGCGCCGCGAGCCCGACGAACGGTCCTTCGACGCGAACCTCGCCTCGCTCTCGCCCCGTCAGCGCGAGGTCGTGGCGCTCATCGCCGAGGGTCGGAGCAACCGTGAGATCGCCGATTCCCTGTGCATCAGCGAGGGCACCGTCAAGAATTACGTGACCCGGATCCTCGAGGTGGTCGGGGTGACCGACCGCACGAAGCTCGCCGTCTTGCTCGTCCGTCATCAGATGTTGCACTGAGCCGACGATGGTCTTCAACGCACCGACCGCGTTCGTCGTCGCCATGTTCGTCGTCACTGCCGTCGGGGCGATGCTGCCGATCCGCGTCGAGGGGCGCGAGGACCACATCGTGCTCACCATCGCCGTCAGCGTGGACATGTCGATCTTCGGTCCACCGGCGTACTACCTCGTGTGGGGAGGTGTCCTCCTCGCGATGCCGATCGTGGCCGCGTGGCACCTGCTGCCCCGACCACGGGCGGGCGGCCGTCGCGGCGCCGTGCGGGCGATCGGCTGGCTGTCCGTCACGGCGGTCGCGGTGTCGGTCGGCGGCGTCCTCGCCTATCTCGTGTACTCGGGGATCTTCGGTCGGTCCTACCCGCTTCCGCTGGTCACCACGCAGGACGTGCTGATCGGGTTCGCCACGATCACCGCCGGTTGGATCGGGACGGTGGCGGTCCGGGTCGTGTCGCAGCGCTGGGTGGCCGGCTCGCTGACCGAGCACCCGCTGGATCCCTTCGACAGCGTCCTGTTGCCGTTCCTCTTCCCGGTCGTCGGCGGCCTCTCGGTCATCACCGCGTCCGTGGCGCTCTACCACGAGCCCGATCCCTGGCCGTCGTTCATCCTCTTGCTCTGGTGCTTCCCGCTCTACGCCGTCACCGCGTTCGATCTGCACCGCCGACGCCTCGCCCAGGAGCTGCGGCGCGACGCGATGGCCACCCAACGGCTCGCCGCGATCGGCGAGGTGTCGGCGCGGATCGTGCACCAGTCGCGCCACGAGGTCGGGCTCATGGGCTGGAGCATCCATCGGCTCCGCGCCCTGGTCGGCGCGACCTCCGACGATGACGTCGCCGCGGCGGTCGCCGAGCTCGACGAGCTGACCAAGGCGAAAGATCGACTCGGCGCCCTCCTCACGGCCGAACTGCTCCACGAGCCCCGCCGCCCGGTGGGCCCTCGGTCGGCCGCCGGGCTGGCCGACGATGTCACCCGTGCCGAGGGGGACCGGGGCGGGGAGGCCGACGCGCGCCCGCAACCCGGTGAGGCCGCGGCGGTGAGCGCCGCGCAGGAGCCGTTGGTCGCCGTGGTCGAAGCGGTCTGCAGCCGGCTCGAGGATCGGGCCGCGGACCGACAGGTCGAGCTCGTGGTCAGCGGGCTGGGCGACGACCGGGGCCCGCTGGTCCCGGATCAGCTCGCCGACGTGGTGTTCAACCTGGTCGACAACGCGATCGACGCGGCTGCGCAGCACGTCATCGTGACGATCGACGTGGGCGACGACGCCGCGACCGTCCGGATCGGTGACGACGGCGAGGGCCTCCCCGACGGGGAGCACCGACGGGCGTTCGAGCCGTTCCACACGACCAAGGTGCACGGCACGGGCATGGGCCTCGCGATCGCCGATGCGATCGTGGGCGATCTGGGTGGCGAGCTGCGCTACGAGCGCGAGGGCAGCTGGACGGTGTTCGTGGTGCACCTGCCCCACGCCGCCCCGCCCACCGGCTGAGCGATGCACCGACGTTTCGTGGTCCGACTCGCGCTCAGCGTGAGATCGGGCGCCGCAATCCCGTTGAACTCCCACGGAACGTGACAAAGGTCATGTCGCGAAGGTGACGCGGTCCACCTACTCGTCGTGTCCGAGTCCACACATACTGCGATGTGTGTGTTGTTGGTCACACGCGCGGGGAGGGGCCCGGTGCGGACCGACACCGAGGGGGAACCAACAGATGAACCGCACGACGTCAACCGCATCCACCCCGACCGGAGCCGCCCACCGGCGCGACCGGTCCACGCGACGGTGGGGAGCGGGCACGCTCGCGGCGCTCGCCTGCGCGTTCGCCCTGCTGACGATGGCGGCCGCCCCGGCGAACGCCGGCACGACCTATCCGGTCGGTGGGTTGGGCACGGCCGTGGCGAACTTCGTGTTCAGCCCGAACGCCGTGGCCGGCGCCAACAACTGGAGCTGCAAGCCGAGCGCCGCCCACCCGAACCCGGTGGTGCTCGTGCCCGCGACCGGCGTGAACCTCGGGGCCAACTGGGTGGCGTTGGCGCCGATGCTGGCCAACGCCGGCTACTGCGTCTACTCCTTCAACTACGGGATGACCTGGCTGTCACTCGGTCGCATCGGCGGTCTCGGTGACATCCGCACGTCGGCGGGCACGATGTCGTCCTTCGTCGACAAGGTGCTGCGGTACACCGGCGCGACGAAGGTCGACCTCGTGGGTCACTCCCAGGGCGGCATGATGCCGGCGTACTACATCAAGTTCCTGGGCGGCGCGCCGAAGGTGCACACCTTCGTGGGCCTGTCGCCGAGCAACCACGGCACGACGCTGAGCGGGATCACCACCCTCGGGTCCAACCTCAACATCCTCGGCTTCGCCAACAGCCTGCTGTGGAGCTTCGGGCTCTCAGGCCTCGAGCAGCAAGAAGTCGGCTCCTCCTTCCAGAAGACCTTGTTCGCCTCCGGCGACACGGTGGCGGGACCCCGCTACGTCGTGATCCAGACGAAGTACGACCACGTGGTGACGCCCTACACGCAGGCCTTCCTCAGCGGCCCGAACGTCACGAACATCCTCCTGCAGAACCAGTGCCCGAACGACAAGGTCGGCCACATCGGGATGTTCCTCGAC
>JBBQHT010000212.1:0-8510 GCA_038324235.1 Acidimicrobiales bacterium
GTCACGTTGATCCACTGATCGCCGATGTGCGCGGTGTAGATCAGCCCGTGCACCCGTCCGGTCGGGTCCCAGGCCTCGGCCCAGAACCCAACGTCGGGGTGGGTCCACGTGTCGTGGGCCTGCATCGACGCGAGGGTCGCAACCTTTCCACCGGTATCGGTACCGAGGAACCCGTGCGAGTCCAGAAGCAGCGACAGCGCGCCGTACGCGAGCAACAGGACCAGCGCAGCGACGACAGGTCGACGCAGGGACGTGAGGACGCGCATCGGGACCGAGCGGGAGCCAGCGCCGGATCCAGGTTCCACGACCCCGGAGGTGGTTGTTACCGATCCTGGCTCGTTCCCCACAACGTCGCTCGTTGTCGGTCGGTCGGCCACGCGGTGACCTTAGCCAAGCGGCGGGCCGCCGCACCGGAACCCGCCCGGGTCTGCGAGATGGCCAACCGGGCGCCTGTCAATCGTGCGTCAGGCTGACACCTCGCGCAACTCCCGGCGCCGGTCCTTGATCTCGTCCCGCAGACGAGCGGCGTACTCGAAGCGCGGGTCGGTGGCGGCCTCGCGCATCTCTTCCTCGAGCGTCTGGATCAGGCGCCCGAGCTCGTCCTCGGGGAGGTTTGCCAGGTCGGCGGCGATTCGCTGCTGGTCCCGCCGGCGGTTGCGCTGGCCGTCCCCTGGCGTCGGCGCCTTCTCGCTCGGCCGGAGGTACGCCAGGATGTCGGTGACCGCCTTGCGGATGGTCTGCGGGTTGATGCCGTTGTCTTCGTTGTACGTCTGCTGCAGCCCGCGGCGCCGGTTGGTCTCGGAGATCGCCCGCTGCATCGAGTCGGTCATCTTGTCGGCGTACATGATCACCTGGCCGTCGACGTTGCGCGCCGCTCGGCCGATGGTCTGGATCAGCGAGGTCTCGCTGCGCAAGAACCCCTCCTTGTCGGCATCGAGGATCGCCACGAGCGAGACCTCCGGTAGGTCCAGGCCTTCTCGCAGCAGGTTGATGCCCACGAGCACGTCGAACTCCCCGAGGCGCAGGTCGCGGAGGATCTCGATGCGCTCGATCGTGTCGATGTTGCTGTGCAGGTACCGTACCCGCACCCCGAGCTCGAGCAGGTAGTCGGACAGGTCCTCGGCCATCTTCTTGGTGAGCGTCGTGACCAGGATGCGGTCGCCGGCGGTGACCCGCTGGTTGATCTGCTCGATCAGGTCGTCGATCTGGCCCTTCGTGGGCTTGACGATCACCTCGGGGTCGACGAGGCCAGTGGGCCGCACGACCTGCTCGACGATCTGGGCGGAGTGCTCACGCTCGTAGGCGCTCGGGGTGGCTGACAAGAAGACGGTCTGACCGACCCGTTCGATGAACTCGTCGAACCGCAGCGGCCGGTTGTCGCCGGCCGACGGGAGCCGGAACCCGTGCTCGATCAGGGTCTCCTTGCGGCTCCGGTCGCCTTCGTACTGCCCGTGCAGCTGGGGCACGGTGACGTGGGACTCGTCGATCACGCACAGGTAGTCCTTGGGGAAGTAGTCCATGAGCGTGAACGGCGGCTCACCGGCCTTGCGCCCGTCGATCGGCCCGGAGTAGTTCTCGACGCCGTTGCAGTAGCCGATCTCCTGCATCATCTCGAGGTCGTACTGCGTGCGCATGCGCAGGCGCTGCGCCTCGAGCAGCTTCCCGTTCTGCTCGAACCAGGCCAGACGCTCCTGGAGCTCGCCCTCGATGCGGGTGATGGCGGCCCGCATGCGGGCGTCGCTCGACACGTAGTGGCTCGCCGGGAAGATCACGAGCTCGTCGAGTGAGTCGACCCGCTCCCCGGTCAGCGGGTCGACCACGGTGATCGCCTCGACCTCGTCGCCGAACAGCTCGATGCGCACGGCGGTCTCGTCGTACGCGGGATGGACCTCGATCGTGTCGCCTCGCACCCGGAACTTGCCGCGCACGAGGTTCATGTCGTTGCGCTCGTACTGGATGTCCACCAAGCGGCGCAGGATGGACCGCTGATCGTGCTCCTCGCCGACCCGCACGACCAGAAGCTGATCGCGGTACTCCTCGGGCGCGCCGAGGCCGTAGATGCACGAGACCGACGCCACCACGATGACGTCGCGGCGAGTGAGCAGGGCCGAGGTGGCCGAGTGCCGCAGACGATCGATCTCGTCGTTCACCGAGGAGTCCTTCTCGATGTAGGTGTCGCTCGCGGCCATGTACGCCTCGGGCTGGTAGTAGTCGTAGTAGCTCACGAAGTACTCGACCCGGTTGTCCGGGAAGAACTCGCGGAACTCGTTGGCGAGCTGCGCGGCGAGGGACTTGTTGGGGGCGATGACGAGCGTCGGGCGCTGTGCGGCTTCGATGGTCCACGCGATGGTGGCGCTCTTGCCCGACCCGGTGATGCCGAGGAGGGTCTGGAAGCGGTCTCCCCGTTCGATTCCCTCGGTGAGCGCGGCGATCGCCGCAGGCTGGTCGCCGGCCGGCTGGAACTCGGAGACGAGGCGGAACGGCGTGCGGGATTCGGCCATGCAGAGAGCCTACCGAGGAGGGGTGACATGCCACGGCGGCCTCAGGCGGGGCGAGGGATCGGGGTCCCCCGAGACCCGCCCGGGTGTCGGGGCCAGGGCGAGCGGCGTAGTAGACAATGCCCAGAAAGGAGGCCTTCGATGCGAGACGCGCTCGGCGCGGTCCAATCCGTGCTGGTCCTCGGGGGTACGTCCGAGATCGCACTGGCCACGGTCAAGCAACTGATCGCAGGCCGCTGCCGCACCGTGGTGCTGGCCGTGCGCGATCCGGCGTCGGCCATCGCCGCCGCCGACTCGCTGCGCCAGGCGGGCGCCACCAGCGTCGAGATCGTGGCCTTCGACGCCGCCGATCCCACGAGCCACGGGGCCACGATCGACACGGCCTTCGCCAGTGGTGGGGACATCGATCTGGTCCTGCTCGCCTTCGGCGTCCTCGGGGATCAGGTCGACTTCGACGACGACCCCGTCGCCGCGGCGCACGCCGTGCAGGTGAACTACGTGGGGGCGGTCAGCGCCGGATTGGCCGTAGCCAACGCGATCCGGCGACAGGGCCACGGCACGCTGGTCGTGCTCTCCTCGGTTGCCGGCATCCGGGCCCGGAAGTCCAACTTCGTCTACGGATCGTCCAAGGCGGGACTCGACGCATTCGCGCAAGGTCTCGGCGACGCGCTGGTCGACGGCGGCGGCCGCGTGCTCGTGGTGCGGCCGGGGTTCGTGCACACCCGCATGACCGAGGGCATGGAGGCCCAGCCCTTCGCCACGACGCCCGAGAAGGTGGCCCAGGCCATCGTCGAGGGGCTGCAACGCAACCGGGAGCTCGTGTACGCCCCGGGCATCCTGCGCTACGTGTTCGGGGTGATGCGTCTGCTCCCCCGCCCCGTGTGGCGCATCATCTCGGCGAGGTAGGTCGGTGCGCCTCCTGCTCGGCATCCTCCGGTCGCTCCGTCCTCACCAGTGGACAAAGAACGTCCTTGTCTTCGCAGCACCCGTCGCCGCGGGGGTCATCGACGACCGCGACCTGGCCCTGCGCACGGTGCTCGCGTTCGTGTCCTTCTGCGCGGCCTCGAGCGGCACCTACCTCCTGAACGATGCCAGCGACGTCGAGTCCGACCGCCAGCACCCGACCAAGTGCCACCGCCCGATCGCCGCGGGCATCGTGCCCGTGTCCCTCGCGATCGGCCTCGGCATCGGATTGATCATCTTCGCGGTTGCGCTCGGCTTCGCCGTCAACGCGCCTCTCGGCGTGACGATGCTCGCGTACCTCTCGGTGACGACCGCCTACACCTACAAGCTCAAGCACGTCCCGGTGTACGACATCGTCTGCGTCGCGGCCGGCTTCGTGCTCCGCGCGGTCGCGGGGGCGGCGGCGACCGGCGTCAGCATCTCGGAGTGGTTCTTCATCGTGACCGCGGGCGGTGCGCTGCTGATGGTCGTGGGCAAGCGGGAGGGTGAGCGCCATCTGCTGGCCGGCAACGCCGCCGGCATCCGCTCCACCCTCGGCGCCTACTCCGACAACTACCTGTTGTACCTGCGGGCCGTGGCCTCGGGCGTGGTCATGATCGGGTATTGCACCTGGGCCTTCGAGTCGGCCAGCCGGACCGGCATCAGCCCCGAGGCGCCGATCTGGTTCAAGCTGTCGATCTTGCCGTTCACGATCGCGATCCTGCGGTACGCGCTGCTGCTCGACAACGGTGAGGGCGCGGAGCCCGAACGACTCGTGCTGCGCGACCGGTCGTTGCTCGTCGCCGGCGCGTTTTGGGCCATCATCTACGGCTATGGCGTCTACGTTGCCTGACCCCGTACCGCCCGACCTGGTGCGGCGCGACCCCGTCGCCCGGCCCCCCGCGCCCGAGGAACCCGACCTGCTCGCCGGTTGGGGCGCGACGAGCCCGACTGCGGCCATGGTGCAGCACCCCGTCACGCGGGCCGAGCTGGTGCAGGCCCTCGACGACGTCGGTCCGCGCGGGGCGGTGGCCCGCGGCCTCGGCCGCAGCTACGGCGATGCCGCCCAGAACGCCGGCGGGCGCGTGATCGACACGACGCTGCTCGACGACATCGATCTCGATCCCACGACGGGCATCGTGACCGCCAGCGCAGGCACCAGCATCGACCGGCTGATCCGGGTGTTGGTCCCCCGGGGCTTCTTCGTCCCGGTCACGCCCGGAACCCGCTACGTGACTGTCGGGGGGGCGGTGGCCGCCGACATCCACGGAAAGAACCACCACACGAGCGGTTCGTGGTGTGACCACGTCCTGTCGTTGCGGCTCCTGCTGCCCTCCGGTGAGGTCCGCGACATCGGGCCCGACCGCCACGCCGACCTCTTCTGGGCGACGGCGGGCGGCCTCGGCCTGACCGGCGTCGTCGTCGACGTCACGTTCCGTTGCGCCCGCATCGAGACGAGCCGGCTGCTCGTCGAGACGATACGCACGCGGAACCTCGACGACACGATGGCGCTGATGCGTGACGAGCAGTCGCGCTACTCGGTCGCCTGGATCGACCACCTGCCCCGGGGGGCGACGATGGGACGGGGCGTCGTGAACCGCGGCGACTTCGCCACGGTCGACGCCCTCCCCCGTGCCGAGCGCAGCCGGCCGTACGCGTACCAGGGCAACGTCCTCCTCGAGGCACCGCCGCTCGTGCCGAACGGCCTGCTGAACCGACACAGCATCCGCGCCTTCAACGAGCTCTGGTACCGCAAAGCCCCGCAGCACAAGGTCGACGAGCTGCAGTCCATCGCCGCCTTCTTCCATCCGCTCGACATGATCGGCGCCTGGAACCGCGCGTACGGCCCGCAGGGCTTCGTGCAATGGCAGTTCGCGATCCCGTTCGAGGCGGAGGAGACGGTCGTGCGCTTGATCGGCGAGCTCAGCCGGGGCCGCATCCCGTCGTTCGTCAACGTCCTGAAGACGTTCGGGCCGGCCAACCGCGGTCCGCTGTCGTTCCCCATCGGCGGTTGGACCCTCGCCGTCGACATCCCCACCGCCATCGCCGACCTGCCGCGCACGCTCGATCGACTCGACGACGAGGTCGCCGCCGTCGGTGGACGGATCTACCTGGCGAAGGACAGCCGGATGCGAGCCGAGGTCGTCGAGGCCATGTACCCGCAGCTGGCCGCATGGCGAGCCGTGCGCGACCGCGCGGACCCTGGTCGCCAGCTCGACAGCGACCTCGCCCGCCGCCTGCGCCTGCTCGGCTGAGCCCGCCGACGGCCCCTCAGACGGCCGGCTGCGCCTGGATCCACGCCCAGGCGCGCTCGATCTGGGGGGCGAGGTCCGCGACGTCGCCGTCGTTGGCGATCACGATCGCCGCCTTCGCCAGGCGCTCCTCGCGCCCAGCTTGGCGAGCGATGCGCGCCCGGGCATCGTCGTCTCGGAAGCCCCGGTGCGCCACCAGCCGTGAGACCGCGATCTCCGGATCGCAGTCCACCACGATGATGCCGGCCATGTCGTCTCGACCCGACTCGACGAGGAGCGGGACGTCGAGCACCACCACGTCGTCAGGCCCGGCGCTTTCGAGACGACGAGCGATCTCGAGCCCCACTGCGGGGTGGACGATGGCGTTCAGGTCGGCCAGCGCCGCCGGGTCGGGAAACACCACATCGGCCACCGCCTGGCGGTCGAGCGTGCCGTCGCCGGCCACGATACCCGGACCGAAGCGCTCGACCATGGCGTTGAACACCGGTTCGCCAGGTCGCTGCAGTTCGCGCGTGATGGCGTCCGCGTCGACGACGACCGCCCCCCGCTCGGCGAGCGCCGCGGAGACCGTGGACTTGCCTGCGCCGATGCCTCCGGTGAGTCCGATGAGCCGCATGCGGCGAGAATGTACCTGCCATGACCCGTCGCCGCCGGACGACACATCTCGGCGGGTGGGCCGTTCGGCTCAAGACCACCGTCGAAGCGCCGACAGGAGTGCTGGTGGACACCGCGGACGTGCCGAGAACATCCAACGGACAGGACACGGGCCCCTCCGATGACGGTGGCCCGACCGAGATCCGCGGCCTGGACCTCGCCGCACCCACATCGCAGACCAACCAGTTCGACACGAACGAGCTGCGGGGGTGGAAGGACAAGCTCCAGCGAGTCGCCGCCACCACCGACGGAACGGCTTCGGAGGACGGCCTGATCGACGACGTCGACCGCGTCGCCGCCTTCGCCCCTGCGATCCTCGTGATCCGGTGGGGCACCACGATCGCTTCACTGGCGCTGTCGGTGAGCCACCTCAACGATGATCTCGCCGTCGCCGTGTGGTGCGGGATCATCCTCGCCTACACCGTGGTCCGCACGACCCACCCGATCCACTACACCGGCACGATCCGCAGCCTGGTCGAGGTCGTCGCCGAGGTCGCCTTCTTGGTGCTGGCGGTCTGCATGACCGGGTACTGGGAATCACCGCTCATCTTCTCGCTGCTCACGGCCATCATCCTCGCCGGGTTCGCCCGCGGGTTCGGATTCGCGGTCCGCATCGGGGTCGTGGCCTCGCTCATGGTGAGCATCCCCTACCTGATCCCGCAGCTGAGCGACGCCGCCGCCGTGCGGCTGTCGGCCGAGTGGAGCATGGTGCTGCTGCTCGTGGCGCTCATCGCCGGCTACGCCCGCCGGATCTCGGGTGAGGCCGATCGGCAGCACTCGCTCGCCCTCGACCGCCTGGGACGTCTGGCGGACGCGAACGCCCTGTTGTTCTCGTTGCACCGCGTCACCCAGACGCTGCCGGCCTCGCTCGACCTCGACGACGTGCTCGACACGACGGTCGGCCGCCTGCGTGGTCTGTTCGACTTCGACTTCGCCGCCATCTTGGTGTTCGACGAGACCGCCGGCGACTGGCACCTCGTGCGCCGCGAAGGCACGCGGATGCCGCTGCGCCTCACGACCGAGGAGCTGCCTCCCCCGCTGCGCAAGGCCATGAACGACCAGGCCGTCGTCAACATCCGCAACCTGGCCGAAAGTGGTGGCCCGGGCCTGGCCCAGAAGGCGTCTTCGGGCCTGTACGGGGTCCTCCCGGCACGCGGCTCGCTGATCGGGCTCATCGCGGTGGAGAGCCAGTCGGAGCAGTCCTTCAGCGCCCGCGACGTGGAGCTCGTCAAGGGCTTCGTGGAGCCGGTGGCGTTGGCGATCGACAACGCCCGCTGGTTCGGGCGCCTGCGCACGGTCGGCGCGGATGAGGAGCGCACCCGGATCGCCCGCGACCTGCACGACAACATCGGCCAGTCGCTGGCCTATCTCGCCTTCGAGCTGGACCGCATCGTCAACAGCCAGGCCAACGGCAATGAGATCGGCACCTCGCTCGAGCGGTTGCGCGACGACGTCCGCGGGGTGATCCGCGAGGTCCGCGACACCCTCTACGACCTGCGCACCGACGTGTCCGACAGCCAGGACATGGCGTCGATCCTCGAGGCCTACGCCGCGCGGGTCACCGAGCGCAGCGGCATCGCCATCGAGCTGTACTGCGACCGAGATGCGCGCCTGCCGATCCTGCAGGAGCGCGAGATGTGGCGCATCGCCCAGGAAGCCGTGACGAACATCGAGCGGCACTCCGGCGCCACCCGGGTCCGGATCTTGTGGCGCTGCAACGGCGAATCGGCCGCGCTCGACATCACCGACAACGGCACCGGCTTCCCGATCGGGCGCGCCGGACGGCTCGATTCCTACGGCATCCTCGGCATGCGGGAGCGCGCGTCGAGCATCGGGGCCGCGCTGGAGCTCACGAGTGAACCGGGCAAGGGGACCCGCGTGCGGGCCACGCTGCTGCGGCCTCAGTCCCGAGACGAGCGCTCCAGCAGCTCGACCGGACGAAGCTCGTGACCACGCCGTTGGGGGTCATGGCCCCAAAGGCGTGTCGAGACCGGTATTGTGAGCCGCGACCAGCCGGAGTCCTCCGGTTGTCCATCGCGACGTACGCCGAACCACGAAGGGGAACCGGGTGAGCATCCGCCTCATGCTTGCCGACGACCACCGCATGTTGCGTGAAGGGCTTCGTCGGTCGATGACCGATCAAGGATTCGATGTCGTGGGCGAG
>JBBQHT010000213.1:0-8481 GCA_038324235.1 Acidimicrobiales bacterium
CTCACGCCCGTAGCGGTCGATGCGCTCCTCGCCGCGTTTCGGTCGTCGCGGTCCGACTGAAGGTCGTCCCGCCTCTGGTTCTCCTACGATGCACGTGCCGTCACCGGTGACCGGTGCCCGGTCGTCCCGCGAGGAGGAAGATGAGCGAGTCCGAGGTCCGAGTCGTGATCGACGGCTACCGCGACCTCGTGCGCGTGGGGTCGGGTGGCTTCTCGATGGTCTACCGGGCGCATCAGGAGGCGTTCGATCGCACGGTCGCGGTGAAGGTGCTCACCGTGGAGTTGGTCGACGAGAACGCGCAGCGCCGCTTCCAGCGAGAGTGTCGGGCGAGCGGCCGGTTGTCGAACCATCCCAACGTCGTCACCGTGCTCGACTCCGGCTTCACCGCGGACGGCCGGCCGTTCATCACCACCGAGTTCATGTCGCACGGGTCGCTGGCCGACCGCCTGGAGGAGCAGGGTCCCTACCCGGTGCCCCAGGTGCTCGACATCGGGGTCAAGATGGCCGGCGCCCTGGCCGCCGTGCACGCCGCGGGGATCCTGCACCGCGACATCAAGCCGCAGAACATCTTGATCTCGGACTACGACGAGCCGGCCCTGGCCGACTTCGGCATCTCGGCCATCACGGTCGGGCCTGACGCGAGCATCGGCACCTCGTCGATCACGCCGCTGCACGTCGCCCCCGAGGTGCTCGAAGGCCAGCCCACGTCGTACGCCTCCGACGTGTACGCGCTCGGCTCGACCCTCTACACGTTGCTGGCCGACCGGGCCCCCTTCCAACAGGGCGAGGAGGACGCGCTCTTGCCGTTGATGCGCCGGGTCGTGATGGATCCGGTGCCGCCGATCGACCGGCCTGACATGCCCGGCCCGGTCCTGGATCTGCTGCGCTACTCGATGGAGAAGCAGCCCTTCGCCCGCTATCCGACGGCGGTCGCGTTCGGCGAGGCGATCCAGGCGCTGCAGGCCCACCTCGGCCTGGCGGTGACCCCGCTGCGCCACCCCGGCGCGACGACGGGCACGGTGCCGGTCATCGTCGCCGATGTCCCCGACGGGTCCGCCGCCGTGACCCCGGGGGACCCGATACCCGATCCCGTCCGTGATCCGATCCCGGCCGCTGTCGCGGGCTCGAGCCGCACGCCGCTCGTGGTCGGGATCATCGCGGTGGTCGCGGTGGTGGCCATCATCGGTGCGGTGATCGCCGGCAAGGCGTCCTCGACCTCGTCATCGGCCGACGCGACCGCCTCGACAGTCGCCCCGAAGGCCGCCGGCGGCGGCTCCCCGGGTTCGTCGGCGCCGACCACCGCGGCCGGCGACGGGTCGGGGGATCCCAACGCCGCGGCCCCGATGAACCTGCGCTTCGATGTCGATCAGGCCAACCTCGACACGACGCCGGCGTCGGCGGGCGGCACGCTGAAGGTCGCGCTCGACACCGAACCCGCGTCCTGGAACCCGGCCACCTCGCGGTTCTACGGCGGCTCGGATCTGGTGGCGACGGCGATCTTCGAGCCGCTCACGGTCCTCACCGCGGACGGGGCCAAGCCGTACCTGGCCCGCGCGGTGACCCACAACGAGGCGTTCGACGAGTGGACCATCGAGATCCCCACCGGCGTCACGTTCCACGACGGTTCCGCGCTCACCCCGGATGCCGTGAAGGCCAACTTCGACGCGCGGCTCGGCAACGACCTGATGGCGCCGCTGCTCGCCCCGGTCTCGGGTGTCACGGTCGACGGGGCGCGTGTCGTGGTGAAGACCCGCCAGCCGTGGCCATCGCTCCCGGTCGCCCTCGCCGGCGAAGCGGGGCTCATCGCCGCGCCCGCGTCGCTGACCGATGACGGGACCCATCCCGTGGGCACCGGGCCCTTCGCGTTCACGAGCTGGGAGCCCGGCCAGAAGATCGTCGTCGCCAAGAACGCGGCCTATCGGGTCCCGGGCCAGCCGGTGCTCGAGGGCATCGAGTTCTCCGTCATCCCGGATCCCCAGGTGCGGCGCCAGGCCCTCGAGTCCGGTGCCGTCGATCTGCTCACCTCGAACGACCCCGTCACCGTCGACGAGCTCGCCGGGCCCGACGCGGTGCTCCAGGCCAAGACGGCGTCGGTCGCCACCCTGGTGTTCAACGTGAGCGCGGCGCCGCTCACGGACGTGCGTCTGCGGCGCGCCCTCGCGGCGGCGATCGATCGGGGCCGGGTGGTGGACCTGCTGTTCGGGTCGAAGGCGCCGATCGCCGAGTCCCCGTTCGCGCCGGCGTCACTGTGGGCCCACGCCGACACCCAGACCCAGGCGTTCGATCAGGACAACGCCAAGCAGTTCCTGGCCGAGTACACCAAGGCCGCCGGGCCGGCCCCCACGGTCGAACTGCTCGTCGGCACGTCGGAGAAGCAGACCAGCCTCGCCCAACTGGTGCAGGAGCAATGGGCGGCCATCGGCGTCACGACGACCATCAAGTCGGTCGACGACTCGCTCACGCCGATCGTCGACGGCACCTACCAGGTCGCGTTGTGGACCTTCGACGTGCCGACCGATCCCGACGAGCTCTACCGCTGGTTCCACACGGACCCGATCGCCGGCGACTACACGTACAACCTCACGCGCCTGTCCGATCCGGTGGTGGACAAGGCGTTCGACAAGGGCCGGCGCGCCGCGGTCCCGAACGAGCGCCAAGTGGCCTATGCCGCGGTCGAGCAGGGGCTCGTGGACCAGTCGCCTGTCGTGTGGCTGGCCTACCTGCCGAGCGCGCTCATCGCGTCGCCCCGGGTCGTGGGGTGGACGCCCGACACCATGGGTGGCATCGATCGGGGCGGGACCCCGTGGGCCAACCAGATCGGCTTCAAGTAGCCGCGAGGTGACGCCGGGCCGCCAGCAGCGGCTGCAACCGCTCGGCGACACGGTCGGCCCACAGCTGGTACGTGGCGTCGTTGGGGTGCCAGCGGTCAGGGGCGAGGTACGTGGCCGGATCGGTGCCCCACGGGGCGCGCACGGCGATGTGCACGTAGGACGCGTCGTGGCGCAGCGCGAGGCGGCGCACCGACCGGTCGGCGTGGCGGCCCGCGAACCCCACGATCGTGCGCAGCGGTCGGGCCATGACCGCCGCGGAGCCCATGTGGGGGAGGCCGACCGCGATGACCGTGGCCCCGGTGGCGCCGAGGGTCGTGAGGATCGTCGTGTACTCGCGGCGGAACCGGCGCGGTCGGCGCAAGCTCCCCACGTCGTTGGCGCCGACGGTGACCACGACGACACTGCCCGGACCGAGGCGATCGACCGCCGCGGGGAGCTGGTCGGCGATCACGTCCGAGGCACGGGCGCCCGGCTGGGCGAGGCACGTGAGGTGCACCGACCGGCCTTCGGCGATGCTCGTGAGCGCAGCGGCCCGGCGGGGGAACGAGGTGTCGGGCGAGCCCGCACCCACGCCGGAGGCGAGGGAGTCACCGAGCCACACCAGCGCCAGGGGGTCGGGCGCGGCGGCCCCTTCGGTGATGATCACGTCCAGGCCGATCAGGCCGTCCGGGTGGTGGGGTCCGGTCACCGACGGGCGTGACGTGCGCCAGACGTGGAGGCCCTGGATCGCGGGGATCGCCACGGCGGTGAGCGAGCCGGCCGTGGCGGCCAGGCCGGCGACGAGGGGGAGGGACGGGCGGCGCAGGGTGGAGAAAGAGCTCACGCACCAGTATCGGCGTTCGGCGGTGCCGACTGATGGCGCGCGGGCACATCTTGACGAAGACTTTCCGTCGCGCGACCGCGACGGGGCGCGCCCGGGCGTCGATCCCCCCTAATCTGACGCATCATCAGATCTCGCGGGCCCGGCCGGGTCCGGAGTCGAGGGGGAGGCCTGCGTGGCGCTGGAACGGTTCACATTGACGGACAAGGTCGCGATCGTGACCGGTGCCGGGCGCGGGATCGGGGCGGCGTCGGCCCGGGTGCTGGCCGAGGCGGGGGCCGATGTGGTGCTCAGCGCCCGCACGGTCGATCAGCTCGAGCTGGTGGCGGCCGACGTGCGCGCGCTCGGGCGCCGGGCGCTCGTGGTGCCCGCCGACGCGAACGAGCTGACCCAGCTCGACGCGCTCGTGGCCGCGAGCATCGAGGAGTTCGGCGGGGTCGACATCGTCGTGAACAACGCGGGTGGGTCCATGCCGCGACCGTTCCTCGACACGAGCCCCGGCTACCTCGAGCGCGCCTTCCACTTCAACGTCACGACGGCGTTCGCCCTCAGCAAGGCGGCGACGCCGTCGCTGCTCGAGCGCGAGGGGTCGATCGTCAACATCTCCTCCGCGATCGGGCGGCTGCGCGATCGCGGGATGCTGGCCTACGGCACGGCCAAGGCGGCGATGACCCACATGACCCGGCTGCTCGCGGCGGATCTCGCGCCCAAGGTCCGGGTGAACGCGGTGGCCGTCGGTTCGACCGCCACCTCGGCGCTCGACATCGTGTTGGAGAACGACGCGCTGCACGACGAGATGGTGCGGCGCACGCCGTTGCGCCGCCTCGGCGATCCCGAGGACATCGCGATGGCGGTGCTGTACCTCGCATCGCCGGCGTCGTCGTGGGTGACCGGCAAGATCCTCGAGGTCGACGGCGGCCTCGAGGAGGCCAACCTGGATCTCGGCCTCCCGGACCTCTGAACCGGGGTACCTGGGCCCTGTCGCCGGTCAGAGGCCGTCAGTATGCTGCCGCCATGGTTTCCGTGCGCCACGACGGTTCGACTTCTACGCGCGGGCACGTGTGGCCGAGCTGCTCGTCATCCAGCCCGACAGCCGTGAGATCGAGCTCTATCGCCTGACCGAGGGGACCTACGTGCGGGTGGTGGCCGACCCCGAGACAGGGGTGCGGCTGGCGGCGCTGGATGTCGATCTCGTCACGGTCGACTCCGACGACGGACCGCGCCTGCGCGCCACCGTCGGCGACGCGGTCACGTTGATCTGAGCGCGGCGCCGCATCCGGTCGCCTGCTCCTTCACTCCGGCGCGACCTGGACGATGACCTTGCCCAGGTTCTCGCCGGTGAACAACATGTTCAACGCCTCGGGCGCGTGCTCGAGTCCGTTGACGAGCGTCTCGCGCCAGTGCAGCTTGCCCTCCTCGGCCCAGGCGCCAAGCTGGGCCATGCACTCGGGGAAGCGGTCCCAGTGGTCGAGCGTGATGAACCCCTCCATCCGGCCGCGGCGCGAGATGAGGTTCAGGTAGTTGCTCGGGCCCGGCGGGCGACCCTGATCGTTGTAGACCGCGATCGCCCCGCACAGCACGACGCGACCCCCCATGTTGAGCCCGCCGAGCACGGCATCGAGGATCGGTCCGCCGACGTTGTCGAAGTACACGTCGATGCGATCGGGGCAGGTGGCCTTGAGTTCGGCGGTGAGGTCCGCGGTGCGGTGGTTGATGCACGCGTCGAAGCCGAGCTCGTCGACCACCCACGCGCACTTCTCGTCCGAACCGGCGATGCCGACGACGCGGCAGCCCTTGATCTTGGCGATCTGCCCGGCGAGCGAACCGGTGGCCCCGGCGGCGGCCGAGACGACGACGGTCTCGCCGGGTTGGGGTTGGCCGATGTCGAGCAAGCCGAAGTACGCGGCGGCACCGGTGGCGCCGAACACGCTCATCATCGAACGGAAGTCGGTCCCGTCGGGCAGCTTGGTCGTGAACGCGTCATCACGGCAGATCGCGTACTCCTGCCAGCCGGGCAACGAGTAGGCCACGTCACCGACGGCGAACGCATCGGTGCGCGTGGCCACGATCTGGCCGATGCCGCTGCATCGCACGACCTCGCCGATCTCGACCGCGGGCAGGTAGCCCTCGCCGCGGTTCAACCAGGTGCGCACCGTCGCGTCCATGCCCAGGTAGACGGTGCGCAGGAGGGCCTCGCCGTCCTCGAGGGTCGGGAGGTCCGCCTCGACGAGCTCGAAGTCATCGGGTTCCACCAGCCCCGTGGGCCGGCGGGCCAGCTGCAGCTGCCGGTTCGGTCCGGTCGGCGGGGGCTCGGTGGTGGCGTCGGCGGTGTCGTTCACGCCGCGAATCTAACGCGGCGTCAGGAACGGGGACGCGGCACGGGCCGGCGAGCGATGCTCGCCGGCCCGTCGCTGGGGCCGCCCTGCAGACCCCGGGAGTGGGAGGAGTGAGATCTGCAGGAGGGTGGTGGGAGGAGAGGCGGGATCGGACCGCCGGGGCACTGCGTGGGTGGTTGTTGGTGGCTGGTGGTTTGGTGGCTGGGCGGTGTGCGGCTGGCTAGCTGGTGGGTTCGTCGCTGGTGCGGCTCGGTGGTCAGTGACCGACCAGGCGGAGCCGGGCGGCGGGCAGGAGCTGGCGGACGCCGCGGGAGGGATGGCGCTCCCGGCTCGCCGCGAGGGCGGCGGGATCGATCACCGTCAGGTCGATCTCGTCCGCGCGGCCGAGTCGGACGGAGCGGGCGGACAGGATCGGCACGGCGGGAACGCTGGCGACGGCCGGCGGGGCCGTGGGAGCCGTCGTGCGGGTCGGTGTCGTGGTGCGGGTCGGTGTCGTGGCGGGGTTCGGTGTGGGCGTGCGGGTCGACGTCGCAGTGGGGTTCGGGGTCGGCTGGGAGGGCCACGCGCCGAACACCGGGCTGGCGAGCCGGGGCAGGACCACCCCGCCGTAGAGGGCGCCGGCCGGCGTGGCGGCGGCGGCTCGCTCGGCGTCGGCGTCGGCGATCTCGTTCCGCACCGCCCGCAGGGCTCGGGCGGTGATCGTCCAGGTCGTGGCGCAGGTGGCGCACGCGTGGTCGACGGCGAAGCGCCGTTCGTCGGTCACGAGGGCCCAGGTGCTGCAGTCCGGGCACCGTGTCGGGGCGCCGAACACGGGCAGGTGCCCGTCGGGATCCTGGTCCACGATCGCTCGCACCGTGCGGATCTCCAAGGCGAGGGCCTCGTCGGTGCCAGCGGTGCGGTGGAGCTTGCGGATCTTCATCGGGCCTCGGAAGGAACGGCCGGTCGGGCCGGCGGGGATGGGGTGCTGCGGTGCACCTCCAGGTATCCCTCATCGCCGGTAAAGCCGGTGTAAGCACGCGCGGAGCCGTGTGTGGGCACCCCGACACGCTTGGTGACGGCGGGGTCGGTCGGTCATGATGAGCCGGTGACCGGCCCGACCGACGACCCGACCGACCCCTCGACGGACCCCTCGACGGAACCGCCGCTCAAGCTGCACTGGTTCCTGCCCACCGGGGGCGACAGTCGTGACGTGCTGCCCACGGCGGATGGCAACCGCCGCCCGCCCGACGTCGACTACCTGGCCCAGGTCGCCCGGGCCGCGGACTCGCTCGGCTTCGACGCGATGCTGACGCCGTGCGGCACCATGTGCGAAGACGCGTGGCTGGCCACCGCGGCGTTGATCGGCGAGACGCGGCGCATCAAGTTCCTCGTCGCGTTCCGCCCCGGGCTGCTGTCGCCCACCCTCGCCGCGCAGATGGCCTCGACCTACCAGCGCATGTCACGGGGACGGCTGCTCCTCAACATCGTGACCGGCGCCGACACCCACGAGCTCGGCCGCTTCGGCGACTGGCTCGACAAGGACACGCGCTACGAGCGCACCGGCGAGTTCCTCGAGATCCTGCGCGGGTGCTTCGCCGCCGAGCCGACCGACTTCACGGGCACGCACTACCGGGTCGAGGCGGCGACGACCCGGGCGGTCCCGGATCCCGTCCCGGAGATCTACTTCGGGGGCGCGTCCCCGGCCGCCGAGGCGATCGCCGCCCGGCACGTCGACGTGTACCTCGCATGGGGCGAGCCGCCCGAGATGGTGACCGAGCGGCTCGATCGCATGCGCGCCCTCGCCGCGGCGCACGGCCGCACGCTGCGGTTCGGCATCCGGTTCCACGTCATCAGCCGCGATCGGTCCGAAGACGCGTGGGCCATCACCGATCGCATCCTCGCGGGGATGTCGCCCGCCGCGATCGCCGACGCGCAGGCCGAGTTCGCCCGCACGGCGTCGGTCGGGCAGCAGCGCATGGCGGCGTTGCACGGCGGGTCGACGGACCGGCTCGAGATCCACCCGAACGTGTGGGCCGGGATCGGGCTGGTGCGCGGCGGGGCCGGCACCGCGCTCGTGGGTTCGCACCAGGAGGTCGCGGATCGCATCGAGGAGTACCACCGCCTCGGGTTCGACGAGTTCATCCTGTCGGGGTACCCGCACCTCGAGGAGGCGTACTGGTTCGGCGAGGGCGTCATGCCCGAGCTGCGCCGCCGGGGCCTGCGGCGAGCCGCCCCCGGCGACGATGCCAACCAGGCGATGTCCAGCTTCCGCTGACCCCGACCCCTCTGCGGGTTCTGTCGGCGCTCAGCGCGCGCAACGGCATCGGATCCGGGCAGATCTTGGCGGGCACTAGGGTTTTCGCCAACAGGTCGGCGGGTGATCGGGGGATCAGGGCCACATGGGGGAACAGATGACAACGCGCGATGGCGCTCCGCGGGCGTGGCTGGTGGGCGTCGCGATCGTCGTGGCACTGATCGCCGGTGCCTGTTCGGCCAAGAGCCCGCCGAGCAGCCT
>JBBQHT010000214.1:0-8379 GCA_038324235.1 Acidimicrobiales bacterium
GGCCATGGGTGCGAACCTCACGGGTCAGTACGCGGCCTGGAACTACTTCCAGAGCGTGAAGAACCCGCAGAACGAGGCCTTCATCAAGGCCTTCAAGGCCAAGTACGGAGACAAGCGCGTGACCTCGGATCCGATGGAGGCCGCCTACACGTCGATGTACCTCTACAAGGGCATGGTCGAGAAGGCCAAGTCCTTCTGCGTCGACGCCGTCAACGCGGCCTCGGCGGGCGTGTCCTTCGACGCTCCTGAGGGCAAGGTCACGGTCAACGGCGAGAACCACCACATCGCCAAGACCGGCCTGATCGGTCAGATCAACGCCAACAACCAGTTCGATGTCGTGTGGGACTCGCAAAAGGCGATCGAGCCCGATCCCTTCCTCAAGGGCTACGCCTGGTGGGATCCGAACGCAGCGTGATGCCTGCCGAGCCTGGCGCGGTCGACCTCTGACCGCGCCAGGCTCGGGCACCATCGGACCGATGTCGGTTGGCATTCGGATGAGCCCTGAAAGCGAAGCATGGACGCCTTCACAACCCCCTTCCTGACCGGCACCGCCATCGGCGCCGTCTTCTTGATGGCCGCGATCGGCCTGACGCTGACGTTCGGGCAGATGGGTGTCATCAACATGGCGAACGGTGAGTTCCTCATGGCCGGCGCGTACGCGACCTACGTCACCCAGCAGGTGATCACGAGCACCGGGGTCTCGATCATCGTCGCCATCCCGGTGGCCTTCGTCGTCGCCGGTCTCCTCGGCCTCCTGCTCGAGGTGTCGATCATCCAATGGATGTACAAACGGCCGCTCGACACGCTCCTGGCGACCGTCGGTGTCGCCATGGTCCTGCAGCAGTTCGCGAAGGACATCTTCGGCGCCCAGGGCGACCCCGTGACGGCGCCGAGCTGGATGGATGGTGGCATCCCGGTGTTCGGCTACGACTGGCCCTACCGGCAGCTCTTCACGATCGTGCTCGCCGTCGCCTCGGTGGCGGCGCTCAACGCCGTGCTCAAGTACAGCTCGTTCGGCCGGCAGATCCGGGCGACCGTGCAGAACCGAGAGCTGGCCGAGACGATGGGCGTGTCGACCCGCAAGGTCGATCGCATCACCTTCTTCCTCGGCTCGGGCCTCGCGGGCGTCGGCGGCGTGGCGATCGCGCTGATCTCGGGCACCAACCCGAACCTCGGCACGACCTACATCATCCCCGCGTTCCTCGTAGTCGTCGCCGGCGGCGTCGGCCAGCTCAAGGGCACGGTGATCGCCGCGTGGGTCGTCGGGGTGGCCACCGCGTTCCTGACCAACTGGACCAGCGGCAGCATGGCGCAGGTCATCACCTTCGCCCTCGTCGTGGTCTTCCTCCAGGTCCGGCCCCAGGGTCTGTTCACCGTCCGGACGAGGGCGTTGGCATGACGACCACCGCCCCCGACGCCCCCGACGTCCCTGACGTCATCGCCGAGATCGACCAGGCCGGCGGGTCCGGCTTGCAGCCGTCCAGGTTCGCCCCGGCCACGTTGCTCCGCAGCCATGGTCCGTTGCTCGCCATCGCCGTGCTGGGCCTGGTCCTGCTCGTCTGGGCGCCGAGCTCGCTCAACTCCTTCCGCCTCGGCAACCTCGGCAAGTACTGCTGCTGGGCCATCGCCGCCGTGGGCATCGGCCTCGCCTGGGGTCGTGGCGGCATGCTCGTGATGGGCCAGGGCGTGTTCTTCGGCCTGGGCGGCTACATGATGGCCATGCACATGAAGCTCGAGGCGGCCGGTCCGGGCGGGGTGCCCGACTTCATGGTGCTGTACGGCGACGCCACGATGCCCTCTTGGTGGGAGCCCTTCCGCAGCGGCCCCTTCACGCTTTTCGCCATCGTCGCGCTGCCGACCCTCGTGTCGTTCATCCTCGGGTACGCCATCTTGAAGCGCGGGGTGAAGGGCGCGTACTTCGCCATCCTCACCCAGGCCATGGCCGTGGTGTTCTCGACGCTGTTGATCGCGACGATCAAGCAGACCGGCGGGTTCAACGGCCTGAACACCTTCAAGACGTTCTTCGGCCAGAACCTCTACGACCCGAGGGTCAAGAAGAACATCTACATGATCGCGGCGGGCCTGCTGATCTTCTGCCTCGTGATCGTCTGGCAGTTGTACCGCAGCCGGTTCGGCGAGCTCCTGGTCGCGACCCGCGACGCCGAGGGGCGCGTCCGCTTCCTCGGCTACGACCCCGCCAACGTCAAGCTGATCGCCTTCGTGGTGGCGGCCATCATGGCCAGCCTCGGCGGGGCGATGTTCACGCCGATCGCCGGCATCATGTCGCCCAACAGCGTGGATGCCACCGCGTCGATCATGCTGCTCGCCGGCGTCGCGCTCGGTGGCCGGTCGTCGTTGCTCGGACCGGCGCTGGGTACCATCGCCGTCGGCTACGGGCAGTCCATGCTCTCGGAGACGTTCCCGAACAACTGGGTCTACTTCCAAGGTGCGCTGTTCATCCTCGTGATGCTCCTGCTGCCCGGCGGCATCGCCACGTTGTGGCCGAAGCTGAAGGGACGGTGGCCGCGTCGGTCCCCGAAGGCCGCCCTGCCGACCGACGCGGAGCTGGTCGCGTGACCGCGTCGTTCCTTGGCGAGGACTACCTGGAGGTCCGAGACCTGACGGTCGACGTCGACGGCTTCAAGGCGATCGACGACGTGGACATCACCTTGTTGCAGGGCAGGTTGCACTTCCTCATCGGTCCGAACGGGGCCGGCAAGACCACCTTGGTCGACGCCCTCACCGGCCTGGTGCAGGGCACGGGTGCGGCGATGTTCCGCAACCACAACCTGCTCGACATGAAGGCGCACCAGATCGTTCGCCTCGGCATCAGCCGAACCTTCCAGACCGCGACCGTGTTCGAGGCGCTCAGCGTGCTGCAGAACCTCGACATCGCGGACGGCGTGCATCACGGGGCGCTGGGGCGGCTGCGCGCTCGACGCAACGTGTCCGAGGCCGTCGAGGAGGCGTTGGAGGCGATCGGCCTCACCGCGTTGGCGGATCGCCCGGCCGGGATACTGGCGCACGGGCAGAAGCAGTGGCTCGAGGTCGGCATGCTGCTCGTGCAGGACGCCAAGGTGATGTTCCTCGATGAGACGGTGGCCGGCATGAGCGGCGATGAGCGGGAAGAGACCGGTGAGCTGCTGAAGCGGATCGTGGGCGACCGGACCATCGTCGTCATCGAGCACGACATGGAGTTCATGCGCACCTACGCCGACTTCGTGACGGTCATGCACGCCGGCAAGGTGCTCGCCGAGGGGACGGTCACCGAGATCCAGGCCGACCCGAAGGTGCAAGAGGTCTATCTGGGAACCGTGACGGAGGTTGCGCTCGATGGCTGAACCCCTGCTCGAGATCGTCGGTGTCACCGCCGGGTACTCCCGCACCATGGTCCTGTTCGATGTCGACGTGTCGATCCCCGTCGGGGGCGGTGCGGCCGTCATGGGCCACAACGGCGCCGGCAAGACCACCTTGTTGCGGGTCGCCGTCGGACTCATCCCGGTGAAGTCCGGCAAGGTCCTCCTCGACGGCGAGGACATCACCAAGATGCCGCCTAACCGGCGGGTCAAACGCGGGCTCGGGTACGTGCCGCAGGGTCAGCTCTGCTTCCCGCAGATGACGACGCTGGAGAACATGCAACTCGTCACGACGGTGAAGTCCGACATCGACGAGGTGCTCGACACGTTCCCCGTGCTGACCGACCTGTTGCACCGCCCCGCGGGCCTGCTGTCGGGTGGTCAACGCCAGCAGCTGTCCATCGCCCGGACGCTGCTGACCAAGCCGAGGTTGCTGATCCTGGACGAGCCCACCGAGGGCATCCAGCCCAACGTCGTCGCCGACATCGAGCGCGTGATCGTGGACCTCACCAAGCGCAGCGACCTCACCATCTTGCTCGTGGAGCAGCACGTCGGGTTCGCCCTGCGATCGACGGACCGCTACTACGTCATCGAATCGGGTCGCATCACCGGCAGCGGCGACGGCGGCGAGGCGGCGATGGACGAGGTCCGCAGCGCGATGGCGGTCTAATGCCTGGTTCGTGACGGCGGTGGCTGCGCCTACGATGGTGCGCCTATGTCCGACCCGCACTCCTCTGCCGTCGCGGACGCCGCGCCGATCACCCGCGACGACGTCGTGCACGTGGCTCGGCTCGCCCGCCTGGCCCTGTCCGAAACCGAGATCGAGCGCTTCACCGGCCAGCTCGCGGCGATCCTCGACCATGCCCGCGACGTCGAGTCGCTCGATGTCGAGGGCGTGCCCCCGATGTCGCACCCGTTCCCGCTCGTCAACGTGCTGCGCGACGACGTCGTCGGACCCTGCGTCGACCGGGACGAGGTGCTGGCGATGGCCCCCGCGGTCGAGGACGGCCGGTTCCGGGTCCCGCCGATCCTGGGGGAGGAGCCGTGAGCGCCACGCCGAACGACGGGCTGACCACGGCGGCGAGCATCGCCCGGGCCGTGCGCGCCGGGGCGGCCAGCGCCCGCGAGGTGCTCGAGGGCTACCTCGCCACGATCGAGGGTCGCGAGCCCGAGATCCACGCCTTCAACCTGGTGCTGGCCGACGAGGCCCGGGCCGTAGCCGACGAGATCGACCGGCGCGTCGCCGCGGGCGATGATCCCGGTCCGCTCGCCGGTGTGCCCATCGCCCTCAAGGACAACCTGTGCACGCGGGGCATCCCGACCACGTGCTCCTCGAAGATCCTCGAGGGCTGGTGCCCGCCCTACGACGCCACGGTGGTGCAGAAGCTCGCGGCGGCCGGTGCCGTCAGCGTCGGCAAGACCAACCTCGACGAGTTCGCCATGGGCAGCTCCACCGAGAACTCGGCCTTCGGGCCCACTCGCAACCCGCACGACACCGGCCGGGTGCCGGGCGGGTCGAGCGGCGGCAGCGCGGCGGCGGTGGCGGCGGGCTTCGCGCCGGTCTCACTGGGTTCGGACACGGGCGGGTCGATCCGCCAGCCGGCGTCGCTGTGCGGCGTCGTCGGCGTGAAGCCGACCTACGGCCTCGTGTCGCGCTACGGCCTCGTGGCCTTCGCGTCATCGCTCGACCAGATCGGTCCCTTCGCCGGCACGGTCGAGGACGCGGCGATCCTGCTCGACGTCATCGCCGGTCACGACCCGAGGGATTCCACCTCGATCCCGCAGGCCGCGGCGCCCGTCGCGCCCACGCTGCACGATGGCGTCGAGGGGCTGCGCATCGGGCTCATCGCCGAGCTCGCCGGCGAGGGCATGGCCTCCGACGTGCTGGGTCGCCTGCACGCCGCCGCGGCCGCGCTCGAAGCCGCCGGGGCCAAGATCGGCGAGGCGTCGATCCCGGCCGCCACCTACGGGCTGTCCGCGTACTACCTGATCGCCCCAGCGGAGGCGTCGAGCAACCTGGCCCGCTACGACGGCGTGCGCTACGGCGAGCGGGTCGACGCCCCGATCACCGGCGAGATGATGGAAGCCACCCGCACCGCCGGGTTCGGCGACGAGGTCAAGCGCCGCATCATGTTGGGCACCTACGCCCTGTCGGCGGGCTACTACGACGCGTACTACGGCAAGGCGCTCAAGGTCCGCACGCTCATCGCCCGCGACTTCGACGTCGCCTACGAGCAGTTCGACCTGTTGCTGTCGCCAACGTCGCCCACCACGGCGTTCCGGTTCGGCGAGAAGACCGCGGACCCGCTCACCATGTACCTCAACGACGTGTGCACGATCCCGACCAACCTCGCGGGACATGCCGCGATGTCCGTGCCCTTCGGCGTCGGTGACGACGGCATGCCGATCGGCGTGCAGATCCTGGCGCCGGCGCTCGGCGAGGTCCCGATGTTCCGAGCGGCGGCCGTGCTCGAAGCGGCCGCGCCGACGACCGGAGAGGTGTCCGCATGACCGATGTCCAGGACAAGACCGAACCCAAGGTCACCGTCACCAGCCCGACGACCGGCGACGAGTGGGAGATCGTGGTCGGCCTCGAGGTCCACTGCGAGCTGGCCACCGCCACCAAGTTGTTCTGCTCGTGCCCCAACCAGTTCGGCGACGAGCCCAACACCAACGTCTGCCCGGTGTGCCTCGGCCTGCCCGGGTCGCTGCCCGTGCTCAACCACATGGTCGTCGAGTACGCGATGACCCTCGGGCGGGCGTTGGAGTGCTCGGTCGAGCCGTCGGTGTTCGCCCGCAAGAACTACTTCTACCCGGACATGCCCAAGGACTACCAGGTCAGCCAGTTCGACCGACCGATCAACGTGGACGGCTTCATCGATCTCGCCGACGGGTCGCGCGTGGGCATCGAACGGGCCCACATCGAAGAGGACACGGGCAAGAACATGCACAAGTCGACCGGCGGGGGCGGTGGCAACCGCATCCACGACGCCGACTACTCGCTCATCGACTACAACCGCGCCGGCGTGCCCCTCGTGGAGATCGTCGGACGCCCCGACATCCGCTCGGGCGAGCAGGCCAAGGCCTACGTCGACGAGCTGCGCGCGATCCTGCTCGCCACCGGTGTGAGCGACGCCAAGATGGAAGAGGGCTCGATGCGCTGCGACGCCAACGTGTCCGTGCGGCGCGTCGGCGATCCGGTCCTCGGCAAGCGGTGCGAGGTCAAGAACCTCAACTCGTTGCGGTCCATCGGCCGCGCCATCGACCACGAGGCCCTGCGCCAGATCGATCTGCTCGAGAGCGGCGAGACGGTGAAGCAGGAGACCCGGCACTGGGACGAGGAGAAGGGTCGGACCCGCTCGGGCCGCTCGAAGGAGGAGGCCGAGGACTACCGGTACTTCCAGGAGCCCGATCTGGTGCCGCTCGAGCCGTCGGCCGAGTGGATCGCCGCAATCGACGCGGCGATGCCGCTGCTGCCCGCCGCCCGCCGCGTCCGCCTCGGGGCTGCGGCCGGTGTGGATCCCACTGCCGTCGCGCTGCACGTCGAGCGCGGCCTCGACGATCTCGCGGTCGCCGCGATCGAGGCCGGCGGCGATCCCGCCCGCGTGCTGACCCATGTGGAGCACAACCTGGCGGTCACCGGCGCCGCGGCGCTGGCCCCCGAGCTGCTCGCCCAGCTCGTCACGCTCGAGCTCGAGGGCAAGCTCACCGCCACCCAGGGCAAGACCGTGCTCGCGGACATGGTGGCGACGGGTCGGGATCCCGAGACCATCGCGGCGGAGCTCGGCTTCGAGGCGATGGACACCTCGGCGCTCGAGGCCACGATCGACGAGATCATCGCGGCGAACGCCGATGACTGGTCCGAGTTCGTGACCGGCGACGACAAGAAGCGCGGCAAGCTCACCGGCTTCTTCGTCGGGCAGATCATGAAGGCGACCAAGGGGCAGGCGGACGGCAAGATCGTCACCGCGATCCTCAACGAACGGCGGGCGGCGGCCGGCTGAGACACAACGTCGGGGGGTTGATCACGGGATCGGTCCCAACCGCACGCGACGGGGGAACGTGATGGCGCACGAAGACCAGCCCCACGGGGACCAGCCAGGGGAGCACCCGTCGCCGACCGACGGGCCGGGGTCCAGCGGGGGCCCGGGCCAGGGCGGTCCCGGGTATCCCGCCCCGGGCTACGGCCGTCCCGGGTATCAAGCCCCGGGCTATCCCGCCCCGGGCTACGGCGGTCCCGGGTATCAAGCCCCGGGCTATCCCGCCCCTGGGTCCGGTCCGTATGGGCCGGCGTACGCGCCCTATCCCGGCTGGGGTGTCCCGGCGCGCAAGACCAACACGCTCGCGATCGTGTCGCTCGTGGTGGGCCTCGGGTCCATGGCGATCTGCCCGCTCATCGCCATCGTGGGCATCGTGCTCGGGGTGATCGCCCGTCGCCAGATCCGCGAGCGAGACGAAGACGGCGCCGGCGTGGCCCTCGCGGGCATCATCGCGAGTTCAGTCGTCACCGGGCTCGGTGTGCTCATGGTCCTCTTCTACGTGGTCTTCTTCTCCGCCATCGCGGCGACGGGCGGGTTCAGCAGCAGCACCAGCGGCCGCCCCAGCCCGGTCCCTGGGCGCGCCACCACCTCGACCGAGCGGGTGGCCCCCGGAACGACGGGCGTGCGCCCGCCCGGTTCCACGGCCGTGCCGTCCGGCGTCATCGCGCTGTCGGCCTGCCCCCGGGTCACCCTTGCGCTGAAGAACCTGACGCTGTCGACCGATGCCGACCAGGCCATCCTCAGCGATGCGGCCCGGACCCTGCATGCCGAGCTCCCCCCGACGTCGGGCGACGACGTCGACACGTTGCTGACCGATGCCATGAGCCGGATCGGTGTCCCGAACGCCGGGGCGCCGTCGCCGGAGGTGACCGCGGCCACCCAGCGCCTCGCCGCGATCTTGAACGCGGCCTGCCCCAGCTGAGCGCGGGTCCCCGACGATGGCACGGGGCGTTTCGGTGGGCGCGCGGGATGGCTATGGTGCC
>JBBQHT010000215.1:0-8378 GCA_038324235.1 Acidimicrobiales bacterium
CGGCGTGGCCAAGACCTACGCGATGACCGGGTGGCGGGTCGGCTGGATGATCGGGCCCAACGACCTCATCAAGGCGGCGACCAACCTCCAGAGCCACGCCACCTCCAACGTCGCCAACGTGTCCCAGCGGGCCGCGCTCGCGGCGGTGGCGGGTGACCTCGATGCGGTCGCCATGATGCGCCAGGCGTTCGCGCGCCGCGGCGAGGCGATGTTCAAGCTGCTCAACGCCATCGACGGTGTCACCTGCATGGAGCCCCAGGGCGCGTTCTACTGCTTCCCGAACCTCACCGGCGTGCTCGGGCGCGACTTCAACGGCGTGCGCCCCCAGACCACCCTCGAGCTGTGCGAGGTGCTCCTCGAGCAGGCCAAGGTCGCGGTCGTCCCGGGCGAGGCGTTCGACGCGCCGGGCTACGCCCGACTGTCCTTCGCGCTCGGCGACGACGATCTGGGCGAGGGCATCACCCGCATCGCGGATCTCTGCCACAACGCCGGCTGATCCCGCGGTGGCGGGCCGGGCACGGGTCAGGCCCGCGCCCGGCGGGCCGGCCGGTGGCAGGATGGCGCGATGAGCACCGAGACGCCGTTCGGATCCTGGCCGTCGCCGATCACCGCCGAGGTGATCGTCGCCGCGTCGGTCGGCCTCGGCGGTCCCGCGTTCGCGGGTGGCGACCTGTGGTGGTCCGAGTTGCGCCCGACCGAAGGGGGCCGGGTGCAGCTCGTGCGCCAGCGGCTCGAACCGGGCGAACCGGGCGAACCGGGCGAACCGGGCGAACCGGGCGAACCGGGAGCAGCGGGAGCAGCGGGGGATGACCCGGGCGACATGGCGGTCGACGCCTCGCCCCGCCACGCGGCGGTGGACGTGCTGCCCGACGGCTTCTCCGCCCGCACGCGCGTGCACGAGTACGGCGGCGGCGCCTGGTGGCTCCACGACACCGCGGGCGGGGGCGCCGCCGGCGGGGCGGACGGGCCCGGCGACGTCACGGCCTACTTCGCGAACTGGGCCGACCAACGCCTGTACCGGGTGGACCACGCCGGGTCCGACCAGGCCGGCGCTCCCGTCGCGATCACCCCGGAGCCCGACACCCCGGCGGGCTTCCGCTACGCCGATGGCCGGGTCACCGAAGACGGCGACTGGATCATCTGCGTGCGCGAGTGGCACGGCGCCGAGACCGAGACCGGTGTACCCGATGCGCGCAACGAGATCGTGGCGATCCGCACCGACGGCACGCTGCCCCCCACGATCCTGGTGGGTGGCGTCCACGGACCCGACTTCGTCTCCCACCCCCGCCTCAGCCCGGACGGCGCGACGCTGTGCTGGCTGCAGTGGAACCACCCCGACATGCCGTGGGATGCCACGGAACTGTGCGTCGCGGCCTTCGACGGGGGGAGTGCGATCGCGACCCCCACCCTGACCGACCCAGCGGTGGTCGCCGGTGGGCCGGGTGAGTCGATCACGCAACCCGAGTGGGCGCCCGACGGTGGGCTCGTGTTCGTCTCGGACCGCAGCGGATGGTGGAACGTCTATCGCTTCCCGGCCGGCCATCCCGTCCTCGGCGCGCACACGGGATGGCTCACCGGGTACCGCGCGGAGTTCGGGGTGCCCCAGTGGGTCTTCGGGCAGAGCCGCTACCAGTTCACCTCGGGCGGCGACGCGCTGTTCGTGGTCCAGCGCGAGGGGCGCGACGATCTGCTGTACGCCCCGGCCGATGCTCCCGCCGGGGTCCTGGCCGCCGGCGTCACCGCCGTGGACGCGCCCTTCACCTCGATCGACGGGGTGATCGGGTTGCCCGACGGGTTCGCGTTCGTCGGTGCCACGTTCAGCCGGGAGCCCGAGGTGATCCGGATCGGTCGCCCGGTGAACGCCGCGGGCACGACGACGATCGACGTGCACGTCGTCCGGCCGGCGCGCGACCTGGGCCTGCCCGCCGGCTCCTTCTCCGAGCCGGTGCACATGGACTTCCCGACCACGCCCGATCCGGTCACGGGTGATGCGGCGTCGGCGTACGCGCTGTTCTACCCGCCCACGCATCCCGACGCCGTCGGCCCGGCCGGCGCCGCCCCGCCGCTCGTGGTCATGGGCCACGGCGGGCCCACTGGCGCAGCCCGGTCGCAACTGAACCTGAGCGTGCAGTACTGGACGTCGCGGGGTTTCGGCGTCGTCGACGTGAACTACCGCGGGTCAGCCGGGTACGGGCGCGAGTACCGCACGGCGCTCAACGGTCAGTGGGGCATCCTCGACGTCGACGACTGCATCGCGGCGGCCCGCCGACTCGCGGGCGAGGGCCTGGTCGACGGGGCCCGGCTCGCGATCCGGGGCGGGAGCGCCGGTGGCTTCACGACCCTGTGCGCGCTCACGTTCCACGACGACTTCACCGCGGGGTGCAGCTTGTATGGCATCGCGGATCTCGAGGCGCTGGCGCGAGACACCCACAAGTTCGAGTCGCGCTACCTGGACCGCCTGATCGGCCCGTACCCCGCCGATCGCGCCACCTACGAGGCGCGCAGCCCCATCCACTCGACCGACCAGCTGCGCACGCCGTTGCTGATCCTGCAAGGCCTCGAGGACGAGGTCGTGCCGCCGGCCCAGGCCGAGATGATGGCCGCCGCGTTGCGGGCCCAGCACATCCCGTTCGCCTACCTGGCGTTCGCCGGGGAGCAACACGGCTTTCGTCAGGCAGCGAACATCCAGCGTGCGCTCGAGGCGGAGTTGTACTTTTACGCCCGCATCTTCGGTTTCGATCTCGTGGAGGACATCGAGGCGGTGCCCATCGAGTTCCTCTGACGAACCCGACGGAAACGTGGCTGACCCGGTGGAGGAGGCGTTGTGGACGACGATGAGGTCGAGTTCGACGAGCAGACCTTCGAGGTCGTCGAGACGTACGCGAGCGAACGCGAGGCCAATGTCGATGCGCGAGCTCTCGTCGAGCGGGGCATCGGCGCCACCGTGGCGCCCATCCCGATCGATGATCAGGCCGACGACACGCCGAGCGGGGATGGGGCGACTGACGGGGCGACCGACGGGGCGACGAGCGTCGCCACCCGAACGTTTCGCATCGAGGTCCTGCCCCAGGACCTGCGCCGGGCGCAAGAAGCCCTCGAGCTCGTGGAGCCCGAAGACCGGCCCGAGGCCAACCCCGAGGAGACCATGGTGCTGGAGAAGGGACCCGTGCCCTGGAAGCGGGTCCTGCTGATCTGGATCATCGCCATGATCGCGCTGCCGATCGCGGCCTTCTTCCTCACCTACGCCATCGTCTCGCGCTGATCGGGTTGGCGGCTGGACGGCACGACCAGACAGGATGACGGGATGGCCCGCATCCTCGTCACCGAGCAAATCGCCGATGGTGGACTCGATCGTCTCCGTGCCGCCGGGCACGAGGTCGACGTCCAACTCGGCTCCTCCCCTGCGCAACTCCTGGACCTGATCAAGGGCGCGCATGCCCTGATCATCCGGTCCGAGACCACGGTCACGCCGGAGGTGCTCGACGCCGGGTCGGACCTCGTGGTGGTGGGTCGGGCGGGCATCGGCCTCGACAACGTGGATGTCGAGGCGGCCACCGCCAAGGGCGTCATGGTCGTCAACGCGCCCCAGTCCAACATCCTGTCGGCCGCCGAGCACACGATGGCCCTGCTCCTGGCCCAGGCCCGCAACGTGCCCCAGGCCCACGCCGCGCTGGTGCAGGGCCGGTGGGAGCGGTCGCGCTGGACCGGTGTGGAGTTGTCCGACAAGACCCTCGGCATCATCGGGCTCGGCCGCATCGGCAAGCTCGTCGCCCAGCGGGCCTCGGCGTTCGGCATGCGCCTGGTGGCCTACGACCCGTTCGTCTCCCCGGAGCGGGCGCGCCAGATCAACGTCGAGGTCGTGGATCTGCAGACGCTGCTGGCCCAGTCCGACTTCGTCACGATCCACGTGGCGAAGACCCCCGAGACGGTGAACCTGCTCAACGCCGAGACCCTGGCCCAGGCCAAGCCCGGCATCCGGATCATCAACGTCGCCCGCGGTGGCATCGTCAACGAGCAGGACCTCGCCGACGCGATCAGCGCCGGTCACGTCGGCGGCGCCGCGCTCGACGTGTTCGCGAAGGAGCCGACCACCGAGTCCCCGCTGTTCGCGCTGGATTCGGTCGTGGTGACCCCGCACCTCGGCGCCAGCACCCAGGAAGCCCAGGACAAGGCCGGCGACACCATCGCCGAGCAGGTCGGCCTGGCCCTTGCCGGGGAGTTCGTCCCGTTCGCGGTCAACGTGAGCGCAGCGGAGGCCTCCGAGACGGTGCGTCCGTTCCTGCCGATGGCCGAACGCCTCGGTGAGCTGTTTGCGGCGTTCGGCGCCGGGCAGGTCACCACGCTCGAGATCGAGTACCAGGGGGCGATCGCCGAGTACGACACCCGCATCCTCACCCTGTCGCTGCTCAAGGGATACTTCGGTCGGGTCAGCGACGAGCCCGTCTCCTACGTGAACGCCCCGAAGCTCGCCGCCGAGCAGGGCGTGGCGATCCGTGAGACCACCACGACCACGGCGCAGGACTACGTGAACCTGATCACCGTCCGCGCCGGCGACCACGCCGTGGCCGGGACCCTCTCGGGCCTGCGCGGCGAGCCGCGCATCGTGATGGTGGACGACCACACCGTCGATGTGCCGCCCGCCCGGCACATGCTCATCGTGCGCAACGACGATCGACCGGGCGTGATCGGCATCGTCGGATCCGCCCTCGGGGCCGCCGGTGTGAACATCGCGGACATGGACGTCGGCCAGTCGCCCGATGGCGTGGCGGCGCTCATGGTGCTCGCCACCGCCCAGCCGACCCCCGTCGAGGTCCAGGACCAGTTGCGCGCCGAGCCCGGCATCACGTCGGTCCACGCGATCGACCTGACCTGACCTGACCTGACCTGAGCTGAGCGGCCCGCCCCGGGACGCGATGAGGGCCGCCCGTGGGCGGCCCTCGTGCTCGTTCGGGTGACCTGGCTTCAGTCGGTGGTGGCCTCGGCGCCCTCGCCGGCATCGGTGGTGGCGTCCGCGGCCGGGGTCGCCCCGTTGCCGTTGTTGCCGTTGGTACCGGCGGCGACGGTGGGCTCGGGCACGAGCGAGGGCCATTCCTTCGGGGCGAGGTCGGATCCGGGCTCGGGTCCGAGGCCGCCCATCAGCTTCTTGCCGATGACGACGGCGATGCCGATGGCCCCGGCGATGATGCCGAGCTTCACCGACACGCGAAACAAGCGTCGAATCACGATTCCTCCTCGAAGCCGTCCCCAGGCGGGCGACGGGGTTGTGCTGCACGATGTGCGGAACAGATGCGCGCAGAGCGTAATCGGTCCGGGCGCCGCCGTCTGACGGGCACCAGGCGCTCGCCTCCTTCCCGTGTCGCGGCCTCATCATCGTGAACGGCGCGCGGCGACGCGGGGAGCTGTTGCTCGCCAATGGCCATGAGGCCCTAGCGAGGGACCGACGCGCCTGGTCAACTGGTTGCCTGCAGCCGGCTTTCGCACGGGAGATGACAGTGCTCTTCTACGACCGAGTGAATGCCACTGTTCCCGACGGCATCGACCACAAGACCGCCCACATCATCGGTGGCGGGTTGGCGGGTCTCGCCGCCGCCGCCTTCTTGGCCACCGATGCCCAGATGCCTGCGGACAACATCACCGTCTACGAGGACCTGCCCAACCTGGGCGGTGCGATGGATGGGACCGGTGACGCGGTCATGGGGTACGTGAACCGCGGCGAACGCGAACTCGAAGCCCACATGGAGTGCCTGTGGTACCTGTTCAGCAAGGTCCCATCCATCAGACGGCCCGGGCGGACGGTCCTGGACGAGACCCGTGAGTTCAACTGCCGCGAGCCGATCTCGTCGCATTGGCGCATCATCGAGAAGCAGGGTCGCAAGGCCGACTACGAGTCGATGCGACTTTCCAACGATGCGGTGCGAGAGCTCCTTCGTCTGCTGGTCACGCCGGAGACCGAGATGCAGGACAAGTCCATGCGTGACTGCGTCTCCTCGAGCTTCCTCGAGTCCAACTTCTGGCAACTGTTCTCGAGCATGCTCTCCTTCGACGACTATCACAGCGCGATCGAGGTCCGCCGTTACATGCTCAGGTTCATGCACCTCACGCAGGCGATGCCGCGCCTGGAAGGGATCTTGCACACCGAGTACAACGAGTTCGACGCCCTCATCCGCCCCCTGATCGTGTGGCTGCAGGATCTCGGCGTGCACTTCGAGCTCAGCACCCGGGTCGTGGACATGGCCGTCGAAACGAAGGACGACGAAACGATCGTCGTGGGGCTCATCGTGCAGTCGCCGCAGGGACGCTCGAAGGTGTCCCTCACGACCGAGGACTTCGTCCTCTTCACCAACGGATCCCTGACCCAGAACACCACCTACGGTGACAACGAGACTGCCGTCACCTGGAACCTCGGAAATCAGGAGCGAGGTCTGTTCACCCTGTGGGAAAAGCTGGCCGCTCTCGACCCGAAGTTCGGGCGGCCCGAGAAGTTCATCAGCTGGCCCGAACAGACCCGCTGGACATCGTTCTTCCTCACCGTGGTCGACTATCCCGACTTTGCCGACTACATCGAGCAGATGAGCGGCGACAAGCGGGGCAACGGCGGCGCGGTGTCGGTCAAGGACTCGAGTTGGGGCCTCGGTTTCATGCTGCACTCCAAGCCCTTCTACCCCGACCAACCTGACAACGTCGATCTGGTCTGGGGGTACGGACTTCGGGGAAACAACATCGGCGACTACATCAAGAAGCCGATGGTCGACTGCACCGGCAACGAGATCTTGGCCGAGTTCCTCTTCCACGTCGGGCTCGAGGACCGCATCGACGACCTCACCGCTCACGCCAAAGTGTCGTTGGCCGGGATGCCCTACATCACCAGCCAGTTCATGCCCCGCGCGATTCATGACCGTCCCCGAGCGATCCCCGACGGCTGCGTCAACCTCGGCTTCGTCGGCCAGTTCGTCGAGGTCGACGAGGACTGCGTGTTCACCGTCGAAACCTCAGTGCGGACCGCCATGGAAGCGGTCTACGGCCTGCTGAAGTTGGACAAGCCGGTCATCCCGGTGTCGGCCACCCGGTACGACGTACGCCATCTTGCCGCCAGCATCAAGGCCGTACTGGACATCGACACGTTCGGCGTCAAGGACGTGCTGCTGCGACTCATGCCAGCCGCCCTCAACCCCCGACAGCTCGTCGAGCTCGTTGAGCTCCTTGATATCGTCAACCAGATCCCGGAGCCCGTCGACGTGCGCCCCGGGACGTAAGGGTCCCCGGTGGGTCCCGGGGAGTTCCGCAGTCAGCGGGCGGCCATCGGCGTCGCAACGGGGAGGGACCGCGGTTGCCGCGGCGGGGTGGATTCTTGACGGATGGTTCCTATGCTGCGACCATGCGAATCACTATGCGTCGGTTGCTTCCCACCACCGGACTCCTTCTTCTGTAGGGCGAGCACCCCACATAGGTGCTCGTCGAGCCTCCTGCGCCTCTTGGGCCAGGGGGCTTTTTCGTTCCCGGACCTCCCACCATCCCCCTCGCCATCTCGCTCGACCCCCACCGAAAGGCACGACCATGGCTGCCACGCCTGCCCCGGCCGACTCCACCCGCATCACGATCTTCGACACGACGCTGCGCGACGGCGAGCAGTCCCCGGGGATCTCGCTCGATCAGGGCGAGAAGCTCGAGATCGCCGAGCAGTTGGCCCGGCTCGGCGTGGACGTGATCGAAGCGGGGTTCCCGATCGCGAGCCAGGGCGATTTCGAAGCCGTGCAGGCCATCGCCCGCGGCGTGCGGGGTCCGACCATCTGCGGGTTGTCGCGCACCGCGCTCAAAGACGTCGATCGCTGCTGGGAAGCGATCCAGGATGCGCCGCTGACCCGCATCCACATCTTCATCGCGACCTCCGAGGTCCACATGAAGAACAAGCTGCGCATGACCCCTGACCAGGTCAAGGCCGAGACCGCCCGGTCGGTGGCCCACGCCAAGCAGTACACCACCGACGTCGAGTTCTCGCCCGAAGACGCCTCCCGATCCGACTTCGGGTTCATGTGCGAGGTGCTGCAGGCGGCGGTCGACGCCGGCGCCACCACGCTGAACATCCCCGACACGGTCGGCTACGGGATCCCCGAGGAGTACGCGCAGCGCCTTCAGGACGTGCGGGCCGCAGTCGTGGGCGACTACGTCATCTCCACCCACTGCCATGACGACCTCGGCCTGGCGGTGGCCAACTCGCTCGCGGCGGTCCACGCCGGGGCCCGCCAGGTCGAGTGCACGATCAACGGCATCGGCGAGCGCGCCGGCAACGCCGCGATGGAGGAGATCGTCATGGCCCTGCGCACCCGCGCGGACTACTTCGGGGGCGTGGACACCGGCATCAAGGCCGAGGAGCTGGGGCG
>JBBQHT010000216.1:0-8297 GCA_038324235.1 Acidimicrobiales bacterium
GGTGGGGGCGCGCTCGGGGGGCCGTGTCGGGGGGGGGGGGGGGGGGCGGGGGGCCGTTTCGGGGGGGTGGGGGGGCCGTGGGGAGATTCACAGCAAGTTCCCAGGTTGCCCGCAGGGGCATGCCAGGCGAGCCCGTCACGATGAAACAACTACTCGGGGACTGTCCCCGGCCAAGGAGTGCACGTGACGATCTCGACATCCACCTCTGATCCTGCCGGCACCGGCCCGGACACCGGCCCGGTCGCCGGCCCGGTGAGCCCCCTGGTCACCGGCGCGTCGCGGCGGTCCCGGCACGCTCGGCGGGGCCTGGCCACCGCCGGTGTCCTGACGATGGCCGCGCTCATGCTGATCGGGTGCAGCAAGACGGAGGCGGCGACCGACGGCGTCGCCACCCTCGACACCGGCGTGACGACGGGGACCGCGGCGCCGACGGGCTCGTCCGCCACGGACGAAGCCAAGCTGCGGGACTACGCCAAGTGCATGCGCGACAACGGTGTCACCAACTTCCCGGATCCGAAGGTGGACGCGAACGGTCGCATCGACCCGGGTGGGTTCCGCAACAGCGGCGTCGACCGGTCCAGCCAGCAGTACCAGGATGCAGACAAGGCGTGTGCGTCGAAGCGCCAGGGTGTCACGTTCGGGCCGAACCGGGACCCGGCCACGCAGCAGAAGATCCAAGATGCGGCGCTCAAGTACGCGCAGTGCCTGCGCGACAAGGGGCTCACGGTCAAGGATCCTGACTTCTCCCAGGGGCCCGGTGGCGGCGCCCCCGGTGGCGGCGCTCCCGGCGGCGGCACGGGTGGCGCACCCGGAGCCGGCCAGGGGACCCCGCCCGCTGGCGGTGGCGGTAACCGCAACGGTCGGTTCAGCCGTCTCTTCGGCCTCGACGAGAACGATCCCGCGGTGAAGGCCGCCGAGGATGCCTGCCAGCCCATCTTCCAGCAGGCGCTCACCGATGCCGGCATCACCCCGCCCGGCGGCGGCGCCGGGGGCGGGGCGCCGGCCGCGCCGGCCGGGCAATGAGCGAGACCCAGCTCGCGTCCAGCGCCAGCGACGCGCCGGACGCCTCCTCGACGCCGGCGGGCGGCACCACCACCACCCCCGCCCGCCGGCGTCGCCGTCCGTTGGTGATCGCCGGTGTCGGGGCCGTGGCCGTCGTGGCGATCGCCGCGGGTGCGGTCGTGTTGACCCGTGACCAGTCGACGACCGTCAACACCAAGTCGGCGGTGACGCTCCAGCCCGTCGCAGTCGTGAAGCGGGATCTCGCCACGTACACGACCGCGAGCGGCACCCTCGGCTACGGCGATCCGATCACGATCAGCGAAGGTGGCGGCCAGAGCGCAGGTGGCGCGAGCACCGGCGCGGCCTCGGGTTCGGGCGCTGCGACGGGGGCACCAGCCTCGACGAGTGCAGGCACCGGCGGCGACACGCTGATCCAGGCGACGCCGGCGACCTACGCCCCCGCCACGACGGCCAACGCCACGACGGCCAACGCCACAACGGCCAACGCCGCGTCGGCCAGCGCCACAACGGCCAACGCCGCGTCGGCCAACGCCACAACGGCCAACGCCACGACGGCCAACGCCACATCGGCCAACGGCACACCGGCCTTGGCGGCTGGCATGGACCCTGGCCTCGCCGTCCCGGTCGTGATGGCTGACACGCCGACCTCGACCGTGCCCGGTCCGCCGGGTGGCGCGCCGACGACGACCACGACCGTGCCCCGTGGCCCGGGTGGTCCGCCGGGCGGCGCCCCGACGACGACCACGACGACGCCGCGGCCCACACCGACCAGCGTTCCCACCGACAGCGGCGCCGGAACGGGCGCCGGAACCGGCTCGGGTCAGGGTCAGACCGCGGTGGCCCCGACCACGCCGTCGACCCAGGCGGGCGCGGCGACCACCGGGGCCAAGACCGCCACGACCACGACCACCTCGCCGGCGGGCACCACCTCGTCGAACACGGTGACCCAGCTCGCGGCGGAGGGCACCACGCTCAACCGCGGGGACCAGCTCTACGCCGTCGACAACCAGCCGCGGGTCCTCTTCTACGGCTCGACCCCCGAGTGGCGCGACCTCTCGCAGGCCTCCCCGGCCGGCGTCGACATCCTCCAGCTCAACGAGAACCTGGTGGCGCTCGGCTATGACCCCGATCACCAGATCGTCGTGAACGACACGTTCGGCGACGGGACCACGGCCGCCGTGGTGCGCTGGCAGGGGGACCACGGCTACGAGCAGAACGGCATCGTCAAGCTCGGCCAGATGATCTACGTCGCCGGGCCGTCCCGCGTCGGGACCCACCACGCCGAGCCGGGATCGATCGCCCGCAGCGGTTCGGCGATCGTCGAGCTCACGGTGATCGACACCGTGCAGACGGTCTTCGCGCCGGCTGCCGGCACCCTTGGTGACCTCCCCACCGCGGCGACGCCGGTGACCGCCGGCCTCGTGCTCTTCACGATCGATGGCACGGCCACGACCGCCGCGTTCGCCGGTGGCGAGACCAGTGTCCCGCTCGTGGCCGCGGGCACCGCCGTGGTGGCCGGGACCCCGATCATCAACATCGTCACCTCCCATCGCCAGGTCACGACGAACGTCAGCGTGACCGACCGGGCCGGTCTGAAGGTCGGCGACGCGGTGCAGGTCGTGTTCCCGGACACCTCGACCAAGCCCGGTCACATCTCGGCGATCGGTTCGGTCGCGAGCAAGGACGCCAAGAACGTCAACGCGACCCCGACCGTGCCGGTCACCGTCACGATGGACGGCAACGACTTCGACCCGAACCTGGTGAGCACGCCGGTCACGGTCGAGTTCGTCAAGCAGCAATCCACCGGCATCCTCGCGGTGCCGACCGGCGCCCTCATCTCGCTCAAGGAGGGCGGGTTCGCGGTGCAGGTGGCCGACGGCACGACGACCAAGCTCGTCGCGGTCAAGCCCGGGTTGTACGCCGATGGCTGGGTCGAGGTCTCGGGCAACGGGATCGCCGAGGGCACCAAGGTGATGGTGCCGTCATGACGCTGCTCGACGAGCGCCAGGCCGGACCGACCGGCAACGGTCGGGGTGACGGCGACGGTGACGGCGCCGACTACGTGCTCGAGGTCATCGACGTCGTGAAGGAGTACCCCGGGTCGCCGCCGGTGCGCGCGCTCGATGGCGTCTCGCTGGCCGTGCGCCGCGGCGAGCTCGCGGCGATCGTCGGTCCTTCCGGGTCGGGCAAGTCGACGCTGCTCGCGGTGATTGGCACGCTCGACCGGCCGACCGAGGGGACCGTCATCATCGACGGCCATGAGGTGTCTGGCCTGTCGGACAAGTGGCTGTCGGCCGTGCGGTCGCGCCTGATCGGCTTCGTCTTCCAGCAGTTCCACCTGCTCGAAGGGGTCGACGCCATCGAGAACGTGGCCACCGGACTGCTCTACACCGGCATGGCGCCGCCTGACCGTCGTGAGCTCGCGGTCGTGGCGCTCCAGCGCGTCGGTCTCGGCCACCGCTTGCACCACGTCCCCAACCAGCTCTCGGGCGGTGAGCGCCAGCGGGTCGCGATCGCGCGAGCGGTCGTGAACCGGCCGGCGATCGTGCTCGCCGACGAGCCGACCGGCAACCTCGACTCGAAGTCGAGCGCGTCGATCATGGAGCTGCTGCACGAGTTGCACGACGAGGGCACAACGTTGCTCGTGATCACCCACGACCTCGAGCTCGGCGACTCGCTCCCACGCCAGATCGTGTTCCGCGACGGCAAGATCGAACGCGACACGCGCCTTGGTCATGCGGGCGGCTACCTGGATCGGCGCGCCTGATGGCGTCGACACCCAACGCGGTGGCCCTCACCCCCAGCCGGCTGCGCGGCGCCGACGTCTTCCGGGTCGGCAGCCTCGGCCTGCGCACGCGCAAGGTGCGCACCGCCCTGTCCGCGCTCGGCGTCATGATCGGCATCGCCGCGATGGTCGGCGTGCTCGGGCTGAGCGAGTCGAGTCGCGCGCAACTGATCAGCCAGCTGGATTCGCTCGGTACCAACCTGCTGGTGGTGCAAGCCAGCACCGGCATCGGTGGTTCGGGCACGGCGGCGCTGCCGACCGATGCCCCCAAGAAGGTCGAGCGGATCGGTCCGGTCACGAGCGTGTCGTACACGACCGCGGTGGCGGGCAACGTCTACAAGAACGAGTACGTCAACAAGGGTGAGACGGGCGGCATCGCCATCGTCGCGGCGAGCAACAACATCGTCGACACGTTGCGCGGATCGGTGGCCACCGGTCGGGTCCTCGACGACGCCACCGCGGCCTACCCCAACGTGGTGCTCGGTTCGGTGGCGGCCCAGCGCCTCGGTGTCTCCGATGTGAGCAGCCGGCCGCAGATCTTCGTGAAGGACCAGTACTTCACGGTCGTCGGGATCCTGGATCCGTTGCCGCTGTCGGAGGACCTGGACCGGTCGGTGATCATCGGCGAGCAGGCGGCGCATGACTTCTTCGCGTCGGACAACGTGCCGGGCTCGATCTTCGTGCGCACGGCCGACAACCAACTGGACTCGGTGCGTGGCGTGCTACCGGGCACGGTCGATCCGGAGAACCCGGACAAGGTGACCGTGAGCCGGCCCACCGACGCGCTCCAGGCCAAGGCCGCGGCCGAGACGGCCTTCACCGCGCTCTTCCTCGGCCTCGGTGCCGTGGCGCTGCTCGTGGGCGGGATCGGCATCGCCAACGTGATGGTCATCGCCGTGATCGAACGCCGCAACGAGATCGGGCTGCGCCGCGCCCTCGGCGCGACCCAGGCCCACATCCGCCGCCAGTTCCTGACCGAGGCGTTGCTGCTGGCCGCGATCGGCGGGGTCGGCGGCGTGATCATCGGCGCGCTCGTCACGGCGGCGTACGCCACCTCGCAGGGTTGGCACATCGTCCTGCCGTTGTCGGGGGCGGTCGGTGGGTTCGTCGCGGCGCTCCTGATCGGGGCGATCGCCGGTATGTACCCAGCGATGCGCGCCGCCAAGCTCGCTCCGACCGAAGCACTGCGAGCCTCCTGATGGCCCCCAACGCCCCCACCTCCGCGCCGGCCGCCACGCCGACATCCGCCGGCTCGGCGGGACCGATCGAGCCGTCCGCCCCGACCATCGACGGGTCGGCCCGCGTCGAGGGCCGCCACCGGCGCCGGCGCCGCCTGCTCGCCGCCTTCGTGGTGGTCGTGCTCGTCGTGGCCGGCGTCCTCGTGTACCGCGCGCGGTCGTCGTCCTCGTCGTCCGCCGCCGCGCCAGCCGCCACGGCGGCGCCCACGACCGCGGTGCTCGTCGTCAAGGACATCACGAACGACGCGAGCTACGACGGCACGGTCGCCCACGCGGCCGCGCTCCCGCTGGTTGCGCGCACCTCGGGCCGCATCACGGGCATCGCGGCCGAAGGGACCACCGTCGGGCCGGGCCAGGTCGTGTTCGAGATCGATCAGCAACCGATCGTGACCCTGACCGGCACGATCCCGGCGTGGCGGGACATGGGGCCCGCGACGACGGCGGGCCCCGACATCGTGCAACTGCAGGACACCTTGGTGCAGCTCGGCTTCGATCCGGACCACCAGGTGACCGCCACGGGTACCTTCGACGCGGCGACGGCCGCCGCAGTCGTGCGCTTCCAACAACAGCTCGGCCTCGAAGCCACCGGCACGCTGGCGCTCGGCACCGTGATCTTCGAGCCCGGACCGATCGTCGTCGGCCAGCACCAGGTCACGGTCGGGTCGCCCGTCACCCCAGGCACCGTGGTGGCCGACGCGCAGGGCACGGCGATCACGATGCAGTTCACCCTGCCCGCCGATGCCAAGTCGCTGATCGCCATCGGGCAGTCCGTGGACGTGACCATGCCGGACCGGTCCACCGCCCAGGGCACGATCCAGTCGATCGGCACCGCCGTCGACGCCACGACCGGCGACACGATCACGGTCGGGCGCGGCACGATCGACGTCAATCCGGCCGGCAGCGGGGCGAAGGCGCCCGCCGCGATCACCGATCTGGCCGCGATCAAGGTGAAGGTGAGCCAGACCATCGGCCGCGGTGTCCTGGTGGCGCCCGGCGCCGCGCTCACCGCGCACGTCGACGGCACGTTCACCGTCACGGTGCTCGAGCCCGACGGCACCACCAAGGATGTCGTCGTGACCCCAGGCGCCTCCGGCGCCGGCCTGGTCGCCGTGACCGGTGACGGCCTCGCGGCCCAGACCAAGGTCATCATCCCCAACTCCCGCGTGTGACAGGTCGCGCCGCCGCGGCCCCCACCGTTCATGCGTGCGGTGGCCACGCTGCGTGCCGTTGGCGCACGCATAAACAAGTGGCGGGCGCGGTCGCCCGCGGCCACACCATTCATGCGTACGTGCGCTCCGCTGAGAGCGGCGGGCGCACGCATGAACGACGGGGGCGCCTGGGCCGGGGCGGCGTCCGCTCGGCGGACTACGGACGCTTGGCGGCGCGGCGCTCGTGGCGTTCGAGGGCCAGGCGCACGAGCTCGTCGATGAGATCGGCGTAGGCCAGCCCTGATGCTTCCCACATCTTCGGGTACATCGAGATCGGCGTGAAGCCGGGGATCGTGTTGATCTCGTTGACGAGCAGACCGCGGCCGGGGTGCTCGTAGAAGAAGTCGACACGGGCCATGCCCTCACACCGCAGCGCCCGGTAGGCGCGCACGGCGAGGTCCTGCAGCTCGGCGGTGACGGCCGGGTCGAGGTCGGCGGGCACGCTGGTCTGCGCGGTGCCGTCGAAGTACTTGTCCTCGTAGTCGTAGAAGTCCGCGCCGGGCACGATCTCGCCGGGCAGCGAGGCCCGGGGCTCGAGGTTGCCGAGCACCGCGCACTCGATCTCGCGGGCGTCGACACCTTCCTCGGCCACCACCCACTCGTCGTAGCGCAACGCCACGTCGAGGGCGGTCGCCAGCTCGTCGATCGAGCGGGCTTTGGACACCCCGATGGAGGACCCCATGTTGGCCGGTTTCACGAAGATCGGGAACGGCAGCTCGTCGGCCAACTGCGTGGCGAAGGCGACGGTGCCGACCGCGCGCACCGCCTGCTCGGCGAACGACACGTGGCGGGCCTGGGGGATGCCGAGCGCGGTGAACATGTCCTTGGCGGCGGTCTTGTCCATGCTGAGCGCCGAGCTGAGGACCCCGCAGCCCACGTAGGGGACGCCGGCCACCTCGAGCAGGCCCTGGACCGTGCCGTCCTCGCCCATCGGCCCGTGCAGCAGCGGCAGCACCACGATCTGCTCGCCCGGCGTGCGGGCCGCGAGGAGCGGGCCCGGATCGATGTCGGGGCCCGCCACGGGGAGGGCATCAGGCAGGGCATCGGGACCCTTCGCGAGCGCGAGCGCCGCTTCCTCGGCCAGGACCCACTGCCCGCTCGTCGTGATCCCCACCGGCTGGATGTCGTAGCGATCCGGATCGGCGGCGGCGAGCACGTGACGGGCCGAGATGCGCGACACCTCGTGCTCGGCGGACTGCCCCCCGAACAGCACGACCAGGCGGATCTTGGGCGGGTCGAGGTCTTCGGCAGCCATGGTTCGCACGGTAGCCCGCGGGTTCGTCGCCCCGGTTCATCCCACCCCGACCCGGAGACCCGCAACCCGGTGATCCCGCCAACCCGGCCCACCGGGTGGAGGGGGTTTCGCGTACCTGTGGGCGTTGCCGTCGCGGGGGCGACGGATCGGCCCACCGGTTGCGGGGGTTCCGCTCGGTGGGCGCGGGTGGGTGGGGGTTCGGTGGTTTGGGCCGGGAGCGCGGCGGATAGGTTGAGGCGCATGAAGTTCCGCGCCAGTGAGATCGCCCGGGCTGTCGGCGGCCAGGTGGTCGGGCCCGACTCCGACGTCGACGAAGCCCGTCACGATTCCCGGGAGATCACCGGGGGTGAGCTGTTCGTGCCGCTCGTCGACGTGCGCGACGGCCACGACTTCATCGACGCGGCGTTGGCGGCAGGGGCCGCGGCCTACTTCACCTCCCGCGCGCCCCAGGGGGGCACGGCGATCGTGGTGGAAGACCCCGCCGATGCCCTGGCCGCGCTCGGTGGCGTCGCCCGTGGGCATCTGCCCGGCCGGGTCGTCGGCGTGACCGGCTCGGTCGGCAAGACGTCGTGCAAGGACCTGACCGCGGCGGCGTTGGGCACCGTCTATGAGACCCACGCCAGCCTGCGCTCGTTCAACAACGAGTACGGCGTGCCGCTCACGCTGATCAACGCCCCCGACGGCACCGAGGCGGCGGTCATCGAGATGGGGGCCCGGGGGCTGGGGCACATCCTGCAACTGTGCGAGGTCGCCACCCCGACCGTCGGTGTGGTCACCACGGTCGAGAT
>JBBQHT010000217.1:0-8268 GCA_038324235.1 Acidimicrobiales bacterium
CGATGTCCCATCAGTCGATACCGTCCTGATGTTGCGGCCGACGGAGTCGCCGGTGGTCTTCCTGCAGCAGCTCGGGCGCGGTCTCCGGCTGCACGAGGGCAAGGAGAGCCTCCACGTCATCGACTTCATCGGCAACCACCGAAGCTTCCTCCTGAAGCCACGCGTCCTGCTGAGTCTCGGGCCTCCCGGTGCCTTCTCCTCCGCTGCCGCACTTGACGCTGTGGTGTCGGGCGAGTTCACGTTGCCCGAGGGCTGCTCAGTCCACTACGACCTCGAAGCTGTCGAGCTTCTCCGCGGCCTCCAGAGCACCAAAGGACCCCGCGACGCCCTGGCGGACTTCTGCTACTCCTACGCCGACGAGGAGGCGCAGCGGCCGACGGCCACGCAGACGTGGAGGTCGCGGTTCAACCCGGACAGCGCTCGGCCGCGAGGAGGGTGGTTCCGGTTCCTCGAGGCCGAGCACCTCCTCGACGAGGAGGAGAGGCGGGTGCTGGCTCGGTACGGCGCGTTCCTCGACGAGGTCGAACGATCTAGCGCCACCAAGAGCTACAAGCTCGTGACGCTCCGAGCGATGCTGCACGAGGGTGCTCTCTCGGACGGGATCGGGGTCGACGCATTGGCCGATGCCGCGCATCGCATCGTCGCCGGTGACCCCCGGCTCGTTCGAGACACGACGAACAAGGAACTGCCCGACCCCCTGAAGGCCACCCGTGGCACCTGGCGCGCCTACTGGCGCAAATGGCCCATCGCGGCGTGGCTCGGCGAGCTGCGCGGAGATCCGAGTGAGTGGTTCACGCTCGACCAGGACAAGTTCACCGCCGCTTTCAACATCGCGCCCGAAGACGCCGACCCGCTGGCGGCGATGGTCGCGGAGCTCGTCGAATACCGGCTGGTGCGCTATCTGGACGGCAAGGACGTCCGGGCAACTGTCGGCAAATCCGAGATGGTGTGCCGTGTCAGCCACTCCGGCGGAAGGCCGATGATCTGGCTCGATCGTCGCCACCACCCAGAGATTCCCAGCGGGACGCTCAAGTTCACTGCCGACGGGCGCTCGTATGAGGGTGACTTCCGCAAGGAAGCGCTCAACGTCGCCCGGCTGCCGGACGAAGCCGGCAACGCGCTCCATCCGCTGCTCCGCGGCTGGTTCGGCCCATCGGCAGGTCATCCAGGGACAGACCACCGCGTGGTGTTCGATCTGCAAGGCGGCCAGGTCGAGTTGCGCCCCTTGGAGGCCGTCGCCGCCGACGCGGGTGACGCCACGCTCCCCCTGTTCCCCACCCTCGCCGTGGCCTGCGGAGCGTTCGCCGAACCCGATCGCGCCATCCACGAGGCGGCGACGATCCACCTCCTTGGCCCGGCGGCAAGCACCGCCGAGCGGACTCGCGAATTCGTGGCGTTCGCCCGGGGGGACTCGATGGATGGCGGCGCCGACCCGGTGCGCCACGGAGATCCTCTGCGCTTCAAGTGGGCGCGAGGCGTGGACCGCGACGAGCTGATCGGTGAGCGTGTCCTCGTCGAGTACCGCAACGGCGGCACCTCGACCGCCCTCAAGCGCCTGCAGCTCGAGCACGGCCAGTACGTCCTGAAGTCCGACAACAGCGCCATCGCGCCGATCACCGGCGTGCGGGAGATGCAGATCGTGGCGCGCTTGGAACAGGTCCTGCGGCAACGCGACATCAACACACTCGACGAGCACATCGGCGAGGAGCACCTTCGCAAGCAGATCATGGCGTTGCACGGTGACGAGGCCGGCAGGACGAACTGGCAGGTCGGCCACGTCTCGCTTCCCGGTCAGGCCATCTTGTTGGTCACCCTCGACAAGGCGGCGATGCCCGACATCCCGTACGTCGACCACTTCGAAGGTCCCGACACGATGGTGTGGAGCTCGCAGACGAGCACCGGACCTGACGGCAAGCGCGGCCGCGAGATCCTCGAGGCGCTCGATACCGGTACGCAGATCCACCTCTGGGTGCGCAAGCGCAAGCCCGACGTCTCGTTCACCTACTGCGGGCTCGTCGTCCCCATCAGCCACGAGGGGGCGAAACCGATGTCGGTGCGCTTCCGCTTGTTGACCCCGCTCGAACAGCCGGTGGCTCGGCGCCTCGGCGTGTCCGAACGCGACTGAAACGTCACGGCGAGGACTAGGGGCCAAGCGCGCGACGCAGCTGCGTACGAACTTTGAGCGCAAGAGCAGCACCTCACTTCTCCTGGGCAACCACCGCCGCCTCGAGGTTTGCGCTCGCCAACGCCAGATCGTCCGCTGCGACGGTGGCATCGGGGTTGAGGGCGAAGGATCGCACTGCCAACCAATACGCGCGGAACGCCGGCGCCACCGCCGCCAGGGTGTCACGCACCGCGGCGGAGTCCCGGTTCTCGATGTGGGTTTGCAGCGCGGCCAACGCCCCGTCGCAGGCGGCGACGCCATGGCCGCCGGCGTCGCCGAGGTTGACCCAGCGCGAGGCGAGCCGATCGGCGATGGCGTCCGCGATCTTCTGGTTGTTGCGCAGCGCGGGCGACACACCGAGCTTGTCGTCCGCGGTGCTCACGACGACCGCTGCGGGACGCGCCACGTGCGGGGTGAACTCGGGGAGCGGGAACGCCGCGACGAACGCGTCGCGGGCACTGGTTCTCGCCGCGGCGCCACCCCAGGTCTGAAGGGCCGCCCACCGGACCCGCTCGGCGACCAGCCACGCGAGTACGTCGTGGTTCCACGTGACGACTGCCGGCGTCCACACCGTCCACCCGGACTGCGGGCCGGGCGTCGCCTGCCGGTCCTGCCACAGCTCCGTGGCGATCATCGCCTGGTCGGCCACGTCCGTCAGTTGCGCCACCCACGCGTCGCGGGTCTCTTGCGGCGGGTCGTAGGCCCGGAACTCACGGATGAAGTCCTCGTAGATCCGCTGGGTCCGGAGCGTGTCGAAGTCCGGGTCCGCCGCGATGGCGTCCAGGTCAAGATCCGAGAACGTGCTCGACTGGCTGGTCGCCAGGCTCCTCAGGTGCTTCATCGCCGCGGTCTCCGCTCGTTCGGCGGCGTCCCTGCGATTGCTCGCGTAGTGCCAGACCGCGCGTCGCGCGTGGGCGCAGGCGAGGTTGTACCGAACACTGCCTTCGAGCTCGGGCAGGTGGCGCACGGCCATCAGGCCCGAGTTCCGCAGGATCGCCAGACGGGCGCGCGTGGAGACGGGCCATACCAAGAAGTTCCCCACGACCATCGAGTTGTAGCTCGTGGCCAACTCACCCCCGCGAGCCATGTCGCGGATCGATGCCCGCCGGCGGCGCAACGGCCAGAGGTACCCGGTCACCGACCGACGCGTCTGCAGATGCCACCCGGTCCGGAGCACGTTCGGATACGCCAACAGACGGCGGGCGCGCACCCAGTGCTGCAGGGACATCGCGAGGAACCGGCGATCGTTCAGGGTCTGTGGCCAGAGGGGGGCCAACGGGTAGGCCCCCGGCACCTCCACCGCCGAGTGCAGCCGCGTGAGCAACGACTGGATCTCCCGGCTCGGCGATTGGGCCGGCTGCCAGGCCTCACGCCACTGCTCGGCGTAGCTGAGCACGATCGCGAGGAGGTTGTGCGCCTCCGAGGACCGGGGATCGATCGTGACCGCCCGGGTGGCCGCGAGGGTTGACTGGAGGAACCACTTCTGGCGCTCGGGCCACGAGCAGCGCAGTGCGTTGTCGCCGGGGGTGCCCAAGGCGAGATCCAGGTAGACCCGCGCCAACGTGAGGTGCAACAGCAGGTGGCCCGGCTCCTCCTTCTCGGCCTGCTGGAGGAGCTTGACCGCGTCGAGGCGGTGTCCGGCGTCGCGGCACTCGATGGCCTCGTGGTAGTTCTGCAGCGCGGGAGCCGACGTCCACTGCAGGAAGATCGGCGTGCGACGGCGCACCTCACGGTTGTCGGCCAAGGTCAGGTAGACCTCGTAGACCGCCCGATTCGCCGCTTGATGATAGGTCGCGCCGCCGAAGGTGCGAACGAAGACCGTCTCACCAGTCGAGGTGCGATCGAGCTGCACGGTGAGCCGGCACGGCTCGTCCTTCACGTGATCATCGTGATGCGCCTTGGCGGTGACGGCGTAGCCGGACTTGATCTGAAGCGCAGTTTTGATCGCCTCGAACGCTTTGCCCAACCACCCCTTGTCGCCCGCCGCGCTGGCCACCTCGGTGACGTCGAGGACGATCTCACCCACCTGGGAGAACTTCGGGGTGGGGTACAGCCCGGTCTCGGCGAGGCGATCCCGCATCACCTCGGCCAGGGCGGTGGCGCTCGTGTCGTCGGCGGGCGTGTCGATCGGGTTGATCGTCACCGGACCCGCCAGACGTTCCCGGCGCCAGCGCACGAACTGGCGAAGCGCGACAACGAGCAGCACCAGCGTCACGAGCCAGACCGACGCGACGACCGTCGCCTTGGCGCCATCGTTCACCGACAGCGGCCCGCCGGGTAGCGGTCCGGTCACGGTACGAACCAACCACTGGGTCCGCGCGAACGTAGTGTCCGCGAGCCCGGGTCCCGCCGGGAGCCGAGAGAGACCGCCCAGCGCGCACGCCTCCAGCCTCGACGGCACCGACGCGCCGAGCGCGAGCGTCCCCCGCGGGGAGGTGGACCCCGACGTCGACGCACCCGCCGGCACGGCGAGATCCGGCGCCGCCGCGGTGGCAACGGTGGTTCCCGGTGAGGGCGGCGGGTGGAGGATGGCCTCGTACTCGTCACGCGCACGGCCCACCTCGCCGCTCTCGGCCAACGCCGCTGCGTGCTCGCACGGCTGGTCCGGGAGCTCGGGCACGACCACCTTCGACGCCGTCCCGCCTTCGGGCAGTGAGCGCAGCGCCGTACCGACCTCGAGCAGGCAGGCCACGTCGGGCGCGGTCGTCGTGGCGTCCACCAGCGCGGCCGCGGCGATCGTGGTGGCGTCGCTCAACGACTCCGACGCGTAGGCCCGAGCCACGCGGTTGCACTGCGGCAACGCCGGATCCGCGACAGCACCCGCCGCCGCCAGCGAGGTGGCACACGTGCGATCGGCGTCGGGTCCGTCGACGGACATCACCGCGGCCACGTGCGCGGCGGCCGAAGGTGCCTGCGACGCGATGAGCGCCGCCCCGAAGGTACAGCGCGCCTTGCTCAGGTCGGCTTTCACCGGCGTCCCCGGGGGCGCCGCCTGAATCTGCGCGAGGGCCTCGACCGCGCACGACCGTTCCTCCACCGTCGCCGTCGCGTTCACCACCGCCGTGCGAGCGTCCTTGAGCGCCGCCGCTCGATCGCCGTAGCTCGCCTGCCAGTAGAGGGCAACGCACGACGGCGGGCGCCGCACATCGACACGCGTCGCGATCGGCGGGACCGAGCGCGCCGACCAGACAACAATCAGCGTCGGCACGGCGAGACAGATGGCGATGACCAACCACCGGCGCGTCGGCAGGGTCACCGTCACGACCACGGCTCCGCAACGGCCCGTGCGCGGGCACGGCTCGCACGCATCCGCACTCCTGCCCCAGAGTCCATATCGCTCCCGCCAAACGCACGAAGGGTTTCCACCACCGATGAACGGGCCTGCCGGTCATCCAACCAAAGTGCGCCCGCCACGCCGCGAACGATGCTCGCAACGTACCAGAGGCTGATCCCACCTGCGCCGACTCGCAGCCTTCTTCATGGGCTGGGGCCGACGAGCGAAGCCATGGTGGCGCGACCTACCGGGCGCTCGCCGATGGGCGTCTCGCTGCGCGAGGTACCATCGCCGCTTCGCTTGTTGTGGACGTCGGGCCCTTGGTCCCGGGTGGTGGGAGTGGGTACCAAATGATGCGACGCGTGATGCTGGTGGGAGCCCTGCTCGGGTTGGTGGTGCTGGCCAGCGGCTGCCTGAAAGCCTTCGATTTCGATCACAACGGCACGGCCGACTTCGTGGTCGTCACGCCCAACGGCGCCTGGCGAGATCTCACCAAGCCCGCCGGCGATCCGCCGCTGATCGTCGGGCCGGCGGGCAGCCTGTGGGTGCCCGGCGACTGGGACGGCGACGGACGCGCCGATCCCGCCGTGCTCACCTCGACCGGAGACTGGATCACCCAGTCCAGCACCGGCACGTTCTCGTTCCCCGCTCCCCCGCAGCTCCCGGCCTACCCCACGGGCTGGGCCTACCAGATGTACCCCGTCCCGGCCGACTACGACGGCGACAAGAAGACCGACGCCGCCTGGTATCGCGACACCGACGGCACGTGGTTCATCAACGGCCAGCCGTCCGTGCAGTTCGGTTCTGGGCCGACCACGCCCTACCCCGGCATTGGGCACAAGGGCAACGACACAATCGATGAGGACCTGCCGGTCCCCGCGGACTACGACGGCGACGGCCAGGCTGACCTCTCCACGTTCAACCCGCGCACGCGGGTCTGGAAGGTCAAGAGCTCGCGCACCGGCGCCGTCTCGTCCGTGACGATGCCCGGCTCCAACGCCAACGTGGATCTGCCCACGCCCGGTGACTACGACGGCGTGCACCACGCCCAGCGCGCCCTCTTCGGTCTCGCGGGCTGGTGGATCGAAGGCCACACCGATCCGATCCTGTTCGGCAACGTCGTGCCTGGCCCTCAGAGCGGGAGCTGGGGAACCTACCCGGCCGCGGCCGACTACGACGGCGACGGCAAGCTCGACCTCTCGTACGTTTCCGACCCCGGCACGTGGACCACCCGCAGCTCGGCGAATCCCTCGATCGTCACGACCTTCGCCGTGGGCGCGCTCGGCGCCTCAGGCAGTTCGATCCCGGTCGCGTACAACGTCACCGGGTACGTCGGACTCGCCAGGATCACGCTCATCGCCAAGAACTGCACGCCCGGTTGGAACAACTACCCCAACGACTGCTGAGCCCGGCTTGGTTCCACGGCGGCGCCGCACAGCACGAGGACCAGTGGTCGCCTTGGCGGCCCTGCTGGCGATGGTCTGCCTCGGCTGCACCCCTGCGTCGGACACCGCCACCCGGCCGAGGCCGGTGTTCCTCGCGGTCAGCAGCGACGGCGCGTGGTACGACCTGAACCGGCGCACCGCCCCCGCGGTGTTCGTGACCGAGGACCTCAGCACGCCGGTCCCAGCCGACTACGACGGCGACGGGCACATCGACATGGCGGCGGTGACCCACCAGGGAGATTGGGTCACCCAGAGCTCGCTCGGCACCGGGCACTTCGAGCCGCCCGCCCAGGTGGCGCCCTACGCGGCGACAGCCAACGCCGGCGTCTACGTCATGTCCCCCGTCCCGGCGGACTACGACGGCGACGGCCGGGCCGACCTGGCCTGGTACCGCGACACCGACGGCACGTGGTTCATCCAGGGCCACGAGCCCGTGCTGTTCGGCACGGGTCCCACCGCGCCCTACCCGCCCGGTCCGGGGCATCCCGCGAACGACGCGAACGACGCGGACTTCCCGGTGCCCGCGGACTACGACGGCGACGGTCGGGCGGACCTCGCCACGTTCAACATCCGCACGCGGGTGTGGAAGGTGCGCAGCTCGCGTGACGAGACCGTCTCATCGGTGACCGTGCCGGGTCCCCAGAGCGAACTGACCTTCCCGGTGCCAGGTGACTACGACGGCGTCGGCCACGCGCAGCGCGCCACCTACGGCGACGGCGGTTGGTGGATCGACGGCCACGGCGACGCGATCCTGTTCGGGGCACACGGTCGAAGCAGCTCACGATCCATGGGCGGGCCCTACCCGGCGGTGGCGGACTACGACGGCGACGGTCGGGTCGACCTCTCCTACGTGTCCGACCTCGGCGACTGGCGCACGCGCAGCTCCGCCGACCCGCTCGATGCGACCTCGTTCCAGGTCAGCAAACCCGGCGAGGCGAACGCCACGATCCCCGCGGCGTCCGGACGCATCGTGCGCATCATCGCCCGCTTCACGCTGGTGACCAAGAACTGCCTGCCCAATTCCGGCCAGCCGTGGCAGAACTGCTGATCGGCTCGTCCGCCGGCGCGGCGCCCTGGGTCAGCTCGCGCCGGCCACCACGGACGCGTTGAACTTGCCGAGCAGGTGCTCGCCCACCGTGATCGGCGCGTACCTCGCGGGGCGCGCCGGGCTCTGGCACGTGGGCAGGCAGGCGATGGTCGCATCCCAGTCGAGGTCGTAGAACAGCACGATCGAGTAGCGCTCCCGGTCCACGCCCAGCACCCGGTGGCGAGTGGAGCGGAACTCGCCGTTGGTCCAGCGCTCCATCAGGTCGCCGATGTTCACGACCAGCGCGTCGGGCCGGGGCACGACATCGACCCAGGTGCCGTCGCCCGCCTGCACCTGC
>JBBQHT010000218.1:0-8259 GCA_038324235.1 Acidimicrobiales bacterium
TCGCGGCGCACTTCGGCCGACCTGTCCCGCTCAAGATCATCGTGGATGCCGATGCCACGCCGCCGCCCGTGCGGGGCGGTGCGCCGGCGATCACGGCGGACGACACGCCCGATGACTTCGGCGCCGACGTCGACATGTCCCTGCTCACCAACGCCGATGTGTCGGCGGTGTCGTCGCTCGACCGCATCGCCGAGGTCTTCCCCGGCGTCGAAGTGGTCGAGGGCGAGTGACCCCGCTGACGGTTCACCCCACCCACCGAGGAGCCCCCTGTGCCTGACGATGCCGACGCCCCGCTGCCCGATCTGGGACCCGGGCCGCTGCCCGACATGCCCGTGATGCCCGACATGGGATCCCTGCTGGGCATGGCCATGGAGATGCAGCAGCAGCTGCTCGCCGCGCAAGAGGAGGCGGCCCAGGCCGTGGTGGAGGGTCAGTCGGGCGGCGGCGCCGTGAAGATCGAGGTCACCGGTGGTCTCGAGTTCCGGTCCGTGACGATCGATCCGAGCGCGGTCGATCCCGACGACGTCGAGATGCTCCAGGACCTGATCCTCGCGGCGCTCCACGATGCGGTGGGCCGCGCCAACGAGCTCGCCCAGGCCTCGAACCCCATGGCCGGCTTCGACCTGGGTTCCCTCGACCTCGGCGGTCTGGGCGCAGGTCTCGGCGCAGGTCTCGGTGGTGGGCTCGGTGACGTCGGCAGCATGCTGGGTCTGGGGGGCGACATCCTCGAGGTCGACGAGTTCGACGACGAGCTCGACGACGATCTCGAACCCTGATGGCGGTCTACGCGGGTCCGGTGCAGGACCTCATCGACGAGCTCGGTCGTCTGCCGGGTGTGGGTCCGAAGTCCGCGCAGCGGATCGCATTCCACCTCCTGAAGCTCCCGAAGGAGGACGCGCTGCGCTTGGCGCGCTCGATCAGCGAGGTGAAGGACAAGGTCTCGTTCTGCACCCGCTGCTTCAACATCGCCGAGGGCGACGAGTGCGGGATCTGCCTCGACAGTCGTCGTGACACGACGGTGCTGTGCGTGGTGGAGGAACCCCGCGACATCGTGTCGGTGGAGAAGACCGGCGAGTTCAAGGGGCGCTACCACGTGCTGCAGGGCGCGATCAGCCCGATCGAGGGGATCGGCCCGGATCAGCTGCGCGTGCGCGAGCTGCTGGCCCGCATCGACCCGGAGGGGATCGAGGAGATCATCTTGTGCACCAACCCGAACCTCGAGGGCGAGGCGACCGCGATGTACCTGGGCCGGCTCATCAAGCCGCTCGGCATCCGGGTCACGCGCATCGCGAGCGGCATGCCGGTCGGCGGCGACCTCGAGTACGCCGACGAGCTCACCCTCGGCCGCGCCCTCGAAGGCCGTCGCGAGGTCGACGGCTCCTAGACCACCCAGAACCCAGGCTTCTCGGCTCGGCTGGGGCCCCTGTTTCCGCGTTCTCGGGCACGGCGCTGGCCCTTCGTCCTCGGCCACGGGACTCCGAGGCGCCCGGCGTCCCCGCGGCGAGCCCCGTGGGGTCGGCTTGTAACGTGGGCCGGTGCCCGAGCCGACCGCCAACGTGTCCCCCGTCCCGGGGGCGAGCCGGCTCTCCGCGTCCGTGCTGGCCGTGCTGATCGTGCTCGCGGTCCTCGGCTCGACCCTCGCCGTGCTGGCGTTCACCCGGGATGACGGCGCGCCGTCGCCCGAGGCGGCCACCCGCCGGCTCATGGACACCATCGCGGCCGGCGACGCCCTGAGCGCGCTCGGCCAGTTGCCGCCTGGTGAGCGCAAGACGTTGGTGGATTCCGCCGGGCGCGTCGGCTCCGAGCTCCAGCGGATCGGCCTGCTCACCACCGACGGGGGCCAGCCGATCACCGACGCGTCGATCCGGTTCGACAACGTGGAGCTGCGGGCCACCGACCTCGCCAAGGACATGGCCAAGGTCGAGCTCGCCACCGGCACGATGACCGTGACCCTGCCCCCGGGTGCGGCGCCACTGACCGACCACGCCCGCAAGCTGCTCGACCGTGACGCAGGCGCGGACATCGCCGCGGCCGGCGGGACATGGCGCCGCGACTTCGCGGCCCAGCCCCTCGATGTCGTCGCGATCCGCGAGGGTGGGGGCTGGCACGTGAGCCTGGCCTACTCCTTCGCCGAAGCGGTGCGCGCCAGCCAGGCGGTGGCGTTCCCCGAGATGGGCAAGGGGCCGGCCGGCACGGGCGACGAGACCCCTGAGTCCAGCCTGGTCGACCTGTTCCGGGCCTACGCCGACGGCAACCCGGAGCGCATGGTCACCCTGCTCAACCCCGACGAGGTGCGGTCGCTGTATGACTACGCGCCCCTCTTCCTCCCCGGTCTGTGGGATGCGTCCAAAGCCGCTGAGGCCACCAAGACCTACGACATCCAGCTGAACCACGTCACGGCCGCGGTCGACGGATCCGGCTCAACTCGCACGGTACGGGTCACCTCGCTCGACATGGACATGCGGGACGAGCTCAAGAAGACGCACGTGACCTTCGATGGCCGCTGCCTCCACGCCGACCACCGCATCGGCGACACCGATCAGCCGTTCGCCTCGTTGGATCGTTGCGACGGTGAGCAGCAGCGCTCCACCGACCCTGACGCCTTCCGGGACAACCCGATCGTCAACCTCGCGATCTTCGGCCACGGCGCGCAGTTCCCGACCCTCACCGTGGTCGAGCGCAACGGACGCTGGTTCATCAGCCCGGTGCGTTCGGCGTTGGACTCGATCATCGCCACCCTCCAGACGATGCCCGCAGACCAACCTGACGCGATCGATCCGTTCGTCGACCGCCTGCGCGCCGTGGTGGATGCCGGCGCCGGGGCGGGACTCAGCGGTCAGCCAATTGCGCCCTCCGGTCCGGACGCGACCAGCGACGATCCGGCCGTTGTGGCCAAGGCCGAGGCGGCCGCGCTCGTCGAGGCCTGCGGGCATCTCACCACGGGCGCCGACGCGGACACCGTCACCCAGGCATGCATCGCCCGCCTCGTCGAAACCCAGCGCATCACCCCCGCCGACGCGCCCTGACCATCAAGTGGCCGCCGCCGCCGCCGCCGCCGCCGTCGCCGCCGTCGCCGCCATCACCGAGCCAAGAATACGAGCAGGGGGTTCTCAGCAAGCGGGCCTCGGCGAGCCGAGCAGGGAATCGCGTTCTTGGCTTCGTGGGCGCCCCTCGGGGCCGCGGCGACGGGTGCAGAGGGCCGGAGCGGAGCCGAGAACGCGGGAAAAGGGGCCACAACGGAGCCGAGAACGCGGGGACAGGGGCCACCGCGGAGCCGAGAACGCGAGGGTGGGAAAATGGGGCGAGCCGCCCCGGGGCGACGGATCGGGCGAGCCCGGAGCCGTCGATCGCGGGGCGGCTCGACGCAGATCTCGGTGATCGACTGAGTGATCAGCTGATCACCAGGTGGTCATCAGACCGACAGCAAGATGGCGTCGCCCTGGCCGCCGCCGCCGCACAGGGCGGCCGCACCGATGCCGCCACCGCGACGCTTGAGCTCGTTGAGCAGCGTCAGCGCCACGCGGTTGCCCGACATGCCGAGCGGGTGGCCGATGGAGATGGCGCCGCCGTTGACGTTGGTGATCTCGTCGGTGATGCCGAGCTCGGCCATCGAGGCGATGCCGACCGCGGCGAACGCCTCGTTGAGCTCGAACAGGCTCACGTCGCTGACCGACTTGCCGGCCCGCTCGAGCGCCCGCAGGATCGCCCGGGAGGGCTGGTTGAGCAGGGAGGCATCCGGTCCGGCGACCTGGCCGAAACCGATGATCTCGCCCAGCGGCTCGACGCCGAGGCGCTCCGCAACGGCCTTCGACGTGACGATCACCGCGGACCCGCCGTCAGAGATCTGCGAGGCGTTGCCGGCGGTGATGTTGCCGGCCTTGTCGAACGCGGGCCGCAGCCCGGCGAGCGACTCGACTGTGGTGTCGCCGCGGACACCCTCGTCCACCGAGACGACGATCGGGTCACCCTTGCGCTGGGGGACCTCGACGGCGACGATCTCGTTGTCGAACAGGCCGTTCTTCGACGCCAGCGCCGCCCGCTGGTGGGACTTCGCGGCGAGCTCGTCCTGCGCTTCGCGGCTGATGCCGGCCGACGCCGCGTACTTCTGGGTGCCCGCACCCATCGCGCACTGATCGAAGGCGCAGAAGAGACCGTCGTACATCAGCGAGTCGACGACGCTCTGATCGCCGAGGCGGTAGCCGGCGCGGGCGCCCGGCAGCAGGTACGGCGCGTTGGTCATCGACTCCATGCCGCCGGCGACGACGATGTCGGCCTCACCCAGCTGGATCATCTGATCCGCGAGGTGGATGGCGTTGAGGCCCGACAGGCAGACCTTGTTGATCGTCGTGGCGGGGACGTCCATCCCGATGCCGCCGTTGATCGCGGCCTGGCGGGCGGTGATCTGCCCGGCGCCGGCCCCGAGCACGTGGCCCATGAACACGAAATCGATCTGGTCGGGTGTCAGCCCCGCGCGCTGGAGCGCCGCCTTGATGGCGAAGCCACCCAGATCGGTGGCCGCAAAACCGGAAAACGCACCGGACAGCTTGCCGACCGGCGTACGGGCCCCGGACAGGATAACAGAACCAGCCATGGAGAGGACTCCCTTGCCCCTTGGAGTCGACGCCCTCGAGCAGCCGACAGTTGACATCAGTGCGCAAGTGTAGGGAACGCGTGTCCGAAACGGCCAAAGCGTCGACCACGATGCCCGATCGCTCCCACCACGCGTGCGGCGATGCGGCGATGCGGAGACTGGCGATACGTCAGACCGAGGCGGTCATGTCGGACGTGCCGTCGAACGTGCGGCCCGACCCCGAGGTCGGCCCGGTTGCGCGGGGCGCGGCGGTCTCCGCATCGACGCTGTCGGCGCCGTTGGCTCCGTCCGCGCCGTTGCGTCCGTCAGCACGGTGGTCCCCGTCGCCCGCGGGCAGCTCGTCGTCATCCGCGTGCTCGGCCGCACCCGTGACGGCGCGGTCCACGGCGTGGCGGACCATGCGCATCACCGGGTCCAGGGAGCTCACGGCGTTGTCGCCCACCGTGGCCGCCATGTCGACGGCGACCCCGCCCATCTGCACCTTTGGGCGCACGTGGGTCAGGTCGACCACCGGCCGGTCCTCGGATGCGGTCAGGGTCTCGATCGCGGAGGCGACCCCCGCGTGCGCGTCGTGGAGGCGCCGCAGCGCCTCGCCTTCGGCGCGCACGATGAGCTCGGCGTGGCGCCGGGCCTGGGACGCGACTTGCTGGGCGTGCTGCTCGGCCTGGTCGTGCGCGGCGACGAGGACGGCGGCAGCCTGGGCCTCGGCCTCCTCGATGATGGTGTCGGCCTGCTCCTGGGCGGTGATCAGCACGCGCTTGGCGCGGTCGTGCTGCACGGTGGCGTCGACCTCGGCCTCACGGCGGATCTCGGCGGCGTCGGCCTCGGCGCGCTCACCGGTGGCGGCTGCGTCCCGCTCGGCCTGCTCGAGGCGCCCGGCGACTGCGTCGTGGGTCGCCCGCAGGACCTCGGCCACCTCGGCCCCGAGCTGACCGAAGGAGTCCCGGCCGGGATCGGACAAGCCGTGGGGTGGGGCCGTCGGCGACCTGGTCGACGGGCCATCCGCCGGGACCCCCGACGCCTCACCCGGGATCAGGATGCCCGGCACGCTCGGCGGGGAGTCCGGGACCGGTGGGCGGGTCGTCTGCAGCGAGAGGCGCACCGTGGCGGCCACCTCGAAGAGGAACTTGCGGACCTCGTCGCGGTTGTAGCCGCGGTCCTCGATGGCGAACGTCCGCCGTTCGATGTCATCTGGTGTCAGGTTCAAAGCGTTTCCTTCCCACCGGCTGTCCCACCCAACCTGCTGCACCAAGCCTCGACCCCGCCGAACTAGGTCGTATGGCCCACGCCGCCTCGGCAGCGTAACGAACGCTGAGCGTGGTGAAAAGGGGTTGTCGGGAATTTCTTCCGCGTTGGTGGGGAAACGAACCGCGCACCAGTGGAGCGACCAAGCCGGCGACGTGTACGTTCGCGCCATGCAGCAGATCCTCGAAGCCATCCAGGCCGGCGCGTCCGGCGACGACATCGCCAACCTGCCGGTGCCCGAGTCCTACCGCGCCGCATTCGTCCGCAAGGACGAGCAGACCATGTTCGAAGGGCTCGAATCCGCCGACAAGGACCCGCGCAAGTCGCTCCACGTCGACGAGGTCGCTCTGCCCGAGCTCGCCCCCGACGAGGCGATCATCGCGGTCATGGCGAGCTCGATCAACTTCAACACGGTCTGGACCTCGATCTTCGAGCCGCTGCCGACCTTCGGCTTCCTCGAGCGCCTCGGCCGCGAATCGGTGTGGGGCAAGCGCCACGATCTCGACTACCACGTCGTGGGCTCCGACGCCTCGGGTGTGGTCCTGCGGGTCGGTTCCGCCGTGCGCAAGTGGAAGCCGGGCGACAAGGTCACCATCCACTGCAACTACCTCGACGATCAGGATCCGTCCCAGCACGACGACGCGATGCTCGCGGAGAACCAGCGCATCTGGGGCTTCGAGACGAACTTCGGCGGCCTGGCCGATCTCGCCGTGGTCAAGGCCAACCAGATCATGCCCAAGCCCAAGCACCTCACCTGGGAAGAGTCCGCGGTCAACGCGCTCTGCAACTCCACCAGCTACCGGATGATCGTGTCGAAGCACGCGGCCGGGATGAAGCAGGGTGACGGCGTGCTGATCTGGGGCGCCACCGGCGGCATCGGCGGCTACGCCGTGCAGTACGTCCTCAACGGTGGGGGCACGCCCGTCGGCGTCGTCTCGTCCGAGAAGAAGGCTGACATGTTGCGGGCGATGGGCTGCGAGGCCGTCATCAACCGCAAGGAGGCCAACTACCAGTTCTGGAAGGACCCCCACACCCAGGACGAGAAGGAGTGGCGCCGCCTCGGCAAGGACATCCGCGGCCTCATCGGCCGCGACGTCGACATCGTGTTCGAGCACCCCGGTCGCCAGACCTTTGGTGCGTCGGTGTTCGCGGTGGCCCGCGGCGGCACCATCGTCACGTGTGCCGCCACCAGCGGCTACATGATCGAGTACGACAACCGCCACCTCTGGATGAAGCTCAAGCGCATCGTGTCCAGCCACTTCGCCAACTACCAGGAGGCGTGGAACGCCAACCAGCTGATCTGCGAGGGCAAGATCCAGCCGATGCTCTCCCAGGTGTTTCCGCTGACCGACCTCGGTGAGGCCGCGTTCCAGGTCCACAAGAACATGCACGAGGGCAAGCTCGGCGTGTTGTGCCTCGCCCCCGAAGAAGGCCTCGGCATCGACGATCCCGAGTTCCGCGAGCAGGTCGGCGAGGACAAGATCACCCTCGCCCGCCGCTTCGTCTGATCCCCGTCGCCACGCCGCGTCGAAGAACCCGATGTTCCCCAGGAGCCACCGATGAGCCCGATCACCACCCGCAACCCCCACGACGACGGCGAGAACCTGGCCGGCGGGCAGACCACCGGCGAGCCGGACCTGCCCGAGGGTGAGGGCGCCGACGTCGAGGCGCTGCTGACCGAGATCGACCACGTGGCGATCGCGGTCAACGACCTCGGCGATGCGATCGACTACTACCGCGAGACCTTCGGCGCGGTTGTCGAGCACCGTGAGGTCGTCGAGAGCGACGGGGTGGAAGAAGCGTTGCTGAAGGTGGCCGAGTCCTACATCCAGCTGCTGACCCCCACCCGGGACGACTCACCGGTGGCCAAGTACCTCGAGAAGAAGGGCGAGGGGCTGCACCACATCGGCTACCGCGTCGTCGACTGCGGCCAGGCCCTCGACGCGGTCAAGGCGCGCGGCGGCCGCGTGATCGACGAGGCCCCTCGGCCGGGATCACGGGGCACCACTGTGGCGTTCATCCACCCGAAGACCGCGTTCGGCACCCTGATCGAGCTCGTCCAGGAATAGCGGGACCACCGCCATGCGCCGGTGCGGCCGGCGCGTCCGTGATCGCGCGGCCGGTGGCCGTGGTCAGGCCATCGGAGCCGGCGGCGGTGGGATGTCGGTCGGCGGTGCGACTGGAGGCGGCGCGACCGGAGGCGGTGCGACCGCCAGATCGGCGACGGGGGCGTCGGTCGGGGTCGGTGCGGCCGGGACCGCGGGCTGGGTCCCCGGTGACGCGCCGTCGATGGCCTGACCCTCATACCAGTGCTCGTGCTGGGTGTGGATCGACGCCGGCGAGCCGACCTTCACGGTGATCTGCTGGTTCTGATCCGACGTGGAGTACCAGATGAGGTACGCCAGGCCGGGCACGACGCACAG
>JBBQHT010000219.1:0-8258 GCA_038324235.1 Acidimicrobiales bacterium
AACCCGCACGTTCTGGGGATCCAACAACACGGTGGGCCTCGGCTGCTTCGACTGGTCCACCATGGCGCTCTGCACCGGCCCGGCCTTCGACATCAACGGGTACGTCCACAATGACATCGGCGGGAATGGCCTCTACCGGACCTACGGCACCATCTGGGACGGCAGCTGCGCCGTCGCCTTGGGTGATCCGGGGCGGATCTACACCATGGACATCAACGGCAACTCGCCGTGCACCAGCCTCGACTCCGGCGCCGCACCGCTGAAGATCGACCTGCGCCGCCAACGCTTCGACCAGCACGTCGGCGCCGCCACCTGGGACCAGGTCCGGGTGTTCGACACCGACCTCACCGCCGGGACCAACTTCACCTCCTTCCTCGTGACCGTCCGCGACGCCGACACCGGCGAAGCGGTGGCCAGCCAGGAGATGGTCGGCACCGATGGCATCCTCGACCTGTCGGGCGTCGACTCCCAGATGCACCCATCCCTCACCGTCGGGGCCACCAGCCGATCAGTCGACGGCGGTAGGGCCTGGGCCGACGGGCACGCCCCCAAGGTGCAACTCCGGTGGAACGCCGATGCTGCGCCCCTCGGCTTCCAGACCACCTCCGACGTCGCCTGTCCCACCGGAGACGACCCCGCGATTGGCGTCACGTCGCAGGCCGCAGACCAGTCGGCTCGCGGCGAACTCGCGCTGGCCCCGCCGCCGTCATGCACCCCGACGACGACCAGCACCACGACCAGCCCGGCGGCGGGTACCACGACATCGACGATCGCCCCGCCGGGCCCGACCAGCTCGCGCCCGCCTGCGAGTGGGGTCGCAGGCGTCGAGGCGCAGGCCGCAGGCCAGGCACCCACTACCCAGACCGGCGCCCTGCCCCAGACCGGCTCCGACCCGGGCCCGCTCCTGCTGCTCGGCGGCCTCGCGCTCTGCCTCGGCGGCGTGCTCGTGGCGGCCACCCGGCGGCGCCGCATCTAGCGCACGACGACGGGCACGCCCTCACGTAGCCGATGGTGGCGAGCCAACGTGGGCTGATCGCCTCCGGACCTCCACGAGCGCATTCGCGCAGAATCCGCTCGAGGCTCTTCGGTCGCCGAGGTCGTGCTCAGCGCAGCGGCGCCAGCGCCTCGGCGATCGGCTCGAGCACCGCAGGGGAGTGGGGCACCGGGATGTAGACGATGCCCAGGTCCATGCCGGCGTCGGCCCACGCCGCCGCCTGCTCGGCCAGGACGCCGGTGCCCTCATCCGCGTTGTAGCGCAGGTGGGTCGACAACGTGATCTCGGCCGGGTCGCGGCCGAGGTCCGCGCAGTGGCGGTAGAGGATGTCGCGGCTCGCCTGCCACTGCTCGACCGTGGCGCCGGGGTGGTTCCAGTGCTGGGCCCACCGGGCGACGGCCCGGAGCGTCCGCTTCGGTCCGGTGCCGCCGATCACGATCGGGGGGTGCGGCTGCTGCACCGCCTTGGGCTCGTTGCGGGCGTCGGTCAGGGTGAAGTACTCGCCCTGGAACGAGGTGGTCTCCTGGGTCAGGAGCCCGACGACGCACTCGAGCGCCTCGTCGAACCGGTCGAACCGCTCGGTGAGCGAGCCCAGCTCGATGCCGTACGCGTCGCTCTCCTCCTCGTTCCAGCCGGCGCCGACGCCGAGCTCGAGCCGGCCGTTGGAGATGATGTCGAGCGCGGCGGCCATGTTGGCCAGCACCGCGGGGTGGCGGTAGTGGATGCCGGTGACGAGCAGGCCCAACCGCAGGCGGGTGGTGGCCTGCGCCAGCGCGGTGGTGACGGTCCAGCCCTCGAGGCAGGGCCCGGTCGAGTCCGAGAAGATCGGGTAGAAGTGGTCGAAGGTCCAGCCGGACTCGAACACGTCGATGTCGTCGGCCGCCTGCCACACGGCCAGCATGTCGGCCCACGTGGTGTTCTGGGGCGAGGTCTTGAAGGCGAAGCGCATCGCGGCACGCTACCGGTGCGGGCGCGGGGCGCGTCGGCCGGTCGGTCGACGTGGTAGCAAGAGCCGATGCGAGGACTGGTGCAACGCGTCACCCGGGCGGGCGTGACGATCGACGGCGAGCTCGTCGGCGCGATCGGGCCCGGTCTGTGCGTCCTCGTCGGCATCACCCACGACGATGACGCGGCCACCGCCACCAAGCTGGCTCGCAAGCTGTGGGACCTGCGGATCTTCGACGACGAGGCGGGGTTCATGAACCGCTCTGTGGCCGACGCCTCGGGCGAGCTGCTCGTGATCAGCCAGTTCACGCTGTACGGCGACACGCGCAAGGGGCGCCGACCGTCGTGGATCGCGGCCGCCCGCCCCGAGCACGCGGCGCCGTTGGTCGACGCGGTGGTCGCCGAGCTCACGGCGCTGGGCGCGACGGTCGCAACCGGCCGCTTCGGGGCGGACATGCAGGTCGAGCTCGTGAACGACGGCCCGGTCACCCTCCTCGTCGAGGTCTGATGCCGCGTCGGCGGTGACGCCCCGTCGGATCTCCATCGGGTGTGCTGCGGCCGGGCCACTACGGTGCCCGGCGTGATACGAGCGAGCGGCATCTCCCGATGGCACGGTGCGCAGGTCGTGCTCGACGACATCTCGCTCGGGCTCGATGCGCGCGATCGGGTCGGCGTCGTCGGCCCGAACGGCATCGGCAAGTCGACCCTGCTGCGCATCCTGGCCGGCCTCGAGACCCCCGATGGCGGTCGTGTCGTCCGCCGGCCGCTCACGACGACGGTGGGCTACCTCCCCCAGGAGCCCGACCCGCACCCGGGCGAGACCCTGCGCGTGTACCTGGCTCGCCGCACCGGCGTGGCCGAGGCCAGCGACGAGCTCGACCGGTGCACCGATGCGCTCGCCGAAGACGCCGACGCGCTCGACTCGTACACCGAGGCGCTCGACCAGTTCCTCGCGCTCGGGGCCGACGACTTCGATGCCCGGGCCGCCGAGACCTGCGCGGACGTCGGTCTGACCGGCGGTGATCCGGCGCGCCTCGGCCAGACGATGGAGACGTTGTCGGGGGGTGAGGCGGCGCGCGCGCTGCTCGCCGCCATCCTCCTGTCTCGCTATGACGTGCTGCTGCTCGACGAGCCGACCAACAACCTCGACTTCGCCGGGCTGGATCAGCTCGAGGCGTTCGTGGCCGCGTTCCCGGGCGCGGTGCTCGTGGTGTCCCACGATCGGGCGTTCCTCCATCGGGCGGTGAGCCGCATCCTCGAGATCGAGCAGCACTCCCACCGCGGGCGCGAGTACGCGGGTGGGTGGTCCGAGTTCCTGGATGCCCGCGACCTGGCCCGCCGCCAGCAGTACGACGCGCACGGCAAGTACACCGCCGAGCGAGATCGGCTGGTCGAGCGCCAGCGCACCCAGGTCGGCTGGTCCGAGGCCGGCGTGCGCAAAGCCAAGAAGTCCGGCGAGCCCGACAAGAACGTGCGCAACGCCAAGATCGCCCGAAGCGAGAAGCAGGCGTCGAAGGTCAAGGCGACCGAGCGCAAGCTGCAGCAGCTCACCGCCGTCGACAAGCCCTGGGAGGGGTGGCGCCTGCAGCTCGCGCTCGAACCGGTGGCCCGCAGCGGCGACGTGGTGGCTCGCCTCGAACGCGCGGTCATCGAGCGCGTCGACGCGGGCGAGGTCGGCCCCGCGGCCCAGGCCTCGTCCCGGGCGGGCTTCCGGTTGGGGCCGATCGATCTGGAGATCGCGTGGCAGGACCGGGTGGGCATCCTGGGCCCCAACGGCTCGGGCAAGACCACGCTCATCGGTGGCCTGCTCGGCACCTATCCGGTCGTGGCGGGCACGCGCTGGATCGGTCCGGGCGTGGTGATCGGGGAGCTGGACCAGGGCCGCGGCACCTTCGCCGGGGACGAGCCGCTGCTCACGACGTTCCTGCGCGATTCGACGCTGCCGCTCAGTGAGGCGCGCTCGTTGTTGGCGAAGTTCGGCCTGGGCGCGGATCACGTGGACCGTCCGGGCGCCCATCTCTCCCCCGGGGAGCGGAGCCGAGCGCTGCTCGCCCAGCTCATGGCCGGTGGGGTCAACTGCCTGGTGCTCGACGAGCCGACCAACCACCTCGATCTCGAGGCCATCGAGCAGCTCGAAGCGGCCCTCACGGACTTCGCGGGCACCTTGATCGTCGTGTCCCACGACCGCCGGTTCCTCGAGGCGGTGCACCTCACCCGCACGATCGACCTCGGGGCCGAGGGCTGATCGGTCGGGCGCCGATCAGGGGGTGGTGCCGAGCGCGACGAGCTCGGCTCGCATCTCGGCTGCGTCGCGCGGGTGACCGAGGGTCACATAGCCGTCGTGGGCCAGGCGGAAGCGCTCGATCGCGTAGGGCACCCGGTCCCCGTCGCGCGCCACCCGGCCCTGGAGCTTCCACGAGACCGCCATGCTCGGCCGGGCGCGCAGGCGGGTGGTCAGCTCGAGACAGGTGTCGGCGTGCTCGGTGGCGAGGGCCAGGTCGTGGCGGGCGGTCGCGATCTCGGCTGCGAGCAGGTGCCAGGTGAAGCGGCCGAACTGCCGGTCCGGCGGCATCAGCCGGGCCGACTCCGCGTGCAGCTCCTCGGCCTCGGCGACCCGGCCGAGGCGCACCTCGACCCGCGCGAGGGCGCCGAGGAAGATCGCGAGGTTGGCGATGGTGGCGCGGTCGGGCTGGTGGTCCTGGGCGCGCATCTCCTCGACCTCACGGTCCACGCCGTGGCGCAGCACGGCCTGGGCCTCGCCCAGCCGGCCCAGCTCCATGAGGTACTGCCCGCGGTACACGGCGTCACGCCACCACAGTCCCGAGGCGTGGCCGGCCGCCACGGCACTCTGTTCGAGCAACCGGGTGGCCGCGTCGAGATCGCCGGTGGTGCGCCACGTGATGCTGGACAGGATCCGCAGCGCGGTCGCCTGCTGCGCCGGGGTGCCGGTGCCCTCGAGCACCGGCTGGATCACATGGACGAGGTCCTGGTAGCGGCCGACCCGCCAATACGCGTTGGCGAGCGTGACGGTGACCGCGGGTCGGGCGTAGAACGAGAGATCGTCGGTGTCGGGGCCGAACAAGGCGTGCTCGAAGTGCTCAATGGCGTCGGTCAGCTGCTCGTGCTCGTTGAGCGCCGCGGCGTAGATCACGTGGGCGTCGGCCAGCATCACGTGGTAGCGGGGTTCGGCGCTGATGGTCGCGAGCACGCTGGGGCCCAGCTCGACCACGGTGGCGTGATCGTGGACTCGCGCCGCCTCCTGCATGTCGAGAAACTGCTGGAGAGATCCCACCCTCGCCTCCGTGTCGGTCCAACTCCAGCCGAGCGTAGATCAGGGTGACGCGGCGTCGGCGGGACGCGGAGGCGTCGTCGCGGCGCGGTCGGGCGCGGGATCGCTCGCCGGTGTCGACCTGCCGGTCGGGGCCGCGGCTGGTTCGATGTCGCCGTCCACCGGACCTTGGATGGGCGTGGGGTCCCAACGGCGTTGCAACGTCCAGCCGACGGCGATGGCCAGGAGCGAGGCGAGGATCATCGGCCAGAAGCCGCCGAGCACCGACAGCGTGTCTCCGTCACGGCGTTGCACGGTGGCCTCGATGACGCGCGTCTCGCTCACGTTGGATCGCTCCAGCAAGTTGCCGTCGGGATCGATCAGCGCGCTGAAGCCGGTGGGGGCGGCCTGGGTGACCCAGCGACCCGTCTCGATCGCCCGCAGGCGGGACGAGGCGATCTGCTGGGTCTGCACCTGGGTCAGCCAGTAGGACGCACCGTTGGTCGGGTTCATCAGCACCTGTCCCCCGTGGCCGATCGCGTCGCGGGCGCGATCGGTGAAGAACGTCTCCCACGAGATCACGATGCCGAAGTCCCCCTCGCCGGTGTGGACCACGCCGTGGCCCGTCCCGGGGATCGCGTCGCGGCTGGGGATGCCCGACGAGCCGGCGACGGCCTCGATGACCGGCCGGAACGGCACGAACTCGCCGAAAGGCACGGTGCGCACCTTGTCGAACCGGTCCCCGATGCTGCCGTCGGGGTTGATCACCACCGAGGCGTTGTAGAAGAGCGGCTTGCCCTCGACGTCCTCGGTGATGCCCACGATCATCGTCGCGTCCTTCTCCCGAGCCAGCTTCTGGAGCACCTTGTACTCGGGGCTGGTGGCGAACGAGCCGTCGACCGAGACCACGTTCTCCGGCCAGAGGATCACGTCGACGGGGGTCTTCACGAGCTCGCGGGTGGCCTTCACATGCCGCGCGAACACGCCCGCCGAGTCGCCGTTGCCCGTGCCCGTGCGCTGGGGCCCACCGCCCTGCACGATCGCGATGCGCAGCTCGCCCACGTCGTGGCCCTTCGGGGCGACGAACCCGAGGGCGGTCACCGCGACCACCACGGCGAGGGCCGCGCCGGCCACGGTCCAACGACGTTCCCAGGCGGCCGACAGCGCGATGCCGCCGATCACGACCAGGGCCACGACGAGCAGCGGTCCGGCGAGGCGCGCCGCCTGGGCGAGTGGGGAGTCGAGCTGGGCGCACGGGGCGGTGCACGACCCGGCCTGGGTGAGCGCCAGGTTCGCAAGCGGCACCCCACCGAACGGGAAGGTCCACTTGCACAGCTCGGCGAGCACGATCGTGGCGGGCAGGACGATCCACCGTGCCCGTCCCGGTGGGGTGCAGGCCGCCGCGACCCCGAAGTACGCGGCGTAGACGACGCAGGCGACCACGTACCCGGGAGGGGTCAGGTCGAACATCCACAGGAGCGTGGGGAAGAACCAGACCAACCCGATGAGCCACGTGCGCAGGAACCGCCTCCGCCACGACACGTCGGCCAGCAGCCGGTCCCACAGGGCGATGCCGACGAACGCAAGGGGCCACCACCCGGCGGGGGGCATGGCGAGGGCGATGCAGGCGCCAGCCGCGACGCAGCGCACGAGGATCAGCGGTCGGGAGGACCAGTCGGGCCGAGGCATGGGGCGCCATCATCATCGACCGCATCCAGCGGTACCAGTCACGTAGCGACGACCGGCAATAGGCTCGCCCGATGTCAGCGGATCCGACCCCTTCCCGGCCCGTGTCCGGGCCGAGCTCCCCTCTCGACTCGTTCGCCCCCGATCTCTTCGCCGGGCGCGTCGCCCTGGTGACCGGCGGCGGCACCGGCATCGGGCGGGAGACCGCGCTGGCCTTCGCCCGGTACGGCGCCGATGTCGTCGTTGCCGGCCGCACGCCCGAGTCGCTCGACGAGACGGTGGCGGCCGTTGAGGCCTTCGGCGTCCGGGCGCTGGCCGTCCCGACCAACATCCGCGAACCCGCCCAGGTCGACGCGCTGCGCGACCGCGCGTACGGCGAGCTCGGCCACGTCGACTTCCTCGTCAACAACGCGGGCGGGCAGTTCCCCGCCCTGCCGTCGCAGATCTCCGACAACGGGTGGCGGTCCGTGATCGACCTCAACCTCAACGGCACCTGGAACATGATCAACCGCTTCATGGGGCCGATGACCGAGGCGGGCTTCGGCGCCATCGTCAACGTCATCCACGTGTACTCCTTCGACCGGGGCGCGCCGCTGTTCGTGCACTCGGGCGCGGCGCGGGCCGGCGTGTTGAACATGACCCGGACGATGGCCCCCTACCTCGGCTACCACGGCGTGACCATCAACGCGTTCGCCCCCGGCACCATCGGGACCGAGGGCGTGCAGTCCAACGAGTTCGACAAGATGGGGATCGACGAGGCCCGGGCGCTCGAGATCGCCGACACGGTGGGCCCGATGCGCCGGATGGGTCAGGCCGACGAGATGGCGGCCATCATCTTGTTCCTGTGCTCGCCCGCCGCGCGGTTCATCAACGGGGCCGACATCGTGGCCGACGGCGGCGAGATGCGCACCAACTGGTTCAACTTCTTCGAGCGGGGGCAGCTCTGAAGGTCGCGAGCTGAACCGGCTCAGTCCCGCGCTCGGCCTTCATCGCTCCGCGGTCGACGCGCGACCCTCGGGGACGGCGCGGCCGAGGCCGACGCCATCCCCGCGGGCGGCAGGGACGCGGGATCAGACCTGCGCCTTCGGACCCCGATCCCGATCCCGATCGCGGGCGGGGTCGCGGTCGGGTGCGGTGGTCGCGGTGCGTGGGCGGCGCGGGCCACGGGTGGCGCCGGGGACGGTCGCGCCGTGCGCCCGGGCTGCGGCCCGAGCTTCCCGCTTGGCCGCCGCGCGGTCCGAACGGGCGAAGTCGTCGCCGAAGTCGTACGCGACGACGATGAGGAACACGGCGGTCCCGAGCACGATCAGCGCCGAGACGACCTCGAGGACACCCCAGCCGCTCATGGCGCGACTCGGCTGGTGG
>JBBQHT010000220.1:0-8230 GCA_038324235.1 Acidimicrobiales bacterium
GGCCTGGGCGATCCTGCTGCGCGGCCGCGGCGTCCTCGAGATCCGCCTGCTGGGCATCCCGGCGGTCACCATCGACGGCGCACCGGTCCGCTTCACGACGCGGGCCGAGATCGAGACGCTGGCCATGCTCGCCCTGCAGCCGGCCGGCGTGTCGATCAGCACCGTGTGCGACCGGCTCTGGCCGGAGGAGGACCCCGAGCGGGTGGCTCACCGCCTCGACAACCTCGTCTCGTCGCTGCGGGGCGCCCTGCTGCCGACCACGCGTGTGCGTCGTTCCCACGGCATGCTCGAACTGGACGTGGCGGCGCACGAGTGCGACGTGCGCCTCGTCGTCGAGCAGGCCCGGGCGGCGCTCGTCCCCGACCGCGAGCGAGCCGTGGTGACCGACGTCGCGGACCTCGCGGCGCAGCTGCGGCGACCGCTGCTCGCCGGCCACGAAGCGCCGTGGATCGGCCTCGAGACCGCGCCCCTGCTGCGGCTGGCCGCCCGGCTCGATCAGGGTGCTCGCTGATACCCGTGCCCGGCCGCGGCACCGCTCGGCGCCGTTGCTCGCCGTCCCGCCCGCGAGCAGCGACGCCAGCAGCGCCACCACAGTGTGAACCCGTACGCCGCCTGGCATCACCCGGGGGCGACGCCCGTACGTTTCCGCGGCGGAACCTACGACAGACAGGTCTGAAGAACCTCAAACCGCAGCTCAGGACCGGGCGACGTCATCAGCTCACGACGTCACGACGTCACGACGCGGTGGAGCCGGGCGCCGCCGGAGCCGGGGGCAGCACCGGGAGGTCCGCGCCACAGGTGACGGTCGGGGGTTGGCCCGCCAACCGCGCCACCATCCAGGCGGCCACGTCGGGCGCCGAGGCGTACCCGATCGTGGTGTGCGGGACACCGGGATACAGCTTCACCTCGAGCTGATCGCCCAAGGTGCACATCGCGCCCGCCAGCTCGAGGGTGGTCGACGGGATCACCACGGTGTCGGCCGTGCCCTGCGTGATGAGCACCGGGGCCGGGATCTTCTGGTGGCCCGGCGAGTTCTCGTCGAGCAGCGCGCTCCACGGCGGCTGGCTGCCCGCGCCGGCCACGTAGAACGAGCCGATGACGGGCTTCACGATCGGTGCCATCTGCGCCGACTCGGTCAGATCGCACAGCGGCACGAGCTGCGCTATCGCCGACTGTCCCGCCGGGGTGACGACTTGTTGCAGGCTCATCCCGGGATTCATCGGACCGTAGATGTCCAGATAGGCGTTCATCGCATACGCCCCGAGCACGACACCGGTGCTGTCGTCCTGTTCGAGCTCGAGAAGCTTTGCCAGCTCCCCGGCGGGCGCGGCGGCCGCCACCGCGACCAGGTGGAGCTCCGGCGAGTACTCGGTGGCGAGCTGGCCGGCGAACAGGGACGCCTGACCGCCCTGGGAGTGGCCCCAAAGCAGCAGATCCGTCCCGGCGCCCGCGGCGGCGATGTTGCGGGCCGCGCGGGCGGCATCGAGCACGCCCCGCCCCTCGCTCACCCCGATCAGGTACGGGTGCACCCCCGGGGTGCCGAGCCCCTGGTAGTCGGTGGCGGCGACGACGTACCCGGCGGCCAGGAACTGGGACAAGCCCGGGATCAGATCCCAGAAGCTCGACAGGGTGGACGGCGCACAGGCGTCGACCACCCCGGTGGTCGGGTGCGCCCAACTCAGCACCGGGCGGCCACCCGCGGGCGCCGACGAGGTGGGCGCCACGATGACACCGCTCACGGCGATGTCGGCGCCGTCGAGCCCGGTCGAGTGGTACAGCACCCGCCACGCCTGCGCTCCCGCTGGCGCGCCGGGGAACGCCTCCTGCCGGATGATCGCCCCCGGCTGACCCACCGGGAGCGGGGCGGGCGGCTGGTAGAAGGGGATCGTCGGGTCGTTGAAACCGGGCGAGCCGGGACCGGCAGTGGTGCCGGGCGCGACCGAGGTGCCTGCCCCCGCCGTCGTCGTCGACGACGCGTCGGTCGTGCTGGCTCCACACGCGGACAGGACCAAGATGGCGGCCGCCATCACCGCGACACCGAACCCTCCGGTCCGCGTTTGCCTACCCGTCATGACCGTGGTGCCGAACATCGCCGGGACACTACCGGGAGGTCGCGTCGAGGGCGCGGCCCAGCAGCAGTTGGTGCTCCGAGGCGTTCCGGGTCAAAGTCGCCGCCTGGGCGAACGCGGCGGCGGCCTCGTCGCCCCGCCCGAGCTTGTCGAGCAGATCACCCCGCACCCCGTGCAGCAGGTGGTAGCGGTCGAGCGTGCCGGAGGCGACCAGTTGCTCGACGAGGTCGAGGGCGGCGGCCGGCCCCGAGGCCATCGACACCGCGACCGCCCGGTTGAGCTCGATGATGGGCGACGGGGTGATCTCGGCGAGCTGCTCGTACAACGAGACGACCTGGGCCCAGTCGGTGTCCTCGGCCCGGAAGGCGACGACGTGGCATGCCGCGATCGCCGCTTGCAAGGAATAGGGCCCGCGCTCCCCGCCGAGGGCGCGGGCGCGCTCGAGCCCCGCGAGGCCGCGGTTGATCAGCAACCGGTCCCAGGTGCGACGATCCTGATCGTGCAACAGGACCGGCTCACCGTCACGGCCGCTCCGGGCGCGCAGACGCGACGACTGGATCTCCATCAGTGCGGTCAGCCCGTGGACCTCGGGCTCGTCGGGCGCGAGCTGGCTGAGCACGCGTCCCAGCCGCAGCGCCTCGGCGCACAACGCCGGGCGCATCCAGTCGGCGCCGGCCGTCGCGGCGTACCCCTCGTTGAAGATCACGTAGATCACCTGGAGCACCGAATCGAGGCGGGCCGCTCGATCGTCACCGGCGGGCACCTCGAAGGGGACCTCCGCGGCGGCGATCGTGCGCTTCGCGCGGACGATGCGCTGCGCGACCGTCGGTTCCGGTTCGAGGTACGCCCGGGCGATCTCGGCGGTGGTCAGCCCGCCGACGAGGCGGAGCGTCAGGGCGGTCCGGGCCCGCACCGAGAGCACCGGATGGCATGCGACGAACATCAGGCGCAGCACGTCGTCGTCGATGTGGTCCTCGAAGGCGCCGGCGGTTCCGGGCGGCGCCGCGCTCCGGGGGTCGGGCGTCGGTCCGTCGCGTCCGATGAGCGCGTACTTGCCGTCGAGGTTGCGGTCGCGGCGAAAGCGGTCGATCGCCTTGCGTTGGCCGACCGCCATGAGCCAGGCGCCGGGTCGACGCGGTGTGCCCTGCGTGGGCCACTGCACCAGTGCATCCACGAGCGCGTCCTGCGCCAGCTCCTCGGCGACGCCCACATCGCCGACGAAGCGGGTCAACCCGGCAACCAGCCGCGCGAACTCGATGCGGAAGACGGCCTCGATGGCGGCGGTGGGATCGGGACCGGACACGGCACCGATTCAACCACCGCCACCGCGCCGAGGCGGATCGCTACTCCGGGCCGAAGACCGGACGGACCCGCACTTCGCCCTCGCCGAGCACCGACACGAAGCGCTTGGCCCACTCGATCGCCTCCTGCAGGTCGCGGCACTCGAGCATCGCCCATCCGCCGATGAGCTCCTTCGCTTCGGTGAACGGACCGTCCACGACCGTGAACTCGCCGTCCTTCAGGTTGATCTTGGCGCCCATCGCCGAGGGAGCGATCCCGCCGGTGGCCACCAGCACACCGGCCTTGGTCGCCTCCTCCATGAACGCGCCCATCTCTTCCATGAGCTCGGCCGACGGCGGGGGCATCGGCACGGACTCGTCGCCCAACGTGTATCCGAAGAATCGCATGTGTCCACATCTCCTGGTTCGGTGAGGCGCCGTTCGCCTCGTGTTGCCCATCACGTCGAACGGACGACCGCCCAGATCGACACCGCGCTGAGAATCTTTGCGACAGTCGGCCTCGGGCCCGCCGGTGCCTCAGCCCTCGACCACCTACACTCGCTTGTTCGCAGTCCATGCTGGAGCACCTCGCCCTGACCTCTCGCCTCTCACGCCGCTTGTCCTCCCCTTGGGGGAAGGCCTGCGAGCGACCTCGCCACCTTCGGGCCCGCGTGGTCCTGGCGGTGGTCGCAATCGTGGCGGGGGTGCTCACCACCGGGGCCCTGGCTCGGATCGCAACCCCGGCCGCGGCCGCGCCGGTGAACCCCACCGTGTCGATCACCAACGTGGATCCGACGGGCCACCCGAACACGCGGTTCGCGACCTCTGGTACCGCGGTCGACGCCCACGACGGACAAATTCAGCAGTTCACCTACCAGGGCACCACCCGCTACTACTGGTACGGGACGCAGAACGACTGCGGGATCGGTTGGTTGCGCACGGCGATCGCCGGTGCCGCGCACCCGACGCCGTGGTGCGGGTACGGGGTGTACGCCTCGGACGACCTCACGACCTGGACGTATGAGGGCCAGATCGCCTCGGGCCTCGATCCGGCGATGCAACAGACCTGTGGGTGGAACAGCTGCTGGCGGCCCCGCGTCGTGTTCGACCCGAACACCGACTCGTACGTGGCGTGGGGCAACACGCTGCAGGGTCCGTCGGGGTACAGCACGTGGACCTCGCCGTCGCCGACCGGACCGTGGACGTTCCGGGGCAACCCGCGGGTGACGACCAACGTCGGTGGCATCGGACCCCTCTCGCCCGGCAACCAGGACATGGCGTTGTTCGTCGACAGCCGCGGCATCGGCTACGTCGTCATCACCGACGCGTGGACCTACACGCCCGTCGTCGAGCAACTGGACCCCGATTTCCTGAACAGCACGGGGGCCGCTCGCCGCCTGCCCACCACCCAGGCCGAGGCGCCGTCGATGTTCGAGCACGGGGGTCGGTACTACGTGTTCGTGAGCCAACCCAACGGCGGGTACGTGCCGACCGGCACCGCCTACCTCTGGGCGACCGACCCGCTCGGTCCGTGGACCTACGGCGGCGAGCTGAGCTCCGACAGCTTCGGCGGCCAGCCCACCTTCGCGGCGACGTGGCGCACGACCGACGGTCGATCGATCGAGGTCTTCCAGTCCGACCTCTGGTACCACCCGGGGATGCTCGAGCGGAACCAGGGCCTCGCCGGGTTCAACGTCTCGCCGATCACGTGGAACAGCGACGGCGTCACCCCCGCGCTGCCCGCGGCGCCGACCTGGTCGGAGCAGCTGCGCTTCGTCGACACGGGTGCGACCGATTTGCTCCTGCCCCACTCCGGGTTCCACGCGCCCGACACGGGTGACTGGTACGTGACGTGCGACGTGCGCAGCGGACACCGCCGGGCCTTCACCTTCCAGGCGACATCGAGCGGCGTGCTCACCGACCTGTCGGTGCCGATCGCGCGCAGCGAGTACCCCACCGACGAGGGGCACCTCTCGTTGGCCGCAGGCACCAACACCACGGGCGCGCCGGAGCTGGCCCGGGCCACCATCGCGTCGACGGGCGCGGGCTGGACCGCCCGCCCCTACGTGTGGCACCCCAACGTGACCGTGACCGCGGGGGCCACCTACACCGTCACCCTGCGGTCGGCCGACACCGGCGACGGCCAGTCCTGCTACGGCTTCACGTACCGAGCCGGCTCCACCCCCATGGGGCTCGCCTACACGGCGGCCGGCGGGGCGTTCAGCGCATCGGGTGAGACCGTGAAGTTCGACCTGGCCATCCGCCCGGTGGTGCCGCGGGGCGCAACCGTCGTGGCCGGACCCACGCGACTCGCCAGCGCCTCTCTGGAGGCTGGCTACCGCCAGTTGGTGCGCGTGGCGGGCGTCGCGGGCATCCCACCGGTCGGGGTGATCGGCGCCTGGGTCAACCTGACCGTCAGCGGGGCCACCACCTCGGGCTCGCTCGTGGCCTTCGCCGGTGACGGCCCGGCGAGCACCGTCAACCCGTTCCGGTTCTCCGCCGGGCAGACGCGTTCGTTCGCCGCGCTCGTGCGGGTCGGCTACGACGGCACCATCGCGGTCGGCGCGACGGCGAACGCCCGCGTGGATGTCGACCTGACCGCGTGGGTCATGGACGACACCGTGGATGCAGCCAACGGTCGCCTCGAGATCCTCACCGATCCCGTGCGGGCCACCGACACCCGGACCAGCGGCCAGACACTCGGACCGGGCGGCCGCGTCGACGTCCAGATCACCGGGGGCCTGGTGCCCGCCACCGCGACCGCCGCGCTCGTGAACGTGGTGGCCGTCCACCCATCGTCGGCCACCAGCCTGGCCGCGTTCGCGACCGGCCGGACCGACCCGGGCCTGCCGACCGTCGTCACCCAGGGAGGCGTGCTGGCCAACCGGGCGCTGGTGGCGCTGTCGGACACCGGCCGATTGACGATCGCCAACGCCGCCGGTTCGGTCGACGTGCTCGTCGACGTCATCGGCTACGTGGCTGCCGGGGCGGGGCCGACCGGCGACGTGGCCCCCCTCGATCCCGTGGCCCTGAGCACCCCGGACCCCGGCGCCGATCCGGCCACGTTCGCCCTGACGCCGGCGCCCTTGGTGACCGTCGCCGGCACCCCCGGGTTCGGCGCCGCGCTGGTGGCCCTCACCCAGACGATGGCTGATCCCGGGTTCGGCATCGTCTACCGCACCGGGCAGTCCCTCCCCGCCACGACCGACCTCAACGCGCCCGGCGGCGGCGCACCCGTCACGAACCTGGGGGCCGTGGCGCTGCGCGGAGCGACCTCCATCAGCGCCATCCGCCAGTCGGCGGTCGGGACGTCAGCCGTCGCCGTGACCGGTTGGGTCATCGGCACCCGCCTCCCGGGACCGCCGTCGGCCCCGCTCGCCGCGTCCGCCACCGCCGGCTCCGGCACCGCCACCGTCACGTGGCGTCCGCCCGCGGATCTGGGCGGCACACCCTTGGTGCGGTACACCGCGCGGGCGACGCCATCGGGTGCCGCGTGCGGGTGGGAGGCCGGGCCGCGGTCGGGCCCCCTGGCGTGCACCCTCACCGCGTTGCCCGACGGCGTCGCCCAGATCATCACCGTGACCGCGACCAACGCCGCGGGCACCTCCCCGGCCTCCGCCCCGACGGCAGCGGTCGTGCCCGTCGGCTCGGGTTACGCCCCGCTGCCCCCGACCCGCGTGCTCGACACCCGGTTCGGGCCGGTCCCCGCGGGTTCGCCCGGGCTGACACCCGTCGTCGGTGGGGTCATCTGGACGCTGCCGTTGGGTGGAACCGCCGGCATCCCGACCGACGCGACGGCCGTCGTGCTCAACGTGACCGCCACTGATGTGAGCACGAGCACCTTCGTCTCGGTGTGGCCCGCCGGCTCCCCCCTCACGACCTCGTCGAGCCTCAACGTGTCCGCCGGGGACACCCGCGCCAACCTGGTGACCGTCGCCCTCGGCGCGCGGGGCTCCGTGAACCTGATCAGCGCCTTCGGTACCTCGAACCTCGTGGTCGACGTGCAGGGCTACTACGCGATCGATGCCGCCAACCGCTTCACCCCGCTGACCCCGGCCCGCCTGCTCGACACCCGCGAGCCGCCCGCTCGCCGCGTCGGATCGAACCAATCGGTCACGGTGCCCGTGCGGGGCCGCGGGGGCGTTCCCGCCGACGCCCGGGCGGTCGTGGTGAACATCACGGCCACGAACGTGTCCGCGCCCACCGTCATCCTCGCCACGCCGACGGGGACGAGCGCGCTGGCCTCGAACCTCAACGTGGGGCCGGGCTACAACCGACCCAACCTGGCGGTCGTGCCGGTGGGAGACGGGGGCGCCATCACGTTGTGGAACATGTTCGGTTCCGTGGATCTCGTGGTCGACGTGGTAGGTGCCTTCGGGCCGAGCGGCACCGACCTGTTCGACCCGCGGGCACCGGTCCGCGTCCTCGACACCCGCGCTGGTCCCGTGCCCGCGAGCTGGGGCCCGCCGGCGCCCGTCGGGCCCGGCCAGGTGCTCACCCTGGCGTTGGGCGGGCCCGCGGGCGTGCCGGCGAACGCGACGGCCGTGCTCCTCAACGTGGTGGCGACCGAGGGCACCGCCCCGACCTTCGTCACCGTGTGGCCGGCCGGTGTCCCCCAGCCCAACGCCTCGAGCCTCAACGCCCTGCCCGGCGAGACAGGGGCCAACCTGGTCAGCGCTCGCCTGGGCACCGGGCAGGCCGTGGCGATGTTCAACCTCTTCGGCACCACCCACCTGGTCGCCGACCTGAGCGGCTGGTACTACCACTGACCGACACCACCGAGCAGGACAGGGCGGGACGACCGCCGGCTCGTCGATCTCACCCGGCCTTGTCCCGGCCGGCGGCCTTGGGCACCTCGACGCGCTGGGAGCTGTAGATGCC
>JBBQHT010000221.1:0-8218 GCA_038324235.1 Acidimicrobiales bacterium
AACATCCACGACACGTCCGAGGCAAGTGAGCCCCACGTCGATCGGGCCGACTACTCCGCAGCGTTCGCCACGATCCCCGAGGCGGTCGCCGCCATCTCGCGCGGCGAGATCGTCGTGGTGGTCGATGACGAGGATCGGGAGAACGAGGGTGACCTGATCATGGCGGCCGAGGCGGCCACCGCGGAGAAGATCGCGTTCTTCGTGCGGCACACCTCGGGGGTCATCTGCACGCCCCTGACGGGGGAGCGACTCGACGAGCTGGACATCCCGCTGATGGTCCGGGACAACACCGAGGCCCAGCGCACCGCGTTCACCTACACGGTGGACTTCCGGCACGGCACGTCCACGGGCATCTCCGCGTCCGACCGGGCGATGACCATCCAGGCCCTCATCGATCCCGCCACCCGCCCCGGCGATCTGGCTCGACCCGGGCACATCTTCCCGCTGCGCTACAGCGATGGAGGGGTGCTCAAGCGGGCCGGGCACACCGAGGCGGCGGTCGACCTGTCGCGCATGGCCGGCATGTACCCCGCCGGCGTGCTGTGCGAGATCGTCAACGACGACGGCACGATGGCCCGCGTCCCGGACCTGGTGAAGTTCTGCGAGGAGCATGGCCTGCTGCTCATCTCGATCGCGGAGCTGATCCGCTACCGCCGTCAGAACGAGAAGCTCGTGCGCCGGGTCAGCGAGGCGCGCATCCCGACCACGTGGGGCGACTTCGATTGTTACGTCTATGAGTCGCTGCTCGACGGCGAGCAGCACGTGGCCTTCGTGAAGGGTGCCGTGCAGGGCGAGGACAACGTGTTGGTGCGGGTGCACAGCGAGTGCCTCACCGGTGACATCTTCGGCTCGATGCGCTGTGACTGCGGCGAGCAGCTCGCGGCGTCCATGACGCGCATCGCGGAAGAGGGACTGGGCGTGCTCGTGTACCTGCGCGGCCACGAGGGGCGTGGCATCGGCATCGGGCACAAGATCCGGGCGTACTCCCTGCAGGATCAGGGTCGCGACACGGTCGACGCCAACCTCGAGCTGGGCCTGCCCATCGACAGCCGCGAGTACGGCATCGGTGCGCAGATCCTCGTGGACCTCGGCATCACGACGATGCGGTACATGACGAACAACCCCGCCAAGTACGGAGGCATCGAAGGCTTCGGCCTCGAGATCACCGAACGCGTCCCGCTGCAGTCCATCCCCAACCCCGAGAACATCAAGTACCTGCGCACCAAGCGCGAGCGCATGGGGCACCTGCTCGACGGCCTCGACGACGTCCTCTGATCCCCGCCCCGCGGATCCCGGCCGGTCGCCGGCCACCCCCACTACGCTCGGCCGGTCCTGGCCGCCGACTGCCCGGAGGCAGCGCCCATGTCCACGAACTTCAAAGCTGCCAACTCCTACACCGGTGAGATCAACGGTGACGGGGTGCGGGTCGCGGTCGTCTGCGGTCGCTTCAACGACCTCATCACCAACCGCCTGCTCGACGGGGCGCTGGCCGGCATGGCGATCCACGGCGTGAAGGAAGCGGACGTCGCCGTGGCGTGGGTGCCCGGCGCGTTCGAGATCCCGCTCGCGGCCAAGACCTTCGCGCTCACCGGCCGCTACGACGCGGTCGTCGCGCTGGGCTGTGTGATCCGGGGCGACACGCCGCACTTCGAGTACGTGGCCGGCCCGTGCGCCGAGGGCATCTCGCAGGCGCAGCTCGAGACGGGCATCCCGATCGTGTTCGGCGTGCTCACCACCGAGACCCTCGAGCAGTCGTTGTCCCGTTCGGATCTTGAGGGCGACAACAAGGGCGAGGAATCCGCGCGCACCGCCTTGGAGATGGTCGACTTGTTGCGACGGGTCCGCGCCGGCGACGCCTGAGCGCCGCCGCCTGACCCGATCAGCCGACCGCGCCGCCGACGAGGTGGCCGATGACGGTGGTGATGGCCATGGCCAACGCCCCCCCGATGAGGGTGCGCACGGTGGGACGCGAGATCGCCGCCCCGCCGATGCGGGCGCCGATGGCGCCGAGCAGACCGAGGGCGACGATCGATATCGCGGCCGTGACGACGAGACGGGCCGAGGTGGGCGCCGCGACCATCGCGATGACCGCGATCGCGGCGCCGAGGGCGAACGACACCGACGACGTGATGGCGGCCTGCACCGGGCGGGCGATCGTCTCCTGGGTGATGCCCAGCTCCTCGGCCATGTGCACGGCGAGCAGGTCGCCCTTGCCCAGCTCGGTGGCGACCTGCCGGGCCAGCTCGGGACTGAGGCCCTTGTCGATGTAGATGCCGGTCAGCTCGTCGAACTCGTGGTCGGGGTACTTGTCGAGCTCGTGGCGCTCGCGGGCGATGTCCGCGTTCTCGCTGTCGCGTTGGGACGACACCGAGACGTACTCACCCATGGCCATCGACAGGGCGCCGGCGGTGAGGGCCGCGACGCCGGTGGTCAGCAAGGTGCTGGTGGCCACGTCGGCGGCGGCGACACCGAGCAGCAGCGAGGCGGTCGACACGATGCCGTCGTTGGCGCCGAGCACGCCGGCCCGCAGCCAGCCGACCCGATGGCTCCTGTGGCGTTCCGGATGGGTCAGGGTACGGGGCACGACGAGCTCCTCAGCGGCGACAACCTCCGGTCACTCTACGGAGCGATCCGCCGTTCGTTCCACGAAGGTGACCGAAGTCCGCGTGGTAGGACGCCTTGCCGTGGGCTCGCCGACGGCGCCGCAGAACCCGGGCGGCGGCTCGGTCAGCGCCGGGACGTCGACGTGGTCTTGGTCCCGCTGGTCGCGGAGGAGGAGGCCGGTTTGGTGGTCGTCGTGGTTTTCTTGGTCGACGAGGTCGTGCCGCTCGAAGACCGGGACGTGGACGTCGAGGGCTCCTTGGTCGACGACGTCGAGGTCGCAGATTTCGAGGTCGTGGACTTCGCGGTCGTGGACTTCGCGGTCGTGTATTTGGTGGTCGTGGACTTCGAGGTCGTGGACTTCGTCGTCGTCTTCGAGGTGGACGACTTGGCGCCCGCGGTCTTGGTCGTCGAAGACGACGACTTGGCGCTCGAGGACGTCGTGGAGGCCTTCGTCGCCGGCTTCTGGACCGGCACGACGCACCCGCTGCCGCTCATGCACATCACGTCGGCATCGACAAGGGTGCGGATGCCCGGAACGCGCGTCGTGCCGAACTGCCACATCTTCCAGGCGGTCCACTGGCCCGGCAGGGGTCCGGGGGTCTTGCTCTGATAGCGCGCCATCCACAGCTGGTAGCCGTTGAACACGGTGGTGTCCTTCAGCGACACCTTCCAGAACGCGTAGCCCGTGTAGATGATGGGCTTGCGACCGGTGAGGGCGGTCATGGTGGCGATCCAGCGCTGGGTCCACTGGATCAGCGCCGTCGAGCTGAGCCCGCCCGAGATCTCGAGGTCCAGCACCGGGGCCAGGTCGCCGGCCCGGTTCATCGGGCCGGTCAGCGCCACAAAGCGGCGGGCATCGGCGTCGGCGCTGCTGAGCGGATAGCGGGGTTGGGCGAAGTGATACGCGCCTCGGGCGATGCCGGCTGCGCCAGCGCCGGCCCAGTCGCGGGTGAACCAGGCGTTGGTCGACCCGTAGGGCTTGGCGCCGGATCCCTCGGTGGCCTTGATGTACGCGAACTTGATGCCGGAGCGGCGGACCTTGGTCCACTCGATGGGCACGTTGCCGGGGTGTTGGTAGGACGCGATGTCGATGCCAGGCGACGGGGGCGCAGCGGCGGCGGCGACATCCTCGGCCCAGGCGACGAGCGGCACGACGCCGACGATGACTGCGAGCAGGATCATCCCGAGCCGCGACCACGGCGCCAAGAACCCGCGGGTGGGCCCGGACGGGCGCCGGCAGGTGCTGCTCACGGCATGAGGACCCGGCCCGGGGGCCGGGGCGGTCGCGATGGGGAAGGACATGTCTTGCCTCGGGGGTCGCTCGACAGAGCCACCACGCCCGAGTCCCCTTCGGTGACGCCCACGAGTATGGCCCAAGACCCGGACCAAGGGAAGCGATCGGTTCCCCCGGCCCCGTTCCGGGCCGAGCGGTCGGCCCAGGCCGTGGTGCAGGCCGAGCAGCTCGTTGGCCCGAACCGGTTTCGGGACGGGGGCCGTCGTTGGGTACGGTTTCTCCCATGTTGAAGCTGGTGTTGCCCAAGGGATCGCTCGAGAAGGCCACGCTCGAACTGTTCGACGAGGCCGATCTGGCGGTCCGGCGGGACTCGCTGGTGACCTACCGGGCCACGATCGACGATCCCCGGGTGGTGGACGTGCGCATCCTGCGGCCCCAGGAGATCGCGTCGTACGTGGCGGAGGGCCTGTTCGATCTGGGCATCACCGGCCGAGACTGGATCGAGGAGACCTCCAGCGACGTCGTGTCCCTCGGCGAGCTCAAGTACTCCAAGGCCACGAGCAACCCGGTGCGGATCATCGTCGCCGTGCCGCAGGACTCGCCGTACGAATCGGTGGCGGACCTACCCCAGGGCGTGCGCGTGTCCTCCGAGTACCCCGAGCTCACCCGGCGGTTCTTCGAGCAGAAGGGCATCAGCGCGGACATCCGGCTGTCCTACGGGGCGACCGAGGCCAAGGTCCCCGACATCGTCGACTGCATCGTCGACATCACCGAGACCGGGCGGGCGCTGCGCGCCGCCGGACTCAAGATCATCGACACGATGCTCAGCTCGTACACCGAGCTGATCGCCAACAAGGATGCCTACGCCGACCCCGCCAAGCAGCACGCCATGCACCAGCTGCGCACGCTGCTCGAAGGCGTGCTCGAGGCCCGGGGCAAGGTGCTGTTGAAGCTGAACGTGTCGGGGGAGGCGCTCGACAAGGTGATCGCCCTGGTCCCGGCCATGAAGACGCCGACGGTCAACGAGCTCTACGGCGGGGTGGGGTACGCGGTCGAGACCGTCGTCCCCAAGGACGGGATCAACACGCTGATCCCGGCGCTCAAGGACGCCGGGGCGACCGACATCATCGAGTTGCCCATCGCGAAGATCGTCCACTGATCGTGGGCGACATCGAGCTCGGCACGGTCATCGACTTCGACGAGGCGAAGGGGTGGGGGGCGGTGCGCTCCGAGGGGGGCGTCGAGCGCTTCTTCCACTGCACGGCGATCGCCGACGGAACCCGCACGATCGCGCCGGCGACGGCGGTGCAGTACGAGGTGGTCGCCGGGCCGCTCGGCCGGTGGGAGGCCAACCGCATCCGCCCGCAGAGTTGATCGGGCCGTCCCCGACCGTGTTCTGACCCCGGGTGGCGGGACTGCTAGCGTCTGGAGGCCTGCTGGGTCCGTCATCACGGATCGCGCCACGCCGTTTTCCCCGTACCCGCCGAACCGGAGCCGTCTCCCCGTGTTGCAAGCCGTTGTCATCGGGATCCACGTCATCGTCTCGCTCACCCTCATCTTCCTCGTCCTGCTGCACAGCGGGCGAGGGGGCGGTCTGTCCGACATGTTCGGTGGCGGTCTCGGCGCCTCCGCAGCAGGCTCGACCGTGGTCGAGAAGAACCTCGACCGTCTCACGATCGTGTGCGGCCTGATCTTCACGTTCACGACCATCGCCTTGGCGTTGATGCTCGACACGAAGGCCTGAGGCGTCGCCCTCGGCCTCGGCCAGGTCGTCCTGCCCGGGATCGCGCTCCAGTGCAAAGTAAGGTCACCGAGGTGTGATCCGGCTCGCCCCCCATGCCGCCCTCGGCGGCCGGGGCGCGGCGGCCCGGTGGTGTGCCGTGACGTCGTGCAGGGGGTTTTCTTGACCTATCGATCTCCGCGCCACGGGCGCCGCAGTCAGGCGACGGTGGCCGTGGCGCTGTGCGGGCTGGTCGTCCTCGGTGCCGCGTGTTCGAAAGACGATGCCACGCCGACGCCCTCGCCGGGATCGGTGGCTCCCAACGACACGGTGCTCACCAAGGTCGCCGGGGCAACGTTGCGGATCGGGGTGACCAAGCCGGATCCGAACAAGCCGTTCTCGGGGCTCGACGCGCTCGACCCGGCCGACATCCAGCCGACCAACGAAGCCGACATGATCGCCGTCGACATGCTGTTCGATCCGCTCACGGCGATCGATCCGGCCACCAACCAGGCGTCTCCGGCCGTTGCCACGGCGATGACCCCGGACGCCACGCTGACCGTCTGGACCTTCCCACTCCGGGCCGGCGCGGTGTTCTCCGACGGGTCGCCGTTGACGGCGGCTGACGTGAAGTTCTCGCTGGAACGGGTCGCCCGCAAGGGCTCCGCGTCGTTGGCGGGTTCGTCGCTCGAGATCATCGCCGGCTACGGGGACTTCGTGCAGGATCGGGCGCCGGAGCTGGCCGGGGTGAAGGTTGTGGACGACCACACGGTGCAGATCACGACCACCGAGCCCTACGCGGCCCTGCCGGAGCTGCTGGCGTCGCCGGTGTACGGCATCGTGTCCAAGGCGGCCGTCGAGGCGCGCAAAGCCGAGTTCACCAACAACCCGGTCGGCAGTGGCCCGTTCGCGTTCGTCTCGCAGGACGACACGACGGTGACGCTCAAGGCCGTGGCCGGCGCGCCGAGCGGTGTTCCTGCGTCCGGATCCGGGTCCGGATCCGGATCTCGTTCCGGCTCAGGGGCTGGCGCGGGTTCGACCGGGACGACGGCCGTGCCGGGCGCGCCGATCGACCAGGTGCAGTTCGTCCGGTTCGCCGATCGGGCAACGGCGTTCCAGGCCTTGCAGGATGGCCAGGTGGACTGGGCGGCCGTGCCGGCGGGCCAGTCCGTCGGATCGGTCAAGGCGTTCGGTGTAGCGATGCCCGGTCAGCAGTCGTCAGAGATCTTCTTCGGCATCAGCTTCGGCAATCCGACGTATCGCGGCAACGGCCAGTTCCGCCAGGCCATCGTCAAGTCGATCGACCGGCAGAAGATCGCCACCGAGGCGCTCAACAGCCGCGTCGCGCTCAACGGCGTCGTGCCCCCGAAGCTGCCCGGTGGCTCCGAGGACGCCTGTGGGACCGCATGCTCGTTCGATGTCGATGGTGCCAAGGCGCTGCTCGCGCAGGCGTTCCCTGGTGGCACGGTGCCCGCCGTGGAGATCGACATCTACTCGGGCCCGACCGCGGATGCTGCCGTGCAGCAGAAGATGGCCGACGCCATCAAGGCCGACCTGAACGCCGCGGGGATTCCCGCCGACGTCGTCCCCAAGCCCTTCGAGGAGTACCGGACGTTCGCGGTGAGCGGAAGCCAGCAGGTGTTCAGCTACGGCCGGGTGGGCCTCGCTCCTGATCCGGACGCTTACATCGGACCGCTGTTCCTGTCGACGTCGCAGGACAACGTGACCGGCTTCAGCGCCCCGGAGGTGGACGAGGCGATCCACAAGGCCCGCGCCACCGCCGATCGGGCGTCACGCTTGACGCAATACCAGGCGATCGAGCGGCAGATCATGGCGTCGGTCCCGATCATCCCGCTGGCCGTCGCGGACTCGAGCGTCGTGATCGGCCCGAAGGTCCAGGGATACGCCCCGCGCTTCGACGGCACCTTCGACGTGACGCAGGTGACGGTCACGCCGTAGGGCGGTCCCGGAGGGTTCGCTGACGGCGCAGGCCGCGACGGCGTTCCGGCATCGGCAGTCCCGGCGCGAGCGGGGCGGGCGCGCCCGCGCACCCGCCGGCGTTCTTTGCACCCACCTCCGGATGGGAGCGGCAGTTCCGATCAAGGATCGGTAGTAGACGTCGGGCCCGCCTGGGGGGCACATCGCCCGACCGGTGCCCCCGTGCTTCTTTGCTGGTTCTGACTGATGGAAGCGGCAAGCTCGATCAAGGAACCGTCGCCGACGGCAAGAACAGTTGGTCGCGGCCGCGCTCGACCTCGCCCGCGTTCGTTGCACCGTGCGCCGGGCGGAGGCCGCAAGTTCGATCAACGAACCCGAGCCGGAGTGCTGACCAGTCGGCGGGCCCCGGCGTCACCGCCACGATCAGTGCCAGATTGGTCGGCGATTGGAGTTGCAAGTGGAGGGGGTGTGGCGCGCTAGAGTGTCGACCCGCACCGGGGTAAACCCGGAGCCACGTCGGAGTGGCGGAATAGGCAGACGCGCTAGCTTGAGGGGCTAGTGCCCGAAAGGGCGTGGGGGTTCAAGTCCCCCCTCCGACACTCGGGAAGCAGTGTTTCCGCAGGTCACAGGCTTGCGGTGGGGAGCAAACGAGTCCCCTCACCGACTTGTACCCCCACGAAATCTGGGACTTGAGCGAATTGGGCAACAGGCTGTTGCTCGAC
>JBBQHT010000222.1:0-8204 GCA_038324235.1 Acidimicrobiales bacterium
CCAGCGGCCGGCGCACTGCGAGGCGGGCGGCGTCGGTCGGGTTGAGGCGATGTTGGGTCGTGGTCATGGCCGATGCAACCTGTCCCGGCCGCCCTGCATTCCATTTAGCGCTAAGTTGGATCACGTAGCCGTTGGCGCGGAGCCACCAGATCGGGAATCATCTCCAGGTCAGTAAAATTCTACCGTCGTGTAGAAGACCTGGCGTCGGACCGCCGGCGCCCTGCCTCGAGGAGCCCGCATGACCAGTCGGTTCGATGTGCCCGCGCTGCTGACCAGCTTGACCGTCGAGGAGAAGGCGGCGTTGTGCTCCGGGTCGGGGTTCTGGCACACCCGCGCGGTCGAACGCCTCGACATCCCCAACATCATGGTCGCCGACGGCCCCCACGGCTTGCGCAAGCAGACCGTCAGCGGCGATGACGTCGGCATGGGCCTCAGCGTCCCCGCGACGTGCTTCCCCACCGCTGCGGCGCTCGGGTCGTCCTGGGACGTCGAGCTGCTCCGTCAGGTCGGTGTCGCCGTCGCGAACGAAGCTCGCGCGGAGGACGTCGGCGTGGTGCTGGGACCGGGCATCAACATCAAGCGCTCCCCGTTGTGCGGCCGCAACTTCGAGTACCTGTCCGAGGATCCGGTGCTCTCGGGCGACCTCGGCGCCGCGATCGTCGATGGGCTGCAAAGCCGCGGGGTCGGCGCCTCCCTGAAGCACTATGCCGTCAACAACCAGGAGACCGATCGGCTCCGGGTCAGCGCCGACGTCGACGATCGCCCCCTGCGCGAGATCTACCTGGCGGGGTTCGAACGGGTGGTGACGCGGGCACAGCCGTGGACCGTGATGTGCTCGTACAACCGGGTCAACGGCGTGTACGCCTCGCAGGACCCCTGGCTCCTCACCCAGGTCCTGCGGGGCGAGTGGGGCTTCGACGGCCTCGTCGTCTCGGACTGGGGCGCGGTCGACGACAACGTCGCGGCGGTCGCCGCCGGCCTCGACCTCGAGATGCCCTCGACTGGTGGCGTGAGCGCCGCCCGGCTCGTCGATGCCGTGACGCGCGGCGAGCTCGACGAGGCCGTGCTCGATGTGGCGGTCGCGCGCGTGCTGCACCTCCTCGACCGAGCGCTGCCCGGTGTCGAGGCGGACGACTCGGTCGACCTCCAGGCGAACCACGACCTCGCCCGGGCCGTCGGTGTCGAGTGCGTCGTGCTCCTGAAGAACGAGGTCCGCGACGGTGCCCCGCTGCTCCCGCTCGCGCCCTCGCCCGGCTCGCGTCTCGCCGTGATCGGCGAGTTCGCCCGCTCCCCGCGCTTCCAGGGTGCGGGCAGCTCGAAGGTGAACCCGTTCACCGTCACCAACGCGCTCGACGAGCTCCGCGCGCTCGTAACGGCCCGCGAGGACGACGTCGTCGTCGACTTCGCGGCCGGCTTCGGCATCGACACCACCGACGGCGACGACGACCTGCGGGCAGCAGCCGTCGACACCGCGCGTGGCGCGGAGACGGTCGTGGTGTTCCTGGGGCTGCCGGCCAGCGCCGAGTCCGAGGGCTTCGACCGCACGCACCTCGACCTGCCGGCGAACCAGACCGACCTGCTGCAGGCGATAGCGGCGGTGCACGAACGTGTGGTCGTCGTGCTCTCCAACGGTTCGGTGGTCTCGATGGCGTGGATCGACCAGGCCGCCGCCGTGGTCGAGGGGTGGTTGTTGGGCCAGGCCGGAGGCGGCGCCCTGGCCGACGTGCTGCTCGGCATCGCGAACCCGTCGGGCAAGCTCGCCGAGACGATCCCCTGCCGGTTGCAGGACACGCCCGCGTACCTCTCGTTCCCCGGCGAGGACAGCCGGGTGCGCTACGGCGAGGGGCTCTTCGTCGGCTACCGCCACTACGACGCCGTCGACGGCGACGTCTCGTTCCCGTTCGGCCACGGGCTCTCGTACACGACCTTCGAGCACCACTCCCTCACGGCGACAGTGCTCGAGCGCGACCCGTCGATCGCCGCGATGGAGCAGGCGCGCGTCGAGGTGACCCTCGAGGTCACGAACACCGGCCGCGTCGCGGGCAAGGAGATCGTCCAGCTCTACGTCGGCGATCCCGAGGCCCACGTCGTGCGTCCCGTCCGCGAGCTGAAGGCGTTCGCCAAGGTCGCGCTGGCACCGGGCGAGACCACCCCGATCACGTTCACGCTGACCGGCCGCGATCTGTCGTACTGGTCGACCCGGACCAACGCCTGGGAGCTCGAGGGCGGGACCTTCACCATCGCCGTCGGCGCCTCCTCCCGAGACCTGCGCCAGTGCACCGAGATCGAGGTCGACCCCGGGCCCTACGTCGTGGCCCTGCACCCGATGTCGACGTTGCAGGAGTGGATCGACCACCCGGTGGGCCGAGCGGTGCTGCGGGAGTCACTCGCCGCCAGCCCGGCGGGCGACCTGAGCTTCCTCATCGAGCCCAGCGAGTTCTTGCAGGTCGTCTCCTCGGTGCCGCTGAAGCGCATGATCCTGATGGTCAACGCCGGCTTCAGCCCCACGATCGTCGACGAGCTCCTGACCCTCGTCGACGGGGCCGGGCAACGCTGAACCATGCCGCGCACCGCCACACCCAGGTCGTCCCCGGCTCCGCCCCCGTCTCCGTCCCCGGCCAAGGCTGACGCGCGACGGCGCCAGGCGCGCGGCGACGTCCGCCGCCAGCAGATCCTCGATGCCGCCGTGGCGCTCTTCTCGGCCAAGGGCTACCGCAGCACCGGGCTGACCGAGCTGGCCGAATCGGTCGGGATGACCCACCCCGGGCTCCTCTACTACTTCGGCACCAAGCAGCGGTTGCTGCTCGAGGTCGTGGCCGAGCGCGAGCGGACCGAGACCGAGCTGCGCGAGTCCCTCGACCGGGCGTCGCTGTCACTCGACACGCTGACCGACATCGCCCGACAGAACGTCGAGAACGCGATGCTGACGCGCCTCTACGTGGTCCTCGCCGCCGAGAGCCTCGACGCCACCGATCCGCTGCACGACTTCTTCGTGCAGCGCTACGACGGTGCGCGCCGTCACGTGACCCAGCTGGTGCACCACGCGATGACCACCGGCGAGATCCGCACCGACGTCGACGCCGAGCAGCTGAGCTACGAGATCCTCGCCATGCTCATGGGCCTCGAGCTGCAGTGGTTGATGGACCCGGCCCGGTTCGACCTCGTCGCCACCATGGCGGCCTACGTCGAGTCGTTGCGCACCCGGCTCGCCCCGTCGGCGCCGGCCGACACGGGCGGGGTCGGGCCCACGTGACGAACCCGCCGGCGACGATCTGGGTCCTCGGCGACCAGTTGCACCGTGACCTCGGCGCGTTGGGGTCGGCGGCTCCCGACACCCACCGGGTGCTGATGGTGGAGAGCCGAGCGAAGCTCGCATCCAAGCCGTGGCACCGGCAGCGAGCGCACCTGGTGGTGGCCGCCATGCGGCGTTTCGCCCGTGAGCTGGAAGGCGAGGGCTTCGCAGTCGACTACCGCCGCGCCGCCTCGCTCGAAGCCGGCCTGACCGCCCATCGCGAGCTCCACCACCCGAGTCGCGTGCAGGCCACCGAACCCGCCTCGTGGGACGGTCAGGAACTGCTGCTGCGCCTCGGGGTGGAACTGGTGCGGACCGATCAGTTCCTCTGCCATCCCGACGAGTTCGCCCAATGGGCTGGCGCTCGGCGCTCGGTGAAGATGGAGGACTTCTACCGCTGGCAACGACGGCGCCTCGGCTACCTGATGGATGGCGACGAACCTGCGGAGGGCCGCTGGAACTTCGACGCCGACAACCGTGAGCGACCGCCCCGCGACGGTCGGGACTGGCCCGAACCGGTGCGCACCGCGCTCGGCGCGCTCGACCACGCCGTGCTCGAGGACCTTCCCGCCACGTGTTGGGGGGCCGATCCCGACGGCACCTGGGCGACGTCGCGCGCCGAGGCCCTGCGCCGGTTGCGTCACGCCATCGACGAGGTGCTCCCCCGGTTCGGTCCCCACGAAGACGCGATGCTGACCACCAGCTGGCACCTGGCCCACACGCTGCTCTCCCCGTACCTCAACATCGGTCTGCTCCACCCTCGTGAGGTCTGTGACGAGATCGAGGTCGCGTACCGCGCCGGGCGGGTACCGATCGCGTCGGCGGAGGGTCTGCTGCGTCAGATCATCGGCTGGCGCGAGTTCGTCTGGGGCGTCTTCTGGCTGTGGATGCCGACGTACCGCGACCGGAACGAGTTGGGTGCGACCCGGCCCCTGCCCCCGGTGTTCCGAGGCGAAGCCACCACCCAGATGCGCTGCGTCGAGCACTCGCTCGCGGCCGTACGGGACCACGGCTGGGCGCACCACATCCAGCGGCTGATGGTCCTCGGCAACCTGAGCCTGCTCGCCGGCGTGCACCCGCAGGAGCTGGTGGAGTGGATGTGGGCCAGCTTTGTCGACGGCGCCGAGTGGGTCATGCTCCCCAACGTCATCGGCATGGCCCTGTACGCCGACGGCGGCCAGATGGCGACGAAGCCCTACGCGAGCGGAGGCGCCTACATCGACCGGATGAGCGACTACTGCCGCGGGTGCGCCTATGACCGCAAGAAGCGCACCGGCGAGGATGCCTGTCCGTTCACCACGCTGTACTGGGACTTCTTGGCCCGCCACGAGACCCGCTTCGCCGCCAACCCGCGGGCCGCGCAGCAGGTGGCGGCGGCTCGACGCCTCACCGATCTCGACGGCGTCCGCGAGCGCGCCACCGAGGTGCTGATCCGCCTCGATCGCGGCGAGCTGTGACGCTGGATCGACACGACCTCGTCCGCTCCGAACTCAGCGCGGAAGCCCTCGCCCACCGGCCGCGAAACCGGGGCACCCACCGAACCAAGAACGCTTCTCGGCCACCCCGGCGCCCCCAGCGCAGCACCGGCGCACAGCACCGCCCCCGACACCGGGGCACCCACCGAACCAAGAATGCTTCTCGGCCACCCTGGCGCCCCCGGCGCCCCCGGCGCACAGCACCGCCCGCGAAACCGGGGCACCCACCGAGCCAAGAACGCTTCTCGGCCACCCCGGCGCCCCCGGCGCAGCGCGGACGCGCCCACCGGCCGCACCCGTCGATGCGAGGCACCGCTCACCGAGGCTCGAACCGGCTCCGTCGACACCGCTGATCTGCGACGATGACGCACCCTGCAAGCCAGCGCACGACCCCCAGAGGTGGCTGACGTGGACCCACGACGTTTCGAACCGGTGCTCGACCTTCCCGACGAGTGGTCCGGCGTGCTCACGATCGTGGTTCGTGGCTCGGGTGTGGTCGTGCTGGAGGATCATCCCGACGACATCGCCCCGCATGCGCCCCGGCTGTTGCTCGGTCTGCTCGACGGGGTGGCGTGCTGGGCGGTGGACCTCGACGGCGACGGCGACCACCTGCGCGGGGCCGACCTCGAGGACCTCGACTCGATCGCCGTGCCACTCATGGCCCTGCACGGACGGGTGGACGACGCCCGCTGGACCCTCGCAGGACGGGCGGTGCAACTGGTCGAGTGGGAACGCACCCACCGGTTCTGCGGCCGGTGCGCCACGCCGACCGAACCCGCACCGGGCGAGCGGGCCCGCCGTTGCCCGGCATGTCGCCTCCTGGCCTTCCCCCGGCTCGCCCCGGCCGTGATCACCCTCATCGAGCGCGGCGATGAGGCGCTCCTCGCCCGGGGCGCCGCCTTCCCGATCCCGATGTACAGCTGCATCGCCGGCTTCGTGGAACCGGGTGAGACGCTCGAGGAGGCGGTGCACCGCGAGGTCCGCGAAGAGGTCGGGGTCGAGCTGGCCGAGATCCGCTACACCGCTAGCCAGCCCTGGCCGTTCCCGCACTCGCTCATGATCGGCTTCGAGGCGACGTGGGCGTCGGGCGACATCGCGGTCGACGGGAAGGAGATCCTCGATGCCCAGTGGTACCGGTGCGACGACCTGCCGATGATCCCACCGCCGATGTCCATCGCCCGCACGCTCATCGACCGCTGGATCGCCCGCCACACCTGAGCCGCCACCGATCGCCGTTCGCTCCGCCGGCCGCCGCCCCGCCGGGCGCGGCGCTCACGCCTCCGGGGCCGCCCCTCGTTCGGGACGCCTGCCCCCACCGAAAGCCGGTGTGACCTCGAGCAGGTGCGACACGTCGATCCCGTCGGCGTACTCCTCGGTGACCGATCGACGGAACAGGCGCGCCGGTCCCGTGATCCGCGCCTGCGCCCCCTTGACCCGCAGCCACGACCCCTCGTACAGGGCCAGCACCGGGCACTGGTTCTCCTCCAGGAACTCCTCGATGCGCTCCGATCGGGTCTCGCCCATGAAGGTCGTGTGCGGATCCGGATCGACGTAGTGCAGGTTGACCTGGAAGGGCAGCAGCCCGAGCGCGGCCAGGCTCGGCGGGGTGCAGATCGGCATGTCATTGGTCGTGCGGATCGTCGGGCACGCCACGTTGGTCCCTGCGGACGCCCCCATGTACCGCGTCGCCCCGGACCGCACCTGCTCGCCCAACGATTCCACCACCCCGAGCCCGTACAGGCAGTCGAGCAGTCGGAACGTGTTGCCCCCGCCCATCATCACCACCGAGGCGTCGCGGATGGCCTGGTCCGGCGCGGTCGCTTCGTGGGCGGAGGTCATCTCGATGCCGAACGACGCGAACGCGGCGCGGGCTCGGTCGGCGTAGTCATCCCAGTCGGCCAACGCGTACGGGACGAAGAGCACGCGGTCGCCGCGGACCACCTCGACGATCGCGTCGTGGGCGTGGGCCAGCATCCGCGAGCCGTAGTTGGTCGAGTTCGACAGCAGCAACAGGTCCATGCCGACGGACGGTACTCGGGCTCGAACCCACCGTGGACCAACACGTTCCTTGCACCGCAGACCGGGCGGGAGCGGGTGAGGGCGGCAAAGAACAGCGGCAGACCCTCAGGACGCCTTCGCTCGCGGTAGCGAGAACACGATGGTGACGAACGCATCGAGATCCGCGCGGACCTCGGTCAGCGACGATCGTCCCTGGGTCCACGCGCTGAGCCGCGCGTGCAGGAGGGCGCTCGCGGCCAGGGCGATGATCTGGGCGTCGTGGTCGTCCGTGTCGGCGAGGGACTCGAGCATCGTCGCCTCGAACCGCCGGCAGAACTGGCGGTAGAGGTCGACGACGGCCGGGTCGTGGACCGCCTCGAGCGCCGTGATGAGGCGATAGAACGTCGGCCGGCGCTCATAGTCCCGCACTGCGCGGTGCAGCGTCGCCTGCAGGCGAGCTCGGTCGCTTGCGTCGGCAGCCGACGGGGTGCGACGAGCCGCCGTGGGGAAGCGCTCGCTCCAGTCGAGCAGCACCTGGGCGTAGAGCTGCTCCTTGGACGGGAAGTAGCGGTAGAGGGTGTCGAGCGCGACGCCGGCCGCCTCGGCGATGTGGCGGATCTGGATGCGGTCGTAGTCGCGCTCGGCGAGCAGCTCGGTGGCCGCGTCGATGATGCGAGCGCGCCGACCGTGCTGGGCGGCCGTGCGCGGCACGGCCCCGAGTTGCACCGAGGTCACCGCTCAGGCCACCGCGCTCGCCGGCCGGCTCCGCAACAGCGCGGCATTGGCGTTGGCGGGCAGCTCCTCGAGGGGTTGGGCGAGCTCCTCGACCGTCGGCCCGTGGGCCGCCGCGAGCGGGGCCAGCGCGTCGAGGTCGAAGCCGTAGAGGGCGGCGGCGTTCTCGCCCAGGATCTGACGCTTCTCCGCCACGTCGAGGTGGCTCATCACGAGGCGCAGGTGCTCGCGCGTGAACGGCGCCGTGCCTTCGTCGTGGGGGTAGTCGCTTCCCCACATGTACCGGTTGGGCCCGAGGCTCGAGCGGGCGTCGATGTCGGCCGGGCCCGGGAAGCTCGCGCCGAGCCAGACGTTCTGGCGGAAGTACTCGGTGGCCGAACGGGGCAACGCCGCCTCGGCGGTGTACTTGAGCTCGCCGATCGCCCCGCCGCGCACGCTCGCGATGAACCCGTCGAGCTGCTCGAGCATCGGGGGGAACGCCGCCGCGCCCGCCTCGGTGATCACGAACTTGAGCCTCGGGAACCGCTCGAACACCCCGGACAGCAGCATGTGGACGAACGGTCGCAAGCCGTAGAAGCCGACCTCGGAGATCATGATCATGGGCACCGACGCGTACCGGCCGTAGTCCGGCGAGCCCGTCCCGCCGTGGAGGTGCACGGGGACATCGAGGTCCTGCAGGGCGGCCCACAGGCGGTCGTAGCCGGGGT
>JBBQHT010000223.1:0-8190 GCA_038324235.1 Acidimicrobiales bacterium
GTTGCCGGAGGGTACGGAGATGTGCATGCCGGGGGACAACACGGTGATGACGGTGGAGTTGATCCATCCGATCGCGATGGAAGAGGGTTTGCGGTTCGCGATCCGTGAGGGTGGTCGTACCGTGGGCGCCGGCCGCGTCACCAAGATCATCAAGTAGTACGCCGCGGGGGCCCGCCCCCGCAGTTCCTCCCCGGTGGCCGGGCTTTGGTCCGGCCCGCCGGCGGGGGATAGGGTTATCCGCTGCTCTTCCTCGAGCGGCACTGGTTCTTGACAAGGCAGACGATCCGGGTTCTCCGGCAGGCAAGGAACACACGCATGGCTGACAAGCAGAAGATCCGGATCAGGCTCAAGGCCTACGACCACGAGATCATCGACCAGTCGACGAAGAAGATCGTCGAGACCGTCCTTCGCACCAACGCCACCATCCGGGGGCCGGTGCCGCTGCCGACCGAGAAGCACCGCTTCACCGTGATCCGGTCGCCGCACAAGGACAAGGACTCGCGCGAGCACTTCGAGATGCGGATCCACAAGCGTCTGCTCGACATCCTGGATCCGTCGCCCAAGACCGTCGACTCGCTCCAGCGACTCGACCTGCCCGCTGGCGTCGACATCGAGATCAAGATCCAGAACGCGTAGCGGACAGCCCGGCCCTCGGCTGGGCCCCCTTCGCCAACGTGCTGACGTGCCCCGGACCTCGTGCCGGGGCACGGTCGCGTCTGGGTGCGGCGCTCAGCTCACCCACAGCCCGCGGCTGAAGAACGTCGCGAACACGACCAGCAGCGCCGCGGCGACCGTCGCGAGCCGGAGGCTGAGCTGGGGCCGGTCGGCGAGTGCGGCGCCGACCACGACGAAGCACGGAAACGCGGGCAGCACGTAACGCCCCGCTCCGAAGAGGTTGCCGACGGTGACCAAGGGGATGCCGAGCACCAGCAGGACGTAGCAGCCGTAGGCCCACCCGAACCGGCGCCACACCGCCCGCGTCAGCAACAGGGCCCCGACGAGCAGGGCCAACTGCAGCGCCATCTCGAGACGCAGGTAGGGCAAACCCGTGGTCAGCATCTCCACCGTCCGGCCTTTGAACAACGTCCGCAGGCCCTCGCCCTGACCCCACGCCTTCCCGGACTCCTGGAACAGCAAGGGGTTGCCGAAGGTCGCCCACAGGTACGCGCAATACCCGATCGTGCCGAGCCCGGGGAGCAACAGGCCGGCGTCGCGGGGCCGCAGGCGGTCCAGGTGCACCCGCCGTTCGCCGACGGCGCCGCGCTCGAAGACCCCGCGCATCTCGAGCAATCGCAGGATCAGGCCGATGGCCACCGCGACGCCCACGAGCCGCGTGGCGCAGGCCACGATGCCGAGGAGGCCGGCCACGAACGGGTAACCCTTCTCCAGGGCCACGAAGGCGGTGACCGCGCTGGCGAGGAAGAGCGCGTCGGCGTACACGACACCGTAGAGGTACAGCGAATACGGGTAGAGCAGCAGCACGATCACCGTCGTGCGCGCGACCCGTCGACCGTAGCGATCGGCCGCCCACCGGTGCAGGAAGCACGTGGCGACCGCGCCAGCCGCCACGGAGATGACGATGCCGGCGAGCGCGGCGTCGCGGGTCACGAGCATCACGGCCCGCATCAACATCGGGTACCCGGGGAAGAAGGCCGGCGGGGTGAAGTCGGTGCCCGACCCGTGGTAGGAGTAGCCATCGATGGCGATCTGCGTGTACCAGAACCCGTCCCAGTTCGCGCGGGCGCCCAGGAGCCAGTCGCCCGGGTAGCGGTACAACGGATGCTCGTCCAGGCCGTCAGCGGGCCCGAGCACGCGCAGCGAGCCGGTCAGCACGACGCCGCACACGGCGGTTGCGATCGCGAACGCCGCCAGAGGCCACCGGTAGGTGTCGCCCTCGAGGGCGTCGCGGTGAGCGACTGTGGACGGTCTCACCATCGCGATCGGAATCCAGGTCCGGTGGGCACAGGCGCGAGCGTAGCGAGTCGGGTGTGGAGGAGCCGTCGATGGCTCGGCGAGGCTCGGGGGGTAAGGTGAGAGACCTATGTCACGGCTGCCGCGGCGTGCGCGCGCGTCGGGCGTGACGCTGCCACTCCCACGAACCATGCGGCCCCGCCTTCTCCTTCTCCCCGTCCTCGTCCTGCTCGTCTTCGGGTTCGGCGCGTGCGGCGTGTCCACGGCGTCACCCCCGGACGCGGGCGGGGATCTCGCCGTTCCCGACCCGGCGAGTCCCCCCGGCCTCGAGCCCCAAACCCAGATGGCCTCCTCCGCAGTCGGCGCCGATCAGCTCGCGCAGCTGCTGACCGCGCCCCGGCCAGTCGTGGCCACGACGCTCGCTCCCGGTGAGGCGCCCCCGCCCACCGAACCTCCAGCGGCGCCCTACCGCACCGGCACCCAGCCCGACTCACCCGTCGTGGTCCCCCCGCCCGCCCTGCCCCCGGGCGACGGCACCGTGTACGCCGTCGGAGACTCGGTGCTGCTCGGCACGCAGGACTACCTCGGGACGACCCTCGGCGGGTGGGACCTGCGCCTCGATGCTCGAGTCGGCCGCGCCTTCCCAGAAGGCATCGACATCATCCGCGAGAACCACGCGAGCCTCGGGCAGGCCGCGATCATCGTGCTCGGCCACAACTACTGGGGCGGCGGGAAGGTCTACGGCTACCTCGACGAGATCATGGCCGAGATGAGGTCGGTCCAGCGGGTGGTCGTCGTGACCGTTGCCGAGTGGTCCCCTGCACAGCCCGAGGTCAACCGGGCGATCCGGGCCCTGCCGCAGACCTACCCGAACGTCGTCGTCGCGGACTGGCAGGCAGTGTTGGCGGCGAACCCGCAGTTCCTCAGCCCTGACCATGTGCACCCCACCCGCGGCGGTGACGTGGCGCTGGCGAACCTCATCGCGATCATGCTCGGGCCGGCCCGCCCCAACGGCAGGACCGTGCCCCCTCCCAAGATCCTGCGGATCCCCGACGATCCCACGGCCCCGACGCCGAGCCCGGCTGGCTCGGGGACCACGACGTCCTCGACATCCACGACCGTTGCGGATCCGGTGGCGACGACGACCACGAGCGTCGTCGCGCCGACCACGACGTCGACCACGGCCGCCCCCCAACCGACGACGACGACCACGACGGCCGCGCCCGCGACCACGACCACCAGCCATGTGCCCTGACCTCATCGGTGCGGATCGGGTGGTCCCGTCATGATCCGTCGATCGTGAGCGTGTCCGCGACGGTGCCGTTCAACGACCTGGGTCGGCAGCACCGGGAGATGGCGCCGGCGATCGAGACGGCCACCGCGCGGGTGCTCGCCTCCGGGTGGTACGTGATGGGTCCCGAGTTGGAGGCGTTCGAGGTCGAGTTCGCGCAGTGGTGCGGCGTGGCCGGATGCGTCGGCGTGGCCAACGGCACGGACGCCCTCGAGTTGGCGTTGCGCGGCGTCGGCGTCCAGCCGGGCGACGAGGTGGTCACCGTGGCCAATGCCGGTGGGTACACATCGATCGCCTGCGCCGCGATCGGCGCGATCCCCCGCTATGTCGACGTGGATGACGCAACGCTCGGGATCAGCCCCGCGGCCGTCGCCTCGGTGGTCAACGCTCGCACCGCGGCGGTCGTGGTGACTCACCTCTACGGGATCGTCGCGGACGTGGCCGGCGTGCGGTCGGTCGTCCCCGCTGGCGTCGCCGTCGTCGAGGACGGGTCGCAGGCCCACGGCGCGCGAGCCGCCGCGGGACGGGTCGGCAGCCTCGCCGACGCCGGTGCCTTCAGCTTCTATCCCACGAAGAACCTCGGAGCGGCCGGCGACGCCGGTGCCGTTGTGTCGGATCGGGCCGACGTACTTGATCGCGTGCGCCGCTTGCGTCAGTACGGGTGGGCCGAGCGCAACGTTGCCTCCCTGGCCGGGGGGCGCAACAGCCGCCTCGATGAGCTGCAGGCCGCGGTGCTGCGGGAGAAGCTGGCGCGGGTCGACGGTTGGAACGAGCGTCGCCGCTCGATCGCCGCGCGCTGGCGTGAAGCGCTCGGAACGCATCTCACGTTCGTGCAAGCCGACGGACGAGACGACGTCGCCCACCTGTGCGTTGCTCGTCATCCCCGGCGTGACCTGATCCACGTCGCGCTGGCGCGTGAAGGCGTGGCCACCGCGATCCACTTCGCGTGCCCCGATCATCGCCAGCCCGCCTTCTCGTCACTCGCGCCGCCCGCCGATCTCCCGGTCACCGAGCGCTCGTGCCGCGAGGTTCTCAGCCTGCCGTGCTTTCCCCAACTCGGTGTCGACGAGCTCGCCTTCGCGCTGCGCGCGTCGGGCGAGGTTCTCGGGCGGCTCGGATGAGCGCCGCGGATCCCGGGGTTGGTGCACCGGGTCCTCACACGATGGTCGGGCGGCGCTACTCGCTCGTGGTGCCCGTCTACGGCAACGCGGGATCGATCGACGCGTTGCTCGAGGCCATTGCCGGGATCGCGGCGGGGATCGACGACTCGTTCGAGGCCGTCTTCGTCGTGGACGGCAGCCCGGACGACTCGGCGGACCGTCTCGCAGCTGGTCTTCCGCGCCAGCCCTACGAGGCAGTCGTGCTCGAGCTGTCGCGCAACTTCGGCTCGTTCGCCGCGATCCGGGCCGGTATGGAGGTGGCACGAGGTGCGTTCGTGGCGGTGATGGCGGCAGACCTGCAGGAGCCGCCTGAGCTCGTCAACGAGTTCTTCGAGGTGCTCGCTTCAGGCGAGGCGGACATCGTGGTCGGCGAACGAACGTCGCGCGCAGACTCGGCCACCTCTCGTGCCGGAAGCTCGACCTTCTGGTGGTTGTTCCGCCGCCTCGTCCAGCCGGAGATGCCCGAAGGCGGCGTCGACGTGTTCGGCTGCAACGAACAGGTCCGCACGGCCATCCTCGGGATGCGCGAGGCCAACAGCTCGCTGGTGGGCCTACTCATCTGGATGGGCTACCGCCGCGTGGGGGTGCCGTACGAACGTCGTGCCCGGGCCGCTGGCAAGAGCGGGTGGACCCTCGCCAAGAAGACGCGCTACATGGCCGACAGCGTCTTCTCGTTCACCGACCTCCCGATCCGACTCCTGCTCACCACGGGCGTGGTCGGCCTGGTCGGGACCATCATCGCCAGCCTCGTCGTGTTCGTCGGATGGGCGACCCACCGCATCGAGGTGCCTGGCTACACCCCGCTCATGCTGGCCGTGCTCATCGCGTCGGGTCTGATGTTGTCGGCGCTCGGCATCATCGGCTCGTATGTGTGGCGCACCTACGAGAACACCAAGCAGCGACCCGCCACGTTGGTGCGGAGCACGACCCGCTACGCAGTACGTTCGCACCCATGAACGACGAGCCAGACCCGGCGCCGGCCATCGCGTCGACTGTCGCCTCGGTGCCCCCCGCCTTCTTCGTGCACGCCCAGGCCCTCTGCGAGAGCCCGCACATCGGGTCCGGTTCCCGGGTGTGGGCATTTGCGCATGTCCTGCCTGGGGCCCACATCGGGGCGGACGCCAACATCTGTGACGGGGTGTTCATCGAGAACGATGTCGTGGTGGGCGACCGGGTCACGATCAAGTGCGGCGTGCAGCTCTGGGACGGGCTGCGCATCGGGGATGACGTCTTCATCGGGCCGAACGCGACCTTCACGAACGATCCGTTCCCCCGGTCGCGCCAACACCTCGACTCCTATCCGGTCACCGTCGTGGAAGATGGTGCGTCGATCGGCGCCAACGCGACGCTGCTCCCCGGTGTGCGCGTCGGCCGCAACGCGATGGTCGGCGCTGGAGCCGTTGTCACGAGAGACGTACCCCCGAACGCGAAGGTGGTGGGCAATCCCGGTCGGATCGTCGGGTATGTCGGCGCCGAGCCCTCCGCCCGGCGCGATCCCGTGGGCCGCCCGCTCGCCCTTGCTGCAGGATCTCGTGAGCTGGGGGTCGGAGGGGCGCGCCTGGTTGCGCTGCCGACCTTTCGCGATCTGCGTGGGGATCTCACCGTGGCGGAGTTCGACGAGCACGTCCCGTTTCCGGTGAAGCGGGTCTTCCTCGTCTACGACGTGCCCGGTCGCGAGGTCCGCGGTGAGCACGCGCACCTGGCGTGCCACCAGTTCATCGTGTGCGTCCGGGGTTCCGTGCGTTTGCTCGTGGACGACGGTGAGCACCGGGCCGAGGCGATCCTGGACACGCCCGCGCTCGGCGCCCACATCCCCCCGCTCGTGTGGGGGACCCAATACGACTACTCGCCGGACGCGGTCCTCGCCGTGTTCGCCTCCGAGCACTACGACGCCGCCGACTACCTACGCACCTACGAGGCGTTTCTCGAGCACGTCAGCGCGCCGTGACCCCGGCGGGCAGCTCGGGGCGGAAGGTGTTCAGATCGGTTCGCAGGCGGTCCGCCGCGGCCGGGTCGCGGGCGTAGAACGTCACGCAGGGGTACAGCGGGGTGATGAGCTCGCCGTCGATGCACCACCGACCGGACTCGATCCACGACGGCGGGATGAGGCCGTCGAACTGCTCCTTGTAGATCGCGATCGCCTGCACATCCTTGCGCTCGGTCAGCTGGGCCAGGAACTCGGCGTCGAAGGGGCCGTTGCGCCGGGCCTGGACCACCTCGAACGAGGCCAGCCCGGTGAGATCGACCACCTCGGCGGGATGGCGCCATGCGACCAGGCCGACATCGTTGACCGCGATCGCGTCGTCGGGATAGAACCGCGCGAAGAAGTCAGCCATCTGGGACTGCTGCGCGTAGATGTTGTCGGTCGCCGTTGGGGTGTCGCCGAGTTGCTGCAACCGGGGGAGACCGAGCACGAGGAGGCCGACCGTGAGGACGGCGGCGACCTGGCGACGAGCGGTCACCGCAGGGTGGGACGCGAGCAGCAACAAGCCCGCGATGCCGCCGGCGATCAGGTAGGCCTGGTAGCGCTCGAACCACCCGACGGTGGCGTAGGACAGGTGCAGGAGCATCGTGACGAGGACGGCGAGCACGGCCGGAGCGGCCTGCCGCAGCGCCGGCACGGTCCGCACCAGGGTCACCGTCGCGACCACCACGACGAGGACGGCGAAGAGGAGGGCATCCAGGCCGACCTCGGCCACGAAGTTGTGCAGCGGGATCACCGAGCGATCCCCGAGCAACGTCTTGGCCACGACCGAGTTCGGTAGGGGGTACTGCCCGGCGACGATGTTGACGGCGGCCACGACGGCCACCGGGATGCCCGCGGCTGCGAGCGAGCCCATCGCCGGTGCGACCCAGGCGCGGCGACGGTCGCCGTCGTAGCGGGACCGGTGGACGTAGATCGCGAACGCGCAGCCGGCCGCGACGAACAGCGTCTCGAACCGCACGATCGACGCCAGGGCGAGCAACCCCAGGTAGGCCACCCACCCCCAACGGCGCAGCGACCGATCCACGAGCCGGTCGAGGAGCAGCAGGATCTGGACGAACATCGCGGCGTGCAGCAGGTGCTCCATGCCGGTGAAGGCGAGCGGTACAAGACCGAGCGTGATCGGCAGCAGCACCAACGCGACGCGCAGGCCGCTCGGGCTGCCGAACCGATCCAGCACGGGCATCGAGGTGAGGCCCCACAGCAGCCATACGCCGGCGGCCGCGCACAGCAGCAGGGGGACCCAGACCGCGGGGATGGGCAGGCTCAGCGCGAGCGTCAGCAGCAGGGTCCAGCCGGGCGAGGACGAGGCGGACTCGTAGTGGCCCGGGGTGATCCCCCACGTCCCGTGCTCCCGCAGGTTCCGGGCGAGGGTGAGGTGGATGTACGGGTCGTCGAGCGCGTAGACGAAGGTGCCGCCGTGGCTGTTGGCCGACACGACGGCGGTGGCGCCCAGCAGTCCGAGGAACACGAGGGACGCGAACACGAACACGTCGCGCTGGCTTGGGGTGTGCGAGCGCTCGCGCCTCCCCGGTGGGGCCGACACGGGGGCACCTCGTTCGCTCGCCTCGGCCACGGCCACGGTGCTCACCGTAGTGCACGACGTCTCCGTCGATCCCGTCACGGCCAACCCCCGTCCGGCCCCAACCCTTCGCCGACTTGGACGCAGCAGGTCAACCCCGCTAGAGTCTCCTCTTCGTGCCCCCGACCACGGTCGGGTGCAACCGTCTGATACCGAATCGACGTCTGCGACGGCCCGACCATCCAGGTCGGGTACCCCGCAGCACAACCGAAGAGGCGCTCCGCCGGGTTTTCCCGAGCGGAGCGTTCGCGTGAGCAAGCTC
>JBBQHT010000224.1:0-8190 GCA_038324235.1 Acidimicrobiales bacterium
GTGGCGGACATGGGGTCGTCGGCCTGCCCGGCGATGATCTCGAGCTTGTACGGGTGGTCGCGGAACAGCTCGACGGCCTGGGCCTCGGGGATCTCGTCGCGGATGAACGGCTGCCCGGAGGCGATGATCTCGCGCATGCGGGCGTCGATGCGGTCGAGGTCGTCGATCGTGAACGTGCCACCGTCGGCCAGTTCGAAGTCGTAGTAGAAGCCGTTCTCGACGGGCGGCCCGATGGCGAACGTCGACCCGGGAAACAGGTCGAGCACGGCTTGGGCCATCACGTGCGTCGTCGAATGACGAATCGTGTAGAGCCCCCGCTCGCTCTCCTCGGTGATGATCGCCACCTCGTCGCCGTCGGCGAGAGGCCACACCAGATCACGTTCGGTGCCGTTGACGGTGGCGATGACCGCCGCCTTCGCCAGCTTCTTGCCGATGGTCGCCGCCAGCTCACCCGCGGTCGTACCGGTCGGCACGGACTTGGAGGAACCGTCGGGCAGCGTGATCGTGATGTCATCGGGCATAGGCCAGCGATGCTACCCGCCTGCCCTGGACCCACCCGAACGGGTTCGTGGTCTTGGTGGCTTGCTGACAGAGGACGACAGAGGCGGGACAGAGCCGAGACAGAGCCGTGCCGCATCGTCGGAGCTCTCCCGACCGCGAAGAAGGTTCCGATGTCCCGACCCTCGCCCACCTCGACCCGACCGCGTTCCGATCGTGGGCGCCGAGCGACCTCAGCTCCTCGTCGCCGGTGGAGCAGGGCGCTCACCACCGGTGTTGCGAGCACCGCCGTGCTGGCGACCGGGCTGCTCATCGGCGCGCCCGCCGCGTCGGCCGCGCCGGGCGACATCGCGGTCACCACCACCTCCGACGGTGGGCCCGGTTCGCTCCGCGACGCCGTTCTCGCCGCGAATCGGAACCCCACCGCACCCGCGCGGATCCTGATCCCCGCGGGGGCGTACCACCTGACGGCCTGTGGCCGCGATGACACCGGTGCGGCCGGCGACCTCGACCTCACGACCACTGCGGCCGTCCAACTGCTCGCGACCAACGCCGCCGTATCGATCGATCAGACCTGCGCGGGCGAGCGCGTCCTGGACGGTCACGGTACCGGCCTGCTCGTGCTCACGGGCCTGACGATCAGCGGCGGCAACCTCGACAACGGCACCGGCACAGTGACAGGCCCGCTGACCGGCGGGGGCATCCGGGCGGTGGGCAACGTGACCCTCGATGCGGCCACCATCACCGCGAACCGCGTGCGCGGCGCAGCCGGCCAGGTCGCCCAGGGTGGCGGTCTCTTCGTGGGCGGCAACCTGACCGTCACGGGGTCGACCATCACTGCGAACACCGCCGTCGGCGGCGCCGGTGCGGCGGGGGCAGCCGCGGCCGGCGGCGCAGGCGGAGCCGCCGAGGGCGGTGGCGCCTTCGTCGTGGGCTCGATCTCCACATCGGGCGGTGACGTGAGCACGAACGCGGCCAACGGCGGCGGCGGCGGCGCGTCGACCACGGTTCCCGGTGCTGGAGGACCGGCCCGCGGCGGTGGCCTCGCCCAGGCCGCGGGAGCCGCGGCCAGCGTGACCCTGACCGGGACGACGTTCGACGCTGATACCGCCCGAGGAGGCACCTCGGGCGCGCATCAGGTGACCGCGATACCGGCCGTCAGGACGCCCTTCCCAGCCGCGGGAACAGCCGCGGGTGGCGCCGTGAGCGCGTCCGGGCCGTTCACGGCCACGCAGGTGGCGATGACGAAGGACAAGGCCACGGGTGGGTCGGCGGGTTCGGGCCCCTGTGATCCGTACTGGGGGTCGTGCCTCGCGTCCGCCGCAGCCGGCGTCGCCCGGGGCGGTGCCGTCGCCGGTGCGGGAACCGTCACGATCGACCGATCCACGGCCGCCGACAACGCCGTGACGAGCGGCGACACGTTCACGTCGTACGACATCTACTCCAGCACCGCGACCGGCATCGCGGCGGCAGGTGCGAGCGGTGGCGCGGTCTGGTCGGTGGGATCGTTGCGGATCACCAACACCGAGGTCGACCGCAACACCGCTTCCAGCGGCAAAGGCAGTCTGGTCACCGATGGCCCCGCCGCCGGCGGCGCACTGGGCGGGGCCGCAACGGTCAGCGTCGAGGCCAGCACCTTCGACCGGAACAAGGTCGTCCGTGGGCACGGCGGCGCGGTGGACGGTCCGACGGTTCGGGTCTCGGACTCGACGCTGTCGGACAACAGCGCCCCCGACGGTCGCGGCGGAACGATCAGCGCGGTTTCCGCCACGATCGATTCCAGCCGGCTCACCGGGAGCGCCTCGGGCGGCATCGGGGGTGGGGCGATCGCCACGCCGGCGATCTCGCCGTCACCGCGACGAGGGTCCTCGGCAGCACCGTCACGTTCAACGGTCCGACCGCCGTGGACACCGTCGGCGGCGGAGCTCTGCGCGTCGGCGGCACCTTGCGCATCACCGCTTCCGCCGTGCGAAACAGCAGTGGCCAGGCATCGTTGCCGGGTCTCTACAACGTCTGTCAACCCTGCCAGCTGCCATTCGCCGGTGGGGGGATCTGGGCCCGGGACGTCGTGGGTGATTCCGTGACCGTGGCGGGCAACACCGCCACCGCGCCGGTCGGCGGCTTCTTCCGCGCGTCGTCACCCACCGGCGCCGGCATCAGCGCGACCCGTTCGGTGGCGCTGACGAACGCCACGATCAGCGACAACGTCTTGACGGCGAGCAGCACGGACGGAACGCGGGTGCCGGCCGGGTCGGCAATCCATGCCGCCCACGCGACGCTCGAGCAGTCCACGATCGTCGGCAACGCTGGTGGCGCCGCGTTGGAGACACCCAACCTCACGACCAACCGATCGGCTGTCCTCGCCGATCCCGGCGTCGGCATCTGCACGGCGAACACCGCCGTGGCGGCGTCGGCCTACAACGAGTTCAGCGACACCTCATGCCGGCTGCGCGGCGCCACCGACCGTCAAGGCCGCGGTGGTTACCTGCTCGGCCCGGTCGCCGACAACGGCGGACCGGTGGGAACCGTCGCCCCGGGCGCGGCGAGCGTGCTCGTCGACGCTATCCCCGCCGCGTCGTGCCCCGTGCCGACCGACGCGCGAGGCATCGCCCGACCCCAGGGCGGACGCTGTGACATCGGCGCAGTCGAACTGGTGCCGACCACCGACACCGGACCCGCCGACCTGCGCGTGGCCTTCTCCTCGCCCCCGGCGGCGGTGGTGCCCGGCACCGACGGGACCTGGACGGTGACCGTCGCGAACCAGGGGCCGGCGAGCTCCCGGCCGACGGTGGCGATCGCGATACCCGCAGGTGTCTCGGTGACGGGCGCGACCACCACGCCCGGTGGCTGCCGGATATCGCCGGCGTCGGTGACCTGTGGAGCGAACAACGCGATGGCGGCGGGCACGACTACGACCGTGACGCTCGTGGGCCACGTCGATGCCTCGGTCATCGATCCGCTTCGGTGGCAGGCCACGGTCAGTGCGCCCGGAGCGCTCGCGCCCCTGACCGATGACACGGCCACCCTCTCGACGGCGGTCACCCCTCGAGCCGACCTGCGGCTCGCGCTCGAGATCGGGCGCAGCGAGGACGATCCCGGCCACGAGTTCTCGTCGGTGAGCATCACGGCCCACAACGCCGGGCCCTCGACCGCCGTGGGAACCCGCAGCCAGCCCCTGCTCGTGAGCTTCGTCCCGGTCGCCGGCGTCCACGTGGTGCCGATCCCGCCGGTCGCGTTCATCGGCACGCTCGCGCCCGGTGCGGACCTGAAGGGCTATGCCGCGTTCGCGGCGGATGGCGCATCGCTCCCCGCGGTCGTCGGCACGGCGTCGGTCGGGGGCGGGACCACCGTCGATCCCGATCCGAGCGGTCAGACCGTGGCCGTGGCCGGCGCCGACCTCGGTGTGGTGGCCCGACGCCCGAGCGGGACCCAGTCCCCCGGCGCGCCGATCCCGTTCACCATCACGGTGACCAACCACGGCCTGGGCGTGGCGCACAACACCGAGGTGCGGCTCTTCACGGGAGTCCAGAAGGCCACCTACCAGCCGACATTGGGTTCCATGGGCCCACACGACCCGTATCTCGACCACTGGCTCATCCCCGACCTCGGCCCCGGTGCCTCGGCCACCCTCAACGGCACCGTGCCCGCCAACACGACCGACGACCGCTTCGTCGCTCGGGTCATGCCCAACGCGGTGGACGTCAACAACGAGAACGACGATGCGACCGTCGACCTTCGCTCGGCGCCGGGAGGCACCGCGGACCTGCGCGTGGACCCGATCACGGTCGCGCTCGGCGCTCCCGGCCAGCGCATCTTGCGCAGCCGCATCGTGAACGCAGGCCCGGTGACGTCGACGGCCGGCGCGGCCACACGCCTCGAAGTGACCCTGCCTGGGGTCCCCGACAGTTCGGTGGTTGATGCGACGACGACCAGTCCCGGCTGGACCTGCTGGCACGACCAGTACTGGGCGCGGTGCAGTTCCTCCCAGCCGCTCGCGTCGGGGGCCTCCGTGGCGATCCAGTTCACGGTGGCGGGGAGCTACCCCGCGGCGCAGCCGCGCTTGGGGGTGGAGGTGGACGAGGCCCTCACCGTCGACCCCGACCGATCGAACAACCAGCAGTTCGTGGACGCGTTGCGGGCCACGTGACGGGCGGGCGCGCGAAGTCCCCAGGAGCCGCGGAGGACCTCGCGGGACTGGCGTGGCCAACCGAAGGGGTTCGTTGGCGGGGGCTCGCCAGTCGTTCAGACGTCAGCTGCGGAGGCCGAACGTCGCCTGCACCTCGAGGGCGAGGTCGGCGGGAAGCGACGACACGCCGACCGCGAGTCGGGGATGGCGACCGGGGTCGCCGAACGCGACCAGCAGCACGTCGGAGGCGCCATCGGCGACTGCGGTGTGATCGGTGAAGTCAGGGGTCGCGTTCACCGTCACGAACAGCGACAGCACCTGTTCGACCTGGTCGAGGTCACCCAGCTCGGCCTGGACGGTGGCGAGCAGGCTGTACGCCGCCAGTCGGGCGGCGGCGCGGCCGGCCTCGACGTCGAGCCCCGCGCCCAGCTTGCCCGTGATGAACTGGTCGCCCGCGGCCGAGACGTGCCCGGCCGTGAACAGCTGTGAGCCCCAGCGCTTGGCCATCACGTAGCTGCCGAACGATGGGAACGGCTCGGGGAGCTCGATGCCGGCGGCAGCCAGACGTTCGACGCAGGTCACGGCACCCCTACCGACGCGAGCCGCCGAGGACCTCGCTGGACGAGCGGAGCTTCTCGACTGCGCCTGAGAGGTCGCTCGCGGGCTGATCGCCCGGGGCGTGGGTGGAGCCCTGCCCTTCGGTGGCGATGCGAGCGGTCTCGGCGGGCAGCGTCTCGCTGCGCTTGGTGGCGTAGTCGTCGACGTAGCGCTGACCCGACAGCTCGCGGATCTCGTACATGACCTCGTCGGTGATCTGGCGGAGCACGAGGCGGTCGTCCGCGATCTGTCGGTAGCGCGAGGTGTCGATCGGCTTGCCGATCCGGATGCGCACCGTGCGGAACAGCTCCGGGAACTTGGCGTCGGGCGGCATGACCTCGATCGTGCCCTGCACCCCCACGGGGATGATGGGCGACATGGTGCGCAACGCCAACCTCGCCACGCCCGTGTGGCCCTTGTGCAGGTCGCCGTCGCGCGAGCGCGTGCCCTCGGGGTAGATGCCGAAGAGCTCACCCCGCTCGAGGATGCCCGCGGCGGCGTCGAGCGCGGCGGTCGCGGAATCGCCGCCGGAACGATCGATCGGGATCATGCCCATCGCCGGGAAGAGGTACTTGGTCTTCCAGCTGTCCATGTACTCGGCCTTGCCGACGTAGGTGATGCGCCGAGGCAGGACCAGGGGCACGAAGAACGAGTCGAGCACCGAGATGTGGTTCGGGGCGATGATGGCGCCACCGGTCGCCGGGATGTTCTCGACGCCGTCGACCCGGACACGCCAGGCGAAGTTGAACGTGGGCGTGAGGACGGCCTTGGTCACGCTGTAGAGCTGACCCGCTTCTCGTTTCGCCATGGTCAGCCCCCCTTGCGCCGATCGTCACTCGAAGATCGGGGGTTCCCGAACTCGTTCCCGCAGAGTTTGCCCCACGAACGCGACCGGCGCTGCCAATCCCCGCAATCCGGGCCGATCCGGACGGATCTGGGGACCTGCCGGCGCATCTGAGCACGCCGACGCCGGGGTTCCGGCGCGCGGTTCGGAGCCGCCGCGCCTCAGGCGTCGAGGTGGACCCCCAACAGCGCGGCCGCCGCGGTGACGTCCTCACCGTGTCCGGCGGCCTGGTCGATCGCCGCGACAGCTCCGGGCGTATCGAGATCGGCGTCGAGGGCGGTGCGCACCAAGGCCAGCACGGACGTGTCTGCGGCGCCGCCGGTGCTCGCCGACCACGCCTCGAGCCGGGTGGCGGCCTCGGGCATGATCTGGTCGTGCCACTCCCACGGCTCGCGGTAGTGGTGGGCGACGATGCCGAGCCGGATCGCGCGCGGGTCGTAGGTCTTGAGCAGATCCGAGATGAACACCAGGTTGCCGAGCGACTTGGACATCTTCTCGCCATCCATGCGCACCATCGCCTGGTGCATCCAGTGGCGCACGAACTTCTGGCCCGTGGCGGCCTCGGACTGCGCCGCCTCGCACTCGTGGTGCGGGAAGATCAGATCGCTCCCCCCGCCGTGCAGGTCGATCGTGGTGTCGAGCTCGCGCAGGGCGAGCGCCGAGCACTCGATGTGCCAGCCCGGCCGGCCCGGCCCCCAGAGCGATTCCCACGCCGGCTCGTCGGGCAGCGATGGTTGCCACAGCACGAAGTCGAGCGGGTTGCGCTTGTTCGGGTCGTCGGGGTTGCCGCCGTGGATGCGGGCCAGTTCGAGCATGTGGTCAGGGTCGTAGTGCGACACCTGGCCGAAGTCCCCGAACGAGGCGACGTCGAAGTACACCGCACCACCGGCCTGGTAGGCGTGGCCACGATCGAGCACCATGCCGATGAAGCCGCGGATGTCGGCGATCGCGGAGGTGGCCCGTGGCTCGGACCAGCTCTCCACGACGTTGAGCGCCTGCATGTCCCCGTCGAAGCGGGCGGTCTCGGCGGCCGCCAGATCGAGGTAGTGCACACCGAGCTCGCGTGCCTTGCGCAACAGGTCGTCGTCCACGTCGGTCACGTTGCGCACGCAGCGCGTGTCGTGACCGCGATCGCGCAGCCGCCGTTGGAGCACGTCGTAGGTGACGTAGGTGGCGGCGTGGCCGAGGTGGGTCGCGTCGTAGGGCGTGATGCCGCACGTGTACATCGTGACGATCGGCGCGGGCTCGAAGTCCACGATGTCGCGCTGCGCCGTGTCGTAGAGCCGCATGGGCTCGTCGACCTGGTTCGGCGGGGACGCCACCGCCGGTCGCCGAGGATCGAATCCAACCACGCCGCCGCCAGTCATCCCTGTTGTTCCCCTCGTGCCATTCGCAGGAGGCTACTGCCCGAACTGCGCACTTCGGCAGGGCCAGCCGACCGCGGCCCGCAGATCTTGCGGATCAGACGTCGATGCCCGTGAACTTCACGGCGGCCCGTGTCTTGTAGCGCACGTTGAGCTGCAACAGGACCGCGGCGAACGCCTCGATCGGCGCCGCGTTGGACAGCTCGCCGGCGTCGAGGGGGCGCATGTCGGGGATGCGCCGGACGATGTCGACCACGGTGCTGGTGGCGGCGGGATGATCCGAGCAGATCAACACGTCGCTGACGACCGGGTGGTTGAGATCGCCGAGCTCCTTGGCCGGAACGTGGTGGAACGCCGCCGCCACGAGCGACTTGGGGATGGCGGCCTGCACGTTGGCCGCCACCGACCCGCGTGGCGGGACGAGGGGCTGGAACTCGTGGCCGACCTTGGCGAGCGCGTTGGCCATCGAGATGACGACCTTGCCCTCGAGCTGCTTGGAGACCGAGGCAGCGGTGGCCGACGCGGCATCCCACGGGGTGGCGATGACCACGAGATCGCAGTCGGAGGCGCCTTCGTTGTCGTCGGCTTCGATGGACAGCGACAGGTCGCTCCACTTCTCGACGAGCTTGTCGCGGACCTCCATCGCCTTGTACTTCGACCGTGAGCCCACCACGACGTCGAAGCCGACCGACGCGAGACGACCCGCGAGACCGCTACCGGCAGGACCTGTTGCACCGAGGATTCCGATTCGCATCGGCGAC
>JBBQHT010000225.1:0-8163 GCA_038324235.1 Acidimicrobiales bacterium
ACAACCCCCACACCAACCCCCCCCCGAGACGCCCGCGGCTGACGAGCGGGACCGTTTGGTGCGAGCGGTGTCGGCGTTGACCAGTCGTGACCGTGAGGTCGTGGCGTTGCGATACTTCGCGGAGCTGAGCGAAGCGGAGACCGCTCAGGTGTTGGGGTGCGCTTTGGGCACGGTGAAGTCTCGCTTGCATCGCGCCCTCGGCCATTTGCGGGTCGAACTGGGGAAGGAGGTGCATACATGACCGGCAACGTGTTCATGGTCGATCCCGAGCTGGAAGCGCGACTGATCGAGCTCGGCGCCCGCCTCGATGTGCCCGAGGCCGGGTCGTTGCCGGCGGCCGTGCGCGCGCGACTGGACCCGGTCGCAGTGAGCGCACCCGGTGACCGCGAGCTGTGGCGCCGCCGGGCGTTGGTGGCCGCGGCGGTCGTGGTGGCCATCTTGACCGTCCTGTGCGCCTACAGCCCCACGCGGACCGCGCTGGCGGACTGGCTCGGCATCGGCGCGGTGCGCTTCACGTCGGTCGCGCAACTGCCGACCCTCCCACCGAACACCGCCGCGGCGACGCCGGCGGGGTCGACGGGGTCGACGGGGTCGACAGAGGCCGACGCCATGGCCCACGCGCAAGCGCAGGTGACGTTCCCGATCCAGCTCCCGGACCCGCACCGCAGCGGTCCGGTCCTTTCGCTGCGCGCGGACCCGACGGTCCCGGGTGGCTTGGTGTCGGTCGGCTTCGCCGACTTCGATCTCACCGAGATCGCGGCCGAGGCCGATCAGGGCCCCGTGGTCAGCAAGTTCGTGGGGCCCGACACCCACCTCCGCTTCGTGACGGTCAACAGCCGGGACGGCGCCTGGATCTCCGGATCCCCTCACGAACTGGCCTACCTCGATCCTGACGGCACGCTCCGCACCCAGACCCTACGTCGCGCCGGCAACGTGTTGGTGTGGGAACAAGGCGGCGTCACCTACCGCGTCGAAGGCCTCGACTCGCTGGACGACGCCCTCGCGGTCGCGGCCACCATCGGCTGAAGCAGGAACCAACCTGGCTCTGTCGGTGTAGAAGAACCATGAAGATGCTCGCCAGGATCGCCGTTCCACTCGTGCTCGTCCTCGCCGCCATCGCGTGCGCCGCCGAAGCCGTCGACCTGTCCAGCGCCGCGCCTGGCACCACCGCGACAACTCCGGCTCGTCTGACCTCGGACCCGAACGCCTCGATCGCGTTGGTCCAGACGAGCGGCGGTCTCGCCGGTGTCCCCGTCGGATCGCACGAGCCAGTGTGGGTGAGACCCGGTGCCGTCGCCGCGCCGGATGGCTCGGCGATCTTCGCCGCCGACAATGACGGCACGACCACCATCACCACCTCGTTCTGGCGCCTCGACCCTCGAACCGGCGCCGAAACCAGCGTTGGGAAGTGGGTCGTGCCCGGCGGCCAGGCCGTGACCGTGGCCGCCGTCGAACCCGGCGGCGCGAGCGTGGCGCTGGCCTCGTTCCACGATGATCGCACCATCATCTTCCGCTTCGATCCGACCACGGGTGGTCCCGCCACGAGGGCCGAGTTCGAAGGCCACCTCGAACCCGAAGCGTTCTCCGTCGACGGCCGACGCGTCTTCGCCGCTCGCCGCTACAGCGACCACTACCGGGTCACCACACTCGACCTCGCCACCCAGATCCAGTACCCGACCGGGAGCTACGACAAGGCCGCGGCGCCCGAAGACATGTACGGCTACGTCATCCAATCAGTGCTCACCCCTGACCACACCCAACTGGCGACGCTCTACCGCGACCCCCACAGCACCGACCACCCCGCGTTCGTGCACCTCCTCGACCTGCGCAGCGGCTTCACCGTCTGCATCGACCTCCCCGCACCGTTCGCGACCGGGTCTGCCGGCACGGACGCGCTGCGCGCCAACCCCGACGGCACCATCGACGCGGGGCACCACTCCGCCGGCACAACCGCCGGTCTCACCGCCACCATCGATCCCAACGCGATCTTCTCCCAGACACCCCAACGCCACTATCACGTCGAACCTCACCCCGACCCGGATCCGCCCGCCACCCCCGACGCCGTGTCCGGCGTGGATGGCTTCACTCGATTCATCGCGATCGGCCAGCCCGCACCTCCCACGGGCTGAGGATCGAGCGGGGTCGAGGGGGCCGGGTCGGCCGGTGGGGCCCGAGCAGGTCGGCCGTAAGCGCTCGGTCGTTCGGTGGTCAGAACCAGAGACACCGGCATGGGGCCTCCGGGCCGGCACCTCTCACCACCCTCTCGCAGCGGACCGTGACCGTCGAGCTCGGACCCGCGACGGTGGTCGGTGGACCCGGCGGCATCGACTCGACCATCCACCCACCGGCGACGGCGACGCCCTGCCCCCCGGCTACGGCGACCCGTACTTCTTCTCCTTCGAGGTGACGGTGACCTTCCACGTCAGCTACTCGTGACGCCGGCGCCGATCCGGCCAACGCCCCAACGCAACGCCCCCAACGCGACACCCCCAGCAAACCCTGCCGGCCGATTCGTCGTCCCCGCGACGCCGGTGCCCACCGGTTCGCCGGCCGTCGACGCGTCGCGTGCCCGACCGTGGGAAGCTGACCTCGTGTCCGACGATGTCCGCGGCGATGTGACCGAACCCGATCACGCGGGCGATCAGATCCGTCTCGTGCTGCCCGCCGAGCCCGACTACGGACGCATCGCCCGGGTGGCGGCGTCCAGCCTCGCCCTCCGCCTCGGTCTCACCTTCACCGAGATCGAAGACCTGCGCATCGCCGTCGACGAGACGATCATCCTGCTGCTCCGGCCCGAAGGCAGCAGCGGCGACATCACCATCGAGTTCACGATCGAGCCGCACGCGCTGGTGATCGACGCATCCACCACGGCCGGCGACGGGCAGACCTGGCTCAACTCAGGCGCCCGCCAGCGCTTCGACGAGATCGTGGCCGAGACCGTCGACGTGCACGACGTCGACGAGCAGGCCGCGCACGTGCACCTCGTCAAGCGCTACTGACAGCCCGGGCCGCCCGGTCAGTGTCGGCCGCTGGAACCGAAGCCGTCGTGGCCGCGATCTGACGGTGGGAGCTCGTCGACCTCGACGAACGCCGCGTGCTCGACCTTCTGGATCACGAGCTGGGCCACCCGCTCCCCGCGCGTGACCTCGAAGTCGGTCAGCGTGTCGGTGTTGACCAAAAGGACCTTGAGCTCGCCCCGGTAGCCACTGTCGATCAGCCCGGGCGTGTTGAGGCAGGTGACGCCGTGGGCCAAGGCCAGACCGCTGCGAGGTTGGATGAACCCGGCGTACCCGGGTGGGATGGCGACGGAGACCCCGGTCGGGACCAGGGCGCGCCCACCGGCGGCCTTGAGCACGACGCTCTCGCAGGCCCGCAGGTCGACACCGGCGTCGCCGGGCTTCGCGTAGGCCGGCACAGGGAGATCGGGATCGATGCGAACGAGAGGAACGTCGAGCACCGCAGCAGGTTACCGGAGCCCCACGACCGCCCGTGCGGGACGGCACACCAGCCGACCGGTGGGCGCCGCACCCGGCGGCGGAGCGCCGACGCGTCCCGCTGGGTCGCCTACGCTGCGCGGATGCCCCACGGCCCGGCGGTGCCGACATGACGATCACGCTGTTCGGTCCGACGCCAGACGACCGCGCCACGGACATCATCGCCGCGCTGCGCGCGACCGGTACAGGTGTACGGGTCGTGTGGTCGGCCACCGCCGATCCGGCGCCGCGCCACGGGACCCATCCCGACGACATCGTGGCGGCGGACCCGAAGGCGCAGAGCCACGCGTGGCAGCGGGCCGCGGGAACCGACGTGCTCCTGCTCGGTGGCGTTCCCGGGGGTGCCGATGCGTTGCGGCGCGCGACCGCAGCCGGCAAAGCACGAAGCCTGCACCTCTGGACCGATCGCGCCGACGCCGTCGCCGAGGGCAGTCGGAGCCGCAAGGTGCGGGCCACGTGGCGGCGTGGCCTCGCGGCGTCCTGGCGCATCGACGGCATCTTCGCGGCCGGCACGCGTGCGGCCAAGAGCTACGCCGGCGTGGCCGGCGCCGACACACCGGTCCACGTCCTGCCCTTCGTCACCGCGGCCGACGTCGACCCGTCCAGCGCCGATCGCGCCCTCCCATCCGCGGGCGGGCCCCCGGTGTTCGGCCTCGTGCAACCCGCCCGGTACCTCGCCGGCCTGGCGACCGTCCTGGCGGCCCTGGAGCACGGCGCCGGCGCGTGGCGGGTCGAGCTCGTCGGCGCCGGCCCCGCGGCACGAGCCCTCGTCACACGATCCGCCGCCGCAGCCTGGGTGACGATCGTCGATGCCAACGACGTCGCCGACGCAAGCCCCGCGCCGGCACACTGGTCGGCCCAGCTGGTGCCCTACGCCGCCACCGATCATCCGTGGGACCTCGCGATCCAGCGATCGATGAACAGCGCGATCCCAGTCATCGCCGGCGCGGCGAACGACGCCGTGCGCGACCTCGTGAAGGACACGCGCACCGGCGTGGTGATCCCGGTCGAACGTCACGAGCAGGCCGAGGCCTGGGCCGAGGCGATGCAGGCCGTCGGTGATGCCGCGGTGAGCACCGCCCTCGGCCGCGCGGCGGCGGAGGTCGCCGCCGAGCTCACCCCGGCGATCGCGGCGCGGTTCCTGCTCGATGTGCTCGACGAGGCCGCCCGCGGACGCGCCGGTCTGGGGACCCGCCCTGCGAGCCGGTCGTTGGTCGACAACGCCTGGACCGCCATCCGCCTCCGCGCCTGATCGGGTCGCGGCGGCCGCTCGCAGCCGGACGGACAGGACCTCCACTGAGGCAGAATGGTGGCCCGTCCGGCCGATACCGAGGTTCGCTGTGGCCCCCACCCCGTTGCTCCACCCCTTCGCCCGGCCCGTGGCCGAGGATTTCATCACGATCGTGCGCGGCGAGGGCGCCGCGGTGTTCGACGACGCGGGCACGCGCTACGTCGACGGACTCGCCAGCCTCTGGTACTGCAACGTCGGCCATGGCCGGCCCGAGATCGTCGAGGCGGTGTCCCAGCAGCTCGCGACGCTCGAGAACTACAACATCTTCGACATCTTCACGAACGTCCCGGCCGAGACCTTCGCCGCCGAGGTCGCCGCCCTCAGCCCCCTGCCCGACCCGCGGGTGTTCCTCACCTGCTCGGGATCCGAGGCGGTCGACACCGCGCTCAAGCTGGCCCGGCTCACGTTCCAACGCTCGGGTGAGCCCCAGCGCCAGATCCTGGTCGGGCGCAGCCTCAGCTACCACGGCACCAACTTCGGCGGGACCTCCGTGCAGGGCCTCCCCCTGAACCAGGAGGGTTGGGGACAGCTCGTGCACGGCATCGAGCAGTTCCACCACGACGACCTCGCCAGCGCCGAAGCGCTGTTCGATCGCCGCGGGGGCGAGATCGCGGCGGTGATCGCCGAGCCGGTGATCGGCGCCGGCGGCGTCTACCCCTCCTCCACCGAGTACCTGCTCGGACTGCGCAAGCTGTGCGACGAGCACGGCGCGCTCCTGATCTTCGACGAGGTCATCACCGGCTTCGGCCGCCTGGGCACCTGGTTCGCCGCCGACCACTACGGCGTTACCCCCGATCTGCTGACCTTCGCCAAGGCGTCGACGTCGGGCTATCAGCCGCTCGGCGGCGTGCTCGTCGGGCGGCGTGTGCGCGACGTGCTCGAAGCCGACGATCAGTACATCTTGCGCACCGGCTACACCTACAGCGGCCACCCCGCCGCCTGCGCCGCCGGCATCGCCAACATCGGTGTCCTGCGCGACGAGCACCTGCTCGATCGGGTGCCCCACATCGCGCAGGTCCTCGGGGCCGGGTTCCGCGAGTTGCACGCCGACGGGCTCGTCGCCGAGGTGCGCGGCGAGGGCGCCATCTGGGGCCTGGGCATGCACGCCGATGTCAGCGCCCTGGACGTGCGCGCGGCGCTGCTCGCGCGTGGGGTCATCGCCCGCCCCATCGGCGCCGGCACCGTCGCGTTCTGCCCGCCGCTCGTGATCGATGACGACGACCTCGGCGTGTGCGTCTCGGCCCTGCGCGAGGCGCTGCTGGCCGTGGGCCGTGGCTGAGGGCAACGGGCGCTCCCATCTCGCGCCCGCCGGCCGCCCCGCTCACCCGGCGCTGGCCGAGGCCGAACCCTCGGTCTTCTGGCTCGACCAGCCGGGTCGGCCCGACCCCTCGCCGAGTCTCACCGGCACGACCGAGGCGGATCTCGTCATCGTCGGCGCGGGCTACACGGGTCTGTGGGCGGCGCTGCAGGCCCGGGCCGACCATCCCGGGCGCGACATCCTGGTCCTCGAGGCCGGCGAGGCCGGCATCGGCGCGTCGGGCCGCAATGGCGGGTTCCTCGCCGCGTCGATCACCCACGGCATCGCCAACGGCGTGGCCCACTTCCCGGACGAGATCGACACGCTGGTCCGACTCGGCCACGAGAACTACGACGGACTCCTCGCCGACCTCGACCGGTATGGGATCGATGCGTCGTTCCGGCCCACGGGCGAGCTCGATGTCGCCGTCGCGCCGTGGCAGGCCGACGAGCTCGAAGCGCACGCCGCGCTCCTGGCCCACCACGGCGAGGACGTCGCGCTGCTCGACGCAGCGGCGGCGCGCGCGGCCGTCTCATCCCCCACCTACCTCGGCGGGGTCTGGCAGAAGACCCACGTCGGCCTCGTGGACCCGGGCCGGCTCGTCTGGGGTCTGCTGGCGGCGGTCACGAGCAGTGGCATCCGCCTCCGCGAGCACACCCCGGTCAGGGCGCTCGAAGCTCGTCGCGACCACGTGGTGCTGCGCGGTCTCCACCTGGAGGTGCGGGCCCGCCAGGTGCTGCTCGCCACCAACGCGTTCCCCGGCCTGGTCGCACCGATCCGCCGGTCGGTGCTGCCCGTCTACGACCACGTGCTCGTGACCGAACCGCTCAACGCAGCGCAGTGGTCGTCGCTCGGGTGGGCTGATGGGCAGGGGCTGTCCGACATGGGCAACCAGTTCCACTACTACCGGCCGACACCGGACGGCCGCATCTTGTGGGGTGGGTGGGACGCGCTCTACCACTTCGGCAACCGGGTCGGCCCCGCCCTCGAGCAGGACCCGGGCAGCCAGTCCACGCTCGCCGGCCACTTCTTCACGACCTTCCCCCAACTCGAAGGCGTCCGCTTCACCCATCGCTGGGGTGGGCCGATCGCCACCACGAGCCGGTTCATGCTCACCGCCGGACGGGCGCACCAGGGCCGGGTCGCGTGGGCGGTCGGCTACACCGGTCTCGGCGTGGGGGCGAGCCGGTTCGGCGCGCGCGTGGCCCTCGATCTGCTCAGCGGGGACCCCACCGAACGAGCGCGCCTCGCCGCGGTGCGCCGCCCCCCGTTCCCGTTCCCGCCCGAACCCGCGCGTGGCGCGGTGGTCACCATGACGCGCCGGGCACTCTCGCGAGCCGACGAGCACGAGGGCCGACGGGGACCGTGGCTCCGGCTGCTCGACACGCTCGGCGTCGGCTTCGACAGCTGATCCCCCAAAGAGGGCCACACGGCCCATCCGTTCTGGTGACGTAGAGCCGAGCGGCCTATCTCCCCGCGCGACCGGGCTGCCGATAGTTTCGGTGGCGGCACTGAAGAGAGGTTCCGACCCCGGCACACGCTGCCGGGCGCGGTCCTCGATGCCACCACAGATTCGGTCGCTCCAGACCCCGGCGGCGCTATCAGCGCAACACAGGTGGGACGGAGCGATTGCCATGGCGGATCCAGATCAGGCACAGCAGACCGTGGGGCGGGGCTTCGGGACCGAGCCGGTGGACTCGCTCTACGCGGCGTGGGCATCAGCATGCGTCCTCCACCCGACGATGCCCTCACCCATCGTGATCGGCGATGCCCACGAGATCGTGGCGAGCATCGCCGAGCTCCTCGACGCCGCGTCTCCGACACAGGCCCAGACCGAGCGCCCGACGCGATCGGCGATCGAGAGCACCGGCGCCGCCGCTCCCACCCTCATCGTGGCGCAGCTCCTGGCGCTACGGACCGTCGCCCGGGCCTGGCTGCGCCGCGAGGCTCTCCCGGCCCGCGTGCTCGAGCTCGAGAACCGGCTCCTCGACGTCGTCGACGACGCCGTGCTCGCCGTGATGGCCCGCTCGCTCGACGAGCTCGAACAAGCAGCCTTCGTCGATCCGCTCACCGGGTTGTGG
>JBBQHT010000226.1:0-8156 GCA_038324235.1 Acidimicrobiales bacterium
GCGATGACGCCGACCGACCGAGCGGCCAGCGGGAAGACGAGGCCGATCGCCCACTTCGACGGCTGTTCGGGGTAGATCGAGGCGAACGCGGAGACGCCGAGGATGATCGAGGCGACCAGGGTGACCTCGTAGCTCTCGAACAGGTCGGCCGCCATGCCGGCGCAGTCGCCGACGTTGTCGCCGACGTTGTCGGCGATGGTCGCGGGGTTGCGGGGGTCGTCCTCGGGGATGCCCGCCTCGACCTTGCCGACCAGGTCGGCGCCGACGTCGGCGGCCTTGGTGAAGATGCCGCCGCCGACGCGCAGGAACAGCGCGAGCAGCGAACCGCCGAAGCCGAAGCCGATGAGGATGGCCGAGCTCGTGTTCTGGAAGATGGCGATGACCACGGTGGCCCCGATGAGACCGAGACCCACCGTGAACATGCCGGCGACGGCTCCGGTGCGGAAGGCCACCTTGAGCGCCGCGGGCATGGACCCGGTCTTCGCGGCGGCGGCGGCGCGCACGTTGCCGCGCACCGCCAAGCTCATGCCGATGAAGCCGGTGAGACCGGACATGACGCAACCCGCGATGAACGCGAGCGTGCGGAACGTGCCGGACTGCACCTTCGTGAGAGCGATGACGCCGTCGGGCTTCACGATCTGGGTCGAGCTGATGAAGACGATCACCACCAGCGGGATGAGGATGACGCCGATCGTGCGGAACTGGCGCTTCAGGTAGGCGAGGGCGCCCTCCTGGATCGCGGCCGCGATCTCCTTCATCTTCGGGGTGCCCTCATCAGCGGCGAGGACCCCCTTCATCAAGAAGGCGCCCACGAGGATCGCAACGATGGCCGTCAGGCCGGAGAACACGATGAGTGCCCATTCCTTGCTCTCCAACACGAACGTCTGATAACCGCCCTCCGCAAAGAGGTGCATCATGGTCTGGTCCCTTCCTTGTGGGTCCGAGCGGCGGCGGAACCGCCGTTCTTCGGTGCGGCGCGGGGGCCGCGTTGCTCACCGGCCGCACCGCGCGGGGCGGTGGGGTCGGTCAGATCTGGTGGGTCGGTGGCGCGATCGACGGGCCGGACGTAGATGTGCCGCGCGATCCGCTCGCCGAGCGTGCGCTCGTGGTCGGCGACGAGCAGGACGACGGGCCCGTCGAAGGGGTGCCGGGCCACGACCTCGACCTGCACGCCGGGGCGGACGCCCTGCTCGTCGAGGTAGCGCACGATCGCCGGGTCGGTGGAGCTGGGCAGCGCGACCTCGGCCACGACGCCGGCCGCGAGGTCATACAGCGACGGCATCTCGGGGATGACATCCTGCTCGGGCGTGGGGATGGGGAAGCCATGGGGGCAGGTGGCCGGGCGCCCGAGGACCTGGAACATGCGCTCCTCGACCTCGTCGGGCAGGTCGTGCTCGAAGGTGGGGGCGAGGCGGTCGGCCTCGCTCCACGAGTAGGCGAGCTGGTCGGCGAGGAACCGCTCGACGATCCGATGCCGCCGGATCGCCGAGATGGCCTGGCGGCGCCCGGCATCGGTGAAGGTCACCCCGTGGTAAGGGCGGTGGTCCACCAGCTCGCGGTCGGCAAGGCGCTTGATCGTGGCGGTCACCGTGCCCGGCGTGACCCCCAGCGTCTCGGCGAGGTCGCCGGTGTGGGCCTCCACACCGTGCTTGGTGTGGCGGTAGATGGCCTTGAGTGCCTCACGTTCTGACTTGGAGAGATCAGCGATCATGAGTTTTGGGGGCCCCGAAAGAGAGGTTCGAGCGGCGCAATTCCCCCCGGGCGCCCCTCAAAAGGTGACTCTAGGACAGTTCGCGCTCGTGTGCCGGGAGCATGGCGGCGACCTTCACGGAATCTGACACAAACCTGGCATGGGCCGTTCGGCCCATGCGGATCGGATCGGAACGGATGAGATCGGATCGGATCGCCCGGTTGGCCCACTCGGATCGGATCGCCCGGTTGGCCCACATCGGGACCAGACCGGACCGGACCGGGCGCACAGTCCCGTACCCGATCGACCGAATCTGAGTAGGGGCTACTCACGTGCATCCTGCCGGGTGCCCCCAGGATCAGCGCATGGCTCACCTCGCTCCCCGTCGTTCCGCCCCCGAGTCCACGCCCGTCACCGGCGTGGACCGCGCCGCACCGCCCCGGTCGCCGCGCCGTTCGCCTCGACGCGCGCCAGGACGCCGGGCGGCCGCGGCGTTGACGGCGACCGCCGCGGCCTCGCTGCTCGGGCTGGGCCTGGTCGGCGCGCCGGCCGGCGCCACCGGCTTCGCCGTCACGACGACGACCGACGGGGGAGCGGGCTCGCTGCGCGATGCCGTCCTGCAGGCCAACGCGCACCCGGGGGCCGACACGATCACCGTGCCCCCCGGGCACTACACGCTCACCATTACAGGGACGAACGAGGACGCCGGCGCGACCGGCGACCTCGACCTGGTCGGCGACGTCACGATCGTCGGCTCGGGTGGGGCGACCGCCACGACGATCGACGGCGCCGGCATCGATCGCGTCTTTGACGTCCAGGGCGGTTCCGCGACGCTCGAGGGCCTCACCATCACCGGGGGCGACCCGGGCACGGGCGTCAGCGGTGGCGACATCCTCGAGCACGGGGGCACCAACCTCACCGTGCAGGACTCCGTGGTGTCGGGGGGCAACGCGCTGTTCGGTGGAGGGATCGCCGGTAGCACGGGCACGCTGGCGGTGATCCGCAGCGAGATCGTCGACAACACGGTCACGAGCATCCCCGGCAACGGTTCGACCGGTGGCGCCATCGCGAAGACGGGGAACCAACAGGGCTCCCTGCAGATCATCGACAGCCTCCTCGCGGACAACCACACCACGGACGGCAACGCCGGAGCGGTGTACGCGGCGGTCACGACGGCGATCACCAACACGACCATCTCGGGAAACACGATGGGCGCCCGGGCGGTGTACTTCGAGGCGTACGGCTCGGCGGCGTCGTCCGCCACCCTGACCAACGTCACGATCGCCGACAACATCGCGTCCGGTGCCTATGCCGGCGCGGGCGTGTACGTGAACGTGATCGCCGGATCGACCATGCCGGTCGTGTTCGAGAACACCCTCGTCATGGGCAACCTCGCCAACGGTCAGCCCCGCAACTGCGCGACGAGCGGCGTGGGCGCGATCACCTCAGCCGGCCACAACCTCGCCGACGACACCACGTGCACGTCCTTCACCCAGGCGACCGATCTGAACGACGACCACGCCACGACCCTTGGTGCGCTCGGCGCCAACGGGGGGCCGACCCGCACCCGGGCGCTCGTGGCCGGGAGCTCGGCGATCGATGCCGCCGGTGCGTGCGGCGCGAAGGTCCCGGCGGACCAGCGCGGGGCGCCCCGTCCGGCGGGAGCGGCGTGCGACATCGGCGCCTTCGAGGCGAACGCGGTGGTCCCCGTGACGACGAGCACGACCAGCACGACCAGCACGTCGAGCACGTCGAGCACGTCGAGCACGTCGAGCACGACGAGCACGACGGCCGCGCCGACGACCACGACGAGCACGACGGCCACCACGACGACAGCCGCCCCGACGACCACGACCACCACCGGGGCACCGACGACGACCACGACCGGGGATCCCGGGCTGTCGACGACCTCGACCTCGACCTCGACGTCGGCGCTGGTGGTCGGCGTGTCCGGTGTCGCGGTCGAGCCCACCGCCGTCGGCTCGACCGGGACGCTGCCGGTCACCGGATCCGACACGGCCCGGCTCGTGCTGGCCGGCGCCTTCTTGTTGTCGGTCGGAGGCCTGATCGTGCTGGCAACTCGCCGCCGGGTGCGGTGACCCGGCGGGACGCCGCTCAGCCCTGCGCGCCTTCGGCGACGAGGCGCTCGAGGGTGAGGTTCGGGTGCTCCTGCTCGAGCCGGTCGACCCAGTAGGTGCTCTCGAACAGCGCCAGCATGGTGCCGTCGGACCGCTCGACGATCCGCACGCCACGCATCGAACGCAACTGGTCGGCGCTGGCGGCGTCGGTGCGGCGGGCCACGCGATACGACGTGGGGCTGAGCTCGACCGGCGCCCCGAACTCGTTCTCGAGCCGGTGCACGGCCACCTCGAACTGCATGGGCCCGACCGCCGCCAGCACGGGGGCGGACTCGCCCTGGTCCCGCTCGCGCAGCACCTGCACCACGCCCTCCTCGTCGAGCTGGGCGATGCCCTTACGGAACTGCTTCGCCTTGGACGTGTCCTTCACGCGGGCCACGGAGAACATCTCGGGCGCGAAGCTCGGGATGGGTGGGAACGCCACGGGGACCTCGGCGAACAGGGCGTCGCCGATGCGCACATCGGTCGCGTTTACGAGCCCGATCACGTCGCCGGGGAACGCGTCCTCGATCGTCTCGCGCTCCTGTCCGAACACCTGGTGCGCGTACTTCGTGGCGAAGGGCTTGCCGGTCCGGCCGTGGATGACGACCATGCCCCGCTCGAAGTGGCCCGAGCAGACCCGCACGAAGGCGATGCGGTCGCGGTGGCTGGGGTCCATGTTCGCCTGGACCTTGAACACGAACCCGCTGAACGGCGCGTCGAGCTCGCGAGGGTGCCCGTCGATGTCGGGCCGGGGACTGGGGGACGGGACGAGGTCGACGATCGCGTCGAGCAGCTTGCGCACCCCGAAGTTGGTGAGCGCGCTGCCGAAGAACACAGGCGTGGTCTCCGCGGCGACGAAGGTCTTGAGGTCCAGGTCGGCACCGACCGCATCGAGCAGCGACAGGTCGTCCAGCGCCGTGAGGTAGGCATCGCCTTCTTCGTCGGCGGCACGGTCGATGTCGACGACCTCCTCGGGGGCCATCGTGGCGCCGTGGCTGGTCCGGGTGAACCGGGTGAACTCGGTGTCGCGCCGATCGATCACGCCGCGGAAGTCGCCGGAGATGCCGACGGGCCACGTGACCGGCGTGGGAACGATGCCGAGCTTCTCCTCGATCTCGTCGATGAGCTCGAGCGCGCCGAGGCCCGGCCGGTCCCACTTGTTGATGAAGGTGAGCAGCGGGATGCCGCGCTGCCGGCACACGTCGAAGAGCTTGAGGGTCTGGGGCTCGATGCCCTTGGCGGCGTCGAGCACCATCACCGCTGCGTCGGCGGCGGCCAGCACGCGGTAGGTGTCCTCGGAGAAGTCGCGGTGACCCGGGGTGTCCAGCAGGTTGATGACGTGGTCGCGGTAGGGGAACTGCAGCACGGTGGACGTGATCGAGATGCCGCGCTGCTGCTCGAGGGCCATCCAGTCCGACGTCGCGCTGCGGCGAGATCCGCGCGCTTTGACGGCGCCGGCCTCGTTGGTGAGGGCGCCGCCGTAGAGCAGGAACTTCTCGGTCAGGGTGGTCTTGCCCGCGTCGGGATGGCTGATGATGGCGAAGGTCCGCCGTCGTGATGCTTCAGCGCTCGCCCGACCGGGGGACGGGTCGGTCACGGCGTCCAGGGTACTGGCCCGACCGCGGTCGGTGCGCCGCACCTCGGCAGGTCCCGATCACCAGCGATCGGCAGCGAACGGCAAGACAGCGGCATGGCGCCCGCAAGCCGCCGGCGTCACGGTGGCGGTGTCACACCATCCATCCCCTCATCGTGAGAACGAGGTACCCGACATGGCTGAGATCCCCTTCCTGGCGGCGCGCAACCCGCGCGCCCTCGTCGAGATCGTCCTGGGCCGACCCGTCGAGTGGTCCCAGATCAGCAACCCCCGCCAGCTCGTCGAAGACGTGCTGCAGACCCCGTACGAGCAGCTGTTCGACCCGGTCCACGACTCGCCCGTCTACCTCGGGTTCGGGCGGAGCGAAGCCGGCGAGCTCACGACGCGCTCGCCGTCGTTCCCCAGCGTGGACGACCGGGGCGGCCGCGATGTCGACCGTTACCCGGCGCTCGACCTCGACGCGATCGCGCATCTGGGCGATCTCAAGATCCTGACGGGTGGCGCGGTCGAGGAGCTCCCGGTGCGTTCGCTGGTGCCGAGCCGGGCGGGGGGTTGGACCATCGAGGTCGGCCCCGGGCCGTTGGTCCGCCAGGAGCAGCTGGCGCGCCTGTTCCCCCAGGAGGTCCTCGATCGGATCTGGCACGAGCTGGTCATCGCTCTTGGGTGGACACCCGACGGCGGGCAGTGGATCGACGGCGGGCACTTCTTCGACGAGGCGGCCGAGTTCTTCGACCCGGTCCAGGGCGGGCTCGCCGACTGCTGGTTGATCGCGGCGATGTCCTCGGTGGCGTGGGCGTTGCCCTACACCGTCGCGCAGCGGTCCCGCGCAACCGGCACGGCCAACGACCAGTTCACGAACCTCGTCGAGTTCGTGGACCCTGCGAACGGCCAGACGCACTCGTTCGAGGTCACCGATCAGATGCTGGTGTGGAGCGGAACGTCGAGCCCGATGTACGGCCACTCGAGCGAGGCCGGTGAGATCTGGCCCGCCATCGTCGAGAAGGCATACGCCATGTGGCGGGGCAACACGACCAACGACCATCCCGATCTGACCGTGCTCAACGGCGGCGATCCTGTCGGTGCGTCGGCCGCGCTCACCGGGCGCCAGCCCCACTACACAGCGACGGCGACCACCTCGGCGAGCGACCTGCTCAAGCTCGTGAAGTCGCACTCGGTGAGCTACCGCACGGTCGATCCGATGACCGCATGGACCTACGCGACGGGCGCCGACTCGCCGGACAAGGTGAACTACGCGGACGCCAACCTGGTCGGCTGGCACGCCTACTCCGTGTTGGGCTGGGCGTCGGGTCCGCAGGTCTTCGCGCACCTCGACACCACCGTGTTGGACCCGACGCGCTATCGCCACTACGACCTGCCGACGCTGGCCCGGGGGCCGGTCGATGATCCGTACCTCGCGCTCGAGCTCGAGCGCCTGCAGGACAAGCTGGCGATCGACCTCTCGACGTTCCTCAAGCGCGACTACATCGTGCTGCGCAACCCGTGGGGCTACTGCGAGGCGACCACCGGCCAGCTGAACGGCACGATCCCGATGCGTGACGTCAGCTTTTGGCGATCGATCGATCTGGGAGCGGTCGATGGCGTGTTCGCCATCGACGTGGCCACGTTCAAGAAGTACTTCGCCGGGATCGGCGTCGCCCTCTGACCTGCGCATCGATCCACCCCGATCCGAAATCGGGACGTCGCGTCGGGCTCGATCCGGCGAAACGTCCCGATTTCGGGGTGCTTTGGGTCGGGGGGGGATCGCGGTCAGGCGGGGGTCGTGGCTTCGAGGGACGCGTAGGTGGCGTCGATGAGGCCGGCCGTGCGCGGATCGCCGGTGAGGCCCATGAACATCTTGTTCATGACGTACCCGAAGCCGAGCTGCTGATCCGGATCCGCGAAGCCGACCGAACCGCCGGCGCCGTAGTGGCCGAAGCTGCGGTGGCCGCCCATCTTCAACATCTCGTTGGGCAGGTTGAAGCCGAGTCCGTACTGCAGGTCCATGTCCATCAGGACGTGGTCCACCCCCTCGGTCTGGCGGGTGATCGCGTTGTCGATCGTCGCGTCGGTGAACAACCGCGTCGGCGTCCCGTCCGCGCCGGGCACCTCGCTGACGCACGCGGCATACAGCTTGGCGAGCGACCGGGCGTCGGTGATGCCGTTGGCCGCGGGGATCTCGGCCTGCCACACCTCGGGCAGGTTGAACGAGTCGAAGCGCTTCTCGGCCCAGGCGTTGCCGGGGGCGAACAGCGCCTTGCCGAGGGCGGTGTCCGGGCCGATGAACTGATCGACCATCGCGGCCATGGCGGGATCGCTCGGGATCTCGATGACCTCGAGCGGCGCCACGCGGGCGTGCAGCTCCTCGGGCAGCCCGATCCACAGATCCAGGCCGAGCGGGCCGGCCAACTCGTCGCGGACGAACTCGCCGATCGTCTTGCCGCTGACGCGACGCACGACCTCACCGACGAGCCAGCCGAACGTGGTGGCGTGGTACCCGTGTTGGGTGCCGGGCTCCCAGATCGGGGCCTGCTGCTCGAGCGCCTCGATCACGAGGTCCCAGTCGAGCGCCTGCTCGAGGGTCATCTCGACATCCACCCACGGCAGGCCCGCCCGGTGGGAGAGCAACCACCGCACGGGGATGTCGGCCTTGCCGGCCTGCGCGAACTCGGGCCAGTAGTGGGCCACCTTCGCGTCCAGGTCCAGCTCGCCGCGCTGGGCCAGCAGGTTCGCGGCGATCGCCGTGATGCCCTTG
>JBBQHT010000227.1:0-8149 GCA_038324235.1 Acidimicrobiales bacterium
TCGGGGGTGGCGATCGACAGGACCCGGGCGCCGTTGATCGTGCGCTTGGCCATGCCTGACAACACGGATCCGGCCCCCAGCTCGACGAAGGTCGTCGCCCCGAGCTCGTCGAGGGTGTAGAGGGTCTGGCGCCAGCGCACCGGGCTGCACAACTGGGCGCTCAGCAGCTCGGTCCAGTCGTGGGCGTCGGTGTGGGGGGCAGCGTCGACGTTGGCGATGACGGGTAGATCGGGGTCCCGCAGCTCCGTGGTCGCGATCGCTTTGGCGAGGCGCTCCTGCGCCGGCGCCATGTACGGCGTGTGGAAGGCGCCGCTGACGGGCAGCGCCATGACCTTCTTGGCGCCGAGCTCCTTGGCTCTGGCTCCGGCGGCGGCGAGCGCGTCGGGATGGCCCGCGATCACGACCTGGCCTGGCGCGTTGTAGTTGGCCACCCAGGCGTCCCCGCCGGTCTCGGCGCAGGCCTGCTCGACCTTGAGATCGTCGAGGCCGAGCACCGCGGCCATCGAACCGTGGCGCTCGTCTCCCGCGGTCTGCATCGCCTCGCCCCGCTCGACGACGAGTCGCACGCCATCGTCGAACGCGATCGCCCCCGATGCCACCAGGGCCGTGTACTCGCCGAGGCTGTGCCCGGCATAGAGCGCCGGCTCGACCCCGAGTCGCTCGACGGCGTCGAGCACGACGAGGCTCGTGATCATCGTGACGATCTGGCTGTTGCGGGTGGCCTTGAGCTCGTCCGCGTCAGCATCGAGAAGCAGCCGGGCGAGATCCCGACCGGCAGCCGCCGAGGCTTCGGCCACGAGCTCCCACGAGGGGTGGTCGGCCCACGCGGCTCCCATACCGGGTTTCTGGGATCCTTGGCCGGGAAAGGTGAAGGCGATCATGGTGGCGGGCATGCGCGGTACGGGACTCCACGTGTCGGGTTGGCGTCTCTGACTCCACGGGCGTCGTTCTGGTTTCACCTTTGTCACGATGGCGGCGATGGCGGTCGTGGTGGTGAACGGCGTGTGAAGCCTCGATGGCGGCTCAGCCCAGTGTGCGCGGTCCCTGCGGGGTGTGCCAGTTGGCTGATGGTGGCGTCAGCCGTACCGCTGGTGGAACTCCTCGGCTCGCTGCGCGATCGCTCGGCGTCGGTAGGCGAGGAGCCCGGCGAGGATCGCGCCGAGCACCGTCAACAAGATGAGGCGCCGGCGCACGGCGTGGTTCGTTCCCATGGTGCCCAGGGCGGGAATCGAACCCGCACCCCCTTGCGGGGACCGGATTTTGAGTCCGGCGTGTCTGCCTGTTCCACCACCTGGGCCGGTGTGCAACGCAACCCCGGAAAGCTAGCGTCTCCGCCGCCCGAGACGAAACGGTTGTCCCTGGCTCGCCCGCGCGGACCCACCCTCGGCGCGCGCTCTACACTCCCGCCCATGTCGCGATCGTTGGTCGAGCGCCGCCTCACCGAGCTCGCCGAACAACTCAAGAGCCTGCGCCGCGAGCTCGTCATCGCCGACGACCAGCTCGCGCACTTCGCCGAGGAGGCCGACGACGCCCGGTTGCGGGCGCTCGTGTCCGAGACGCCGATGGCCCAGCAGGAACACCGCGAGGCGCAGAAGCACGCGGATGCGATGCGGCGGCACCGCGGCGAGCTCCAGACCGAGATCGATCAGCTCGAACGCACGCAGGACGAGCTGCTCGACCGACTGCTCGAGGGCTGAACGAGGCCCGGGGAGGCCCCGCGGGTCCCCTGCCGGGTCCGCGGATGGCGGCGGGTGGGCGGTGCAGGGTCGGGGCGGGAGGGTGCGCGGCGCAGGGTACGATGCCGCCCGACCGTCAGACCGCCCGAAAGGAACCAACGGTGCCCACCCGTGTCGTGATCGCCGAGGACGAGGCCATCATCCGCCTCGATCTCAAGGAGACCCTCGAAGAGGAGGGCTATGTGGTGGTGGGCGAGACCGGGCGCGGTGACGAGGCGATCGAGCTCGTGCGGACCCTGCAGCCCGACGTCGCGATCCTCGACATCAAGATGCCCGGTCTCGACGGCCTGTCCGCCACACGCGAGATCACCGCCGAGCGACTCGCCGCCGTCCTGATCCTCACCGCCTTCAGCCAACGTGAGCTCATCGAGCAGGCCCGCGATGCCGGCGCCATGGCCTACCTCGTCAAGCCGTTCCAGCGCAGTGAGCTCATCCCCGCCGTCGAGGTCGCCATCGGCCGCTTCCGCGAGCTCAAGGCGCTCGCCGAGCAGGCCCGAACCGCCGAGGAGCAGCTCGAGGCCCGCAAGGTCGTCGACCGGGCCAAGGGTCGGCTGATGGACCAGCACCACCTCAGCGAGCAGGACTCGTTCAGCTTCATCCAAAAGACCGCCATGCGCGAGCGCCAGACCATGAAGGCCGTCGCCGAAGCGGTGATCGCCGGCGAGCTGGTGCCCTGATCCGACCCAACGCCCCCGGCCCGAACGCGCGGCCGTCGCGGCGCCACCCCCATCGACCGAGAGCTCGGCCAGCCCATGTCCACCATCATGCTCATCGACGGGAACTCGCTCACCTACCGGGCGTTCTTCGCCCTCCCGACCGACATCGCGACCGCGAGTGGCCAGGTCACCAACGCCGTGTACGGGTTCACGTCCATGCTCGTGAACCTGCTGCGTGACCACCGCCCCGACCATGTGGCCGTGGCCTTCGACCGGCCCGAACCCACGTTCCGGCACGAGGCGTTGACCACGTACAAGGCGAACCGCGAGACCGCTCCTGACATCCTGCGGGAGCAGATGGGTCTGGTGCGCCAGATGGTCGACGTCTTGCGCATCCCGACCCTGGAGCTCGCCGGTTTCGAGGCGGACGACATCATCGCCACCCTCGCCACCGTCGCGCGCGACCGTGGCGACGAGGTGCTCATCGTCACCGGCGACCGCGATGCGTACCAGCTCGTCGAGGACCCGTACGTGAAGGTGCTCTACAACAAGCGGGGCGTCAGCGACTACGCCCTCTACGACGAGGCTGGGATCAAGGAGCGCACGGGCGTCTCGCCCCGTGACTACGTGGAGTACGCCGCCCTGCGCGGCGATCCGTCGGACAACCTGCCGGGAATCCCCGGGGTGGGGGAGAAGACCGCGGCCAAGCTGATCAACGCCTACGGCGGGCTCGACGGGATCTTCGACCACGTGGCCGAGCAGACCCCGAAGCTGCGAGCCAACCTCACCGAGTTCGAGCAGCAGGCGCGCAAGAACGCGGAGCTCATGGTCCTCGTGCGCGATGTCCCCATCGAGACCGATCCCGAGTCGCTGCACATGGGCGAGGTCGACACGGACGAGGTGCACCAGCTCTTCTCCTTCCTCGAGTTCCGCAACGAGTCGCTCAACGAACGGTTGGCCGAGGTCCTCGGGGCGCAGTTCGAGGCCGCGACCGTTGCCGCAGCCGAGGCGATCGAGGCGACCGTGACCGACCTCGTCGTGCCCGCCGATGCCGTGGCGATGCTGCGGGGTCTGGCAGGTGGGACCGACGTGGTCGCGGTCGCCGGGGCCTGGGCCGGCGAGCGAGGTCGCTCGAGCTTCGATGGCCTCGCCCTCGTCGTCGATCCCGAGCAGGCCGCCGCGGTGTTCCTGCCCGCTGCGGTCGTGTCCGATCCCGCCGTCGCCGCCGAGCTCGCCGCCCTGTTCGGCACCGGTGGCCGTCCGCTCGCCGCCCACGAGGCCAAGGCCTTGCTGCGCACGCTTCGGGTCGAGGGCGTCGACGTGAACTCGCTCACGCTCGACACGGCCATCGCCGCCTACCTGCTCGATCCGGCCGAGAGCCGCTATGCCCTCGACGATGTGCTGCTGCGCTACGCGCACCTGCAACTCCCCGAATCCAGCGCTCCCCCCGCCGGCCAGCTCGACTTCGGGGGCGAGACCGATGGGACCAGCCTCGTGGTCGCGGGACAGGCGCTGGCGGTCGACCGGTTGGTCGCACCGCTCGGGGCGGCGCTCGAGGCGCGGGGCCTTCGCGAGCTGAACGAGACGGTCGAGGTCCCGTTGGTGCGGGTGCTGGCCAAGATGGAGACGCTCGGCATCGGGGTGGACGCCGCGGAGCTGCGGGCGCTGAACACCCGTTTCGCCGACGAGTGCGACCGGCTGATGCGGTTGATCTGGACCGACGCGGGCGGGGAGTTCAACGTGAACTCGACTCCCCAGATGCGTGAGATCCTCTTCGACCGCCTCGGTCTCACACCCCAGAAGAAGACCAAGACCGGGTACTCCACCGACGCGGCGTCGCTCGAGAAGCTGCTGGGGCAGCACCCGATCATCGAGCACCTCCTGGCCTACCGCGAGGTCGAGAAGCTGCGATCGACGTACGGCGAAGGCCTCCTCAACGAGGTGGGATCCGACGGACGGATCCACGCCACCTTCAACCAGACCGTCGCCCGCACGGGCCGGCTCAGCTCGGATCAGCCGAACCTGCACAACATCCCGGTCCGCAGCGAGGAGGGTCGAGCGTTCCGGCGAGCGTTCGTGCCGGCGGCCGGGTTCGAGTTCCTCGTGGCCGACTACAACCAGATCGAGCTGCGGTGCATCGCCCACCTGGCCGAGGATCCCGGCCTCATCGCGGCGTTCGAATCCGGTGCCGACATCCACAACGAGACCGCGGCGCGGATCTTCGCCGTGGCCCACGATGCGGTGACCACCGAGCAACGCTCCAAGGCGAAGATGGTGTCCTACGGGCTCGCCTACGGCATGGAGGCCTACGGGCTCGGGCAACGGCTGGGCATCGCGACCAAGGAGGCGCAGGGCATCCTGGATGCCTACTTCGAGGCCTTCCCGTCGGTGAAGGCCTACATGGAGGCCACGGTGACCGAGGCGCGGGCCAAGGGCTACACCGAGACGCTCTTCGGGCGGCGTCGCCAGATCCCCGAGCTCAGCTCCTCCAACTTCCGCATCCGCCAAGCCGGTGAGCGCCAGGCCATGAACGCGGGAATCCAGGGGTTGGCCGCGGACATCTTCAAGGTGGCGCTGGTCCGGCTGGACCACGCGCTCGAGGCTGGCGGCCACGCCAGTCGACTCGTGCTCCAGGTGCACGACGAGGTGATCGTCGAGCTCGACCCGGGCGAACGGGACGTCGTGACGGACCTGACCCTGGGAGCCATGTCGGGCGCGTTCGACCTCCGGGTCCCCCTCGAGGTCCACCTCGCGTACGGCGACAGCTGGGCCGCAGCCAAGGGCTGAGCGGGCGACTCGTTCCGTCTCGCACGAGCGCGGCTGATCGGCGTCTGGAGCCTCCCCGATCTCGATGCTCCGGGGGAGTACGCTCCGGGCTTCATCGTTCGTCCCTGGAGGCTTGCCGTGGGTGACCCGGTCCGGCGCAACAACTTCTGGTTCGTGGTCCTCTTCCTCCTGATGATCGGGGGTGGGCTCTGCGTCATCGGGTACTGGCAGACCTACGACCTGCGCTGTTCGTTCGGCAAGGCGACCTGGACCTGGAACGTGTTCCCGCCGAAGTTCGTGTGCCCGTCGTTCTGACCGACGGATGACCGGCGTGGATCCCGCCCCCGAAGGCGACCCCCCGGTGCCCCGCGACCACTGGTTCGAGGACCTGGCCGATCACCTCGGCGGCGCGTACCTCCGCTACTCGTTCACCCGGGGCACGGACAACGAGGTCGGCTTCCTCGTGGCGCAGCTCGGGCTCGCTCCCGGGGCCCGCGTGCTCGACATCGGCTGCGGACCTGGCCGCCACGCCCACGCGCTCGGGCGGCTCGGGATCGAGGTCGTCGGCATCGACATCTCCACCCGCTTCGTCGAGCTGGCTGCGGTCGACGCACCCCCCGGTGTCACCTTCGTGCGGGCCGATGCGAGGGCGCTGCCCGATCTCGGCACCTTCGACGCGGTGATCTCGTTGTGTCAGGGAGCGTTCGGCCTCGCCGGCGGTGGCCCGGGGGCGCCCGTCATCACCTCGGTCGATCCCGATGGGGTGGTGCTCGCGCAGATGGCCCGTGTCCTGGTTCCCGGCGGCCGGCTGGCCCTGTCGGCGTTCTCCGCGTACTTCCAGGTGCGCTTCTTGGAGGACAGCGACGCCTTCGACGCGGCCCGAGGCGTGAACCACGAGCGCGCCGTGTTGAAGGACCCCGAGGGTCGCGACAGCGAACATGACCTCTGGACCTCGTGCTTCACACCCCGAGAGCTCCGGCTGCTGGGGGCCGATGCGGGCCTGGCGGTCGATGCGATCTGGTCGGTGACCCCGGGCGCCTACCGCGCCGATCCACCAGACCTGGACCACCCGGAGTTCTTGTTGTTGGCCCATCGACCGGTGCCCCCGGCCTGACCGGACCCGTACCCGGCCCTTCCGGCGCGCGCGGGCGAACTGCTACTGTGACAGGCCGTTGCGGCTGTGCCGCGCCCGGTCGCGCTCGCGACCACTTCCCATCCACCAACTCTTTCGTCCCATTCGCCGAGAGCAGTCCTTTCGAAGAGAGATCCTCCATTGTCCGACCAGGCCCCCGAAATCCCCGCCGACGCAACTGCCGGCATCGCCACGCTGTCCCCTGAATCCACGATGGGCAGCTTCCGGGAGGACGGGACCTACATCCCCCGCCCCATCACGGAGAACGACCTCGGCTCGATGTCGCTCGACGAGGCGTACTCGAACACGATGGTGGACGTCGAAGACGGCCAGCTCGTCGAGGGCACCGTGGTGAAGGTGGATCGTGACGAGGTCCTGCTCGACATCGGCTACAAGTCAGAGGGCGTGATCCCCGCTCGCGAGCTGTCGATCCGCAACGACGTGGATCCGGCAGAGATCGTGTCGCTCGGGGACCACATCGAAGCGCTGGTCCTCCAGAAGGAGGACAAGGAAGGCCGTCTCGTCCTGTCCAAGAAGCGCGCCCAGTACGAGCGCGCCTGGGGCACGATCGAAGAGATCAAGGAGCGCGACGGCGTCGTCAGCGGCCCGGTCATCGAGGTCGTCAAGGGCGGCCTCATCCTCGACATCGGCCTGCGCGGGTTCCTGCCCGCCTCCCTCGTGGAGCTCCGCCGGGTGCGCGACCTGCAGCCCTACGTCGGCCGCACCCTCGAGGCGAAGATCATCGAGCTCGACAAGAACCGCAACAACGTGGTGCTCTCGCGTCGGGCGTGGCTCGAGGAGACCCAGAAGGAACAGCGCGAGGACTTCCTCGCCAACCTCAAGCCCGGCGAGAACCGCAAGGGCACCGTCTCGTCCGTCGTCAACTTCGGTGCGTTCGTGGACCTCGGCGGCATGGACGGCCTGGTGCACGTCTCGGAGCTGTCGTGGAAGCACGTCGACCACCCTGGTTCGGTCGTGCAGGTGGGCGACGAGATCGAGGTCCAGGTGCTCGAGGTCGATCTCGACCGTGAGCGCATCAGCCTGTCCCTCAAGGCGACCCAGCAGGATCCGTGGCAGGAGTTCGCCAGCAACCACCGCGTCGGTGAGCTCGTGTACGGCCGGGTCACCAAGCTCGTCCCCTTCGGTGCGTTCGTGCAGGTCGGCGATGGTATCGAGGGCCTCGTGCACATCTCGGAGATGTCGGCGCACCACGTCGATCTGCCCGAACAGGTCGTCACCCCGGGCGAAGAGCTCTGGGTGAAGATCATCGACCTCGATCTGCAGCGGCGTCGCATCAGCCTGTCGATCAAGCAGGCGGCCGAGGGCGGTGTCGTGGCCGCCGAGTACCAGGAGCACTTCGGCGATCACGCGTATGACGACGAGGGCAACTACATCGGTGCCCCCCTCGACGAATCTGGGAGCGAGGGCCAGGAGGCATGGGCCGAGTTCTTCGCGGAGGCCGGGACCGCCGAGGCGCCCACCGACGCCCCGGCCGACGATGTCACCGCCGAGGTGGTCGACGCGCCCGTGGCGGAGGAAACGGCGACCGAAGCCACCGACGCCGAGTAGCCGCGCCGCCGTTCCCGCACGAGCGTCACCGCACGCGCGTGCGGGAACGGCTACTGTGCCGCCCCGGACCTCGGGAGCCCTGCGTTGGGCCGCCTTGCGGTGAAATCAGAAATCTCGGTCCGGAAGGCTAAGCCCAGTAGGGGGACTGGCCGATGTAGGCACAACGACCTAAGCATCCGCGTTTCGGCCGGGTGGTTTGGTCAAGATGGTGCTGTCGTGTGTTTGGGGGGCACTACCGCCCAATGAACGAGGAATGAGGTCGGAGTGAGTTCACGGAGAACGGCCATTCT
>JBBQHT010000228.1:0-8143 GCA_038324235.1 Acidimicrobiales bacterium
ATCGCCAAGCGGGGCACGGTCGTGACGGGTCGCATCACCAGAGGCACGATCCGGGTGGGTGACACCGTGCTGGTCGAGCACGCCGGCGGCACGCGCCGAGCCAAGTGCACGGGGATCGAGATGTTCCGCAAGCAGCTCGACGCCGCGGGGCCTGGAGAGAACGTGGGTCTCCTGCTCGATGGCGTGGACAAGAAGCACATCGCCGCGGGCGACTGGCTTCGCAGCGCCTGAACCGGGTCAGTGCTTGATCATCACGTGCTTCAGCTCGGTGTACGCCTCGATCGCGTAGATCGACATGTCCTTGCCGTAGCCGCTCTGCTTGAAGCCGCCGTGGGGGAGTTCCGACACGATCGGGATGTGGTCGTTGACCCACACGGTGCCGAACATCATGGATCGCGACATGCGCATCGCCCGGCCCACGTCACGAGTCCACACCGACGCAGCCAGGCCGTAGTCGACGTCGTTGGCCCACGCCAGGGCCTGGTCCTCGTCGCTGAAGTGCTGCACGGACACGACGGGGCCGAACACCTCGCGCTGAACGATCTCACTGTCCTGAGCGGGGTTGGCCACGACGGTGGGGGAGTAGAAGAAGCCGGGGCGATCGAGCGTGGTGCCGCCGACGGTGACCTCGGCGCCGGCCTCGACCGCGCGGGCGACCATGCCGGCGACCCGGGCCTGTTGCTCGGCGGACACGACGGGCCCGACCTCGGTGTCCTCGTTGGTCGGGTCGCCGGTGACGAGCGCGGCCACCGCCTCGGTGAGGCCGCTCACCAGATCGTCGTACACCGACGCGCCGGCGATCACGCGGCACGGGGCCGTGCAGTCCTGGCCGGAGTTGTAGTACGAGGCCTCGGCCAGCGTTGCGATGACGGCCTCGAGATCCGCGTCGTCGAACACGACGACCGGTGCCTTGCCGCCCAGCTCGAGGTGCACGCGCTTGAGCGAGTCCGAGGCGTTGCGGGCGATGAGCTTGCCGGTGTTGACGTCGCCGGTGATCGACACCATCGCCACCTGCGGATGGCGCACCAGCGCGTCGCCGGCGGTCTCGCCCTGACCGCAGAGCACGTTGAACACACCAGGCGGGAAGATGTCGGCGCTGATCTCGGCGAGCTTGAGCGCCGTGAGCGGGGTGAGCTCAGACGGCTTGAGGATGAAGCTGTTGCCCGCCGCGAGCGCCGGACCGAGCTTCCAGGTCGCCATGTTGAGCGGGTAGTTCCACGGGGCGATGCCGACGCACACGCCGAGCGGGTCACGCCGCAGCATCGAGGTGTGGTCCTCGAGGTACTCGCCGGCGGCCTGCGCGTCGAGGCAACGGGCCGCGCCGGCGAAGAAGCGCAGGTTGTCGACCGTGAGGTCGAACTCGAAGTCGATGATCGACACGGGCTTGCCGACGTTGCGCATCTCGAGCGTCTTGAGCTCGTCGATGTTCGCCTCGACCGCGGCGGCCAGCTTCAACAGCGCTTCGCTGCGTTCCCGGGGAGTGGCCTTGCCCCAGATCGCGAAGCCCTCGCGGGCGGCGGCGACGGCGGCCTCGACATCGGTGGCGTCGCTGGAGGGGACCTCGGCGATCACCTCGCCGGTGGCCGGGTCCAGGACCTCGTCGGTGGCCCCGGAGGCCGCTGCTCGCCATTGCCCGCCGATGAAGTTCTCGTGCGCCACGTGTCTGCTCCCGGACTCTCGAGTCGAATGGTGGGTGAGTCCCGTTGATAGTGCGGGCTCGTGGGACTTTTCGCAAGCGATTCCGTTGCCGGAATGTTAAATGACGATGGGATCTCTTGCGCGTCGCCAGTATTTCCGCGAAGTTTGAGCAACGGACCGCGGCCGTATCCGGCGCGTTCACCGCATGCATCCGATCCAAGGGGGCCCGCACTGAGCGAGATCGGCACGCACGACATCGCCTCGCCGGCCGCCACCGCGGCCGTCGAGCGGGGTCCGGACGACGACGTCAGCCGCCGCCCGGTCATCGAGATCGATCACGTGACCAAGCGCTTCGGCGACTACGTCGCGGTCAACGACGCCGACTTCACGATCCGCGAGGGCGAGTTCTTCTCGATGCTCGGACCGTCGGGCTGCGGCAAGACCACGACGCTGCGGATGATCGCCGGCTTCGAGCAGCCCACGAGCGGGGCGATCCGCCTCGAAGGCGTCGACGTCTCGAAGGTGCCGCCCTACCGGCGCAACGTCAACACGGTCTTCCAGCAGTACGCGCTGTTCCCGCACATGACCGTGCGCGACAACGTCGCCTTCGGGCCGCGCAGCAAGAAGATCGACAAGGTCGAGACCGCGCGCCGGGTCGACGAGCTGCTCGAGATCGTGCGCCTCACCGAGTTCGCGAACCGCAAGCCCGCCCAGCTCTCCGGCGGTCAGCAGCAACGCGTGGCGCTCGCCCGTGCGCTCGTCAACTACCCGAGCGCCCTGCTGCTCGACGAACCGCTCGGCGCGCTCGATCTGAAGTTGCGCCAGGTCATGCAGTTCGAGCTCAAGCGCATCCAGCGCGAGGTCGGCATCACGTTCATCTACGTGACCCACGACCAGGAAGAGGCGCTCACGATGAGCGACCGCATCGCGGTCATGAGCAACGGCAACGTCGAGCACATCGGCACGCCCACCGAGATCTACGACCATCCCGAGTCGGTGTTCGTGGCCGGCTTCATCGGCCAGGCGAACCTCTGGACCGCCACGGTGAACCGGATCGCGAACGGCGCGGCCCACGTCAGCTGCCTCGGCGCCCAGGTCGTGGCCACGCCGCACCGCAACTCGCAGGAAGGCCAGGAAGGCACGGTGATGGTGCGGCCCGAGCGCATCACCATCTCGATCGACGAGCCGGCCGTGGCCGAGTCCAAGGTCGAGGCACTCGTCAGCGATCTCACGTTCCAGGGGCCGATGGTGCGCCTGTCCCTGACCGCGCCGGGGGGCACGATCGTGGCGCACATCGGCGCGGACACCGACCTCCCTCTGCTCCGACCAGGTGACAGAGTGTGGGCGGCCTGGTCGCCGGGAGCGGCGCTCCTCCTGCCGCCCTCCGACGTGCCCAGGACCGCCGAAGAGGTCCTGGAAGAGGGGTGAGCACCCGGGTTCTTCGAGCGCGCCCGTAGGCATTCGTCGCATCAATCGAGGGTCCCCGGACCCACGTCCCAGTGAGGTAATCCGCATGTCGAAGTCCAACGAGATCGATCCGAAGATCCTCGCCGAGATGACGAGCCGCCGGCGCTTCTTGAGCCTCGGGGCCATGGCCGCAGGTGGGCTCGCCCTGAGCCCGGCGCTGCTCGCCGCGTGCAGCAGCACGTCGAACACGGCGACCACCAACACCACGACGGCGGGCCCGGCCGGGACCTCCGGTGGCACCCTGCCCTCCGGCGCGGTCTCGACCCTGCCCGTGCCCAAGGGCGGCGAGATCACGTTCTTGAACTGGCCGCTCTACATCGAAGGCGACGACGCCTCCACGTCGCCCACCATCGCCAGCTTCACCGACGCCACCGGCACCAAGGTGATCTACAAGCCCGAGATCGACGGCAACGACACCTTCACCGAGAAGTACTCGCCGCAGCTGACCAAGGGCGAGGGCATCGAGGCCGACATCGTCGTGCTCACCTCGTGGATGGCGGCGCGCTGGCTCGAGAAGAACTTCGTCCAGGACTTCGCGCCCGGCCTGTTCCCCAACAAGGCCAACGTCCTCGATCGCCTGGCCAACCCGGATTGGGACAAGGGCCGGATGAAGTCGATCCCGTGGGCGATCGGCCAGACCGGCATCGCCTACTACCCGGACAAGGTGGGCGGGAAGATCGACAGCATCGAGGCGCTGTTCGACCCGAAGTTCAAGGGCAAGGTCACGATCCTCGACGAGATGCGGGACTCGGTCGGCCTCACCATGTTGATGATGGGCATGAACCCCGACACGGCGACCTTGGAAGAGATGCTCAAGGCGGTCGACAAGATCGGCGCCGCGCGCGACGCCGGCCAGTTCCGCAAGATCACGGGCAACAGCTACACCGAGGACCTCAACCTGGGCGACACCTGGATCGCCATGGCGTGGTCCGGCGACGTCGCCAACCTCAAGAAGGACAAGCCGGAATTGGAGTTCGTGCTCCCCAAGCAGGGGGCGATGAACTTCGTCGACAACGCCATGATCCCGATCGGCGCCCCCAACAAGGACGGCGCCACGGCGTTCTTGAACCACGTCTATGACCCGAAGGTCGCAGCGGGCCTGTACGAGTCGATCGTGTACGTGCCGCCGGTCAAGGGCGCCATCGAGAACATGTCGGCCGAGGCCAAGGACAACGCGCTGCTCAACCCTCCGGACGTCCCCAAGCTCTACGAGTTCAAGATCCTGACGGAGGAAGAGGACCAGAAGTTGAACGAGGCCTTCGTCGCCGCCACCCAGCAGTAGCCCGAGGTCCTGCTATGGCTGCCGCCGACGAGACCGCGTCCCGGCCGAGCCGCTGGTACATCCCGTACCTGCTGCTCGCGCCGGGGCTGTTGTGGCTCATCTTCTTCTTCATCGTCCCGTTGGTCAGCCTCGGTGGGTTGTCCTTCAAGGATGGCGGCCTCAGCAACTACTCGAAGGCGTTCTCGGACAACTCTGACGTCATCATCCGCACGTTCGTGTTCGCCGGCATCGCGACCATCATCGACGTGCTGCTCGCCTACCCGTTGGCGTACTTCATCGCGATGCGCGGGGGGAAGTACAAGAACGTGCTGCTCGCTCTGGTGGTGCTGCCGTTCTTCACCACCTATCTGGTGCGCACGCTGGCCTGGAAGATCCTGCTCTACGACGGCGGGCCCGTGGTCGACACGTTCCAGGCCGTCGGGCTCATGGGCCCCGATCAGGGCCTGCTCGGCACGAACGTCGGCGTCATCGGCGCGCTCGTGTACAACTTCCTTCCGTTCATGGTGCTGCCGATCTACGTGAGCCTCGAGAAGCTCGACCGGCGCCTCCTCGAAGCGGCCTCGGACCTCTACGCGAGCCCGACGCGGGCGTTCCGTAAGATCACCTTCCGCCTGTCGTTGCCGGGTCTGTTCGCCGGCACGCTGCTCACCTTCATCCCGGCCGCCGGCGACTTCGTGAACGCCGAGCTGCTCGGCAGCGACCGTCAGACGATGATCGGCAACATCATCGAGCGGAACTTCGCCAAGGAGTTCTTCCGACCCGAGCTCTCGGCCCTGTCGTTCATGTTGATGGCGCTGATCCTGGGCGGGGTCCTGCTCTACGCCCGGATCCTCGGCACGGAGGAGCTGGTCTGATGGCGACCACGACGGCACCGCCCACGAGCCGCGTCGCGGCGGCGCCCCCCGAGGGCGGGCAGCCGGAGAACCCGGCGATCCTCGGCCACGGGGGCCCGCCGCCCTGGTTGCGCAAGCTCGGTCGGGTCGGGCTCGCGACGTTCTCGATCCTCACGCTCGTGTACCTGTTCGTGCCGATCTTCGTGGTCGTCGCCTTCTCGTTCAACAAGCCCAAGGGCAAGTACAACTACATCTGGAACGAGTTCAGCCTCGACGGCTGGACCGACCCGTTCAAGTACCCCGAACTGCGCGACGCCCTGTTCACGAGCCTCAAGGTCGCGACCGTCGTCACCCTCATCGCGACGATCCTCGGCACGCTGATGGCGCTGGCGATGGTGAAGTACCGGTTCAAGGGTCAAGGGATCCTGGGCGTGTTGCTCGTGCTGCCGCTCACCCTGCCCGAGGTCGTGCTCGGCTTCTCGTTGCTGACCATGTTCGTCTCGGTCAATGTCGACCGCGGCTTCCTCACGATCGTCATCGCGCAGGTGATGTTCTCGGTCAGCTACGTGGCCATGACCGTGCGGGCGCGCATCCGCGGCTTCGACTGGCGCCTCGAGGAGGCGTCGATGGATCTGGGTGCCTCGCCGCTGCGCACGTTCCGCAAGATCACACTGCCGCTGATCGCGCCCGGCCTCATGGCCGCCGCGCTCCTCACCTTCGCGCTGTCGCTCGACGACTTCATCATCACGTACCTCAACTCGGGGTCGTCGCAGACCTTCCCGATCAACATCTGGATCACGAAGAAGAGCCGCATCCCCGTGCAGATCAACGTGTTCGCCACGGCGATCCTGGTGTTCTGCGTCGTCGTGGCCCTGCTCGGCGTCGTGATCAACAACCGGCGACTGAAGCGACTGGGCGCTGACTTCTCGTCGACTGATTCCTGACAAAGTTGGCCGGTTGACGATTGATTTCGTTGTCAACATCGTAAATACTGACTGAAACACTTGTCACTCTGGGCAGAGTGACCCTTCCCCCGGGAGCATCCTCGTGACTTCGCACAGCGCCGACGACCTACAGCAGATGGCCAAAGATCATCTGTGGGGGCACTTCTCCCGCCTGACCCCCGGCGTCGACGGGGTCGCGGTGATCGAGCGGGGCGACGGGTGCTACGTGTGGGACGACCGGGGGCGCCGGCTGATCGACGGCCTCGCCGGCCTCTTCACCGTGCAGGTCGGCCACGGTCGCACCGAGCTGGCGCAGGCGGCCGCCAAGCAGGCCGAGCAACTGGCGTACTTCCCGCTGTGGACCTACGCCCACCCGATGGCGATCGAGCTCGCGGCGCGGTTGGCGGACCTGGCACCGGGCAACCTCAACCGGGTGTTCTTCACCACCGGCGGCGGCGAGGCGGTCGAGTCGGCCTGGAAGCTCGCCAAGCAGTACTTCAAGACCATCGGCCAGCCCGAGCGCTACAAGGTCATCTCCCGTGACCTCGCCTATCACGGCACGACCATGGGGGCGCTGTCGATCACGGGCCTCGAATCGATCCGCACCCCGTTCGCGCCGCTCGTGCCGGGCGCGCTGCACGTGGCCAACACCAACGCCTACCGCTGCGACATGTGCGCCAACGCGCCGTCGTGCAACCTGGGTTGTGCCGATGACATCGAGCGCATGATCCTCGCCGAAGGACCCGAGACCGTCGCCGCGGTGTTCCTCGAGCCGGTGCAGAACGCGGGCGGGTGCTTCGTCCCCGACGACCAGTACTTCGTGCGGGTCCGCGAGATCTGCGACAAGTACGGGGTCCTGCTGGTGTCGGACGAGGTGATCTGCGCGTTCGGTCGCCTCGGTTCGATGTTCGGCTCCGAGCGGCTCGGCTACCAGCCCGACATCATCACGATGGCCAAGGGGCTCACCTCGGGATACGCCCCGCTCGGCGCCATGATCGCCGGCGATCACCTCGCCGAGCCGTTCCTGGATCCCGAGGCGTCGTTCCTGCACGGCTTCACCTTCGGCGGCCACCCCGTCAGCTGCGCAGTGGCCATGGCCAACCTCGATGTGCTCGAGGGGGAGCACATCATCGAGGGCGTGCGCGAGCACGAAGGCGAGTTCAAGGCCGCCCTCGACACGCTCTATGACCTGCCCATCGTCGGTGACGTTCGCGGCATGGGGTACTTCTATGGCATCGAGCTCGTGAAGGACCGGGACTCCAAGGAGTCCTTCGACGATGCCGAGTGCGAGAAGCTGCTCCGCGGTTACCTGTCCCCCCGCCTGTTCGAGCTCGGGCTGATCTGCCGGGCCGACGACCGCGGCGACCCCGTCATCCAGCTGTCGCCGCCCCTCATCGCCGGGCCTCAGCAGTTCGAGGAGATCGCGGGGATCATCCGCACCGCCCTCGTCGGTGCGATGGAGGTCATGGCCCGATGAGCATGCTCGTGGGCGTGCCGACGGAGGTGAAGGTCGACGAGTACCGAGTCGCGATCACCCCGGATGGCGTGCGCGAGCTGGGCATGCACGACGTGCGCGTGATCATCGAGGAGGGGGCGGGCGCAAACTCGTCCATCCCGGACGAGGACTACCGCGCCGCAGGCGCCGAGATCGTGCGCGACACCGCCGAGGTGTGGGCCCGAGCCGATCTCATCTGCAAGGTGAAGGAGCCGCTCGCGAGCGAGTTCGGCTACTTTCGGCCCGACCTCACGATCTTCACGTACCTGCACCTCGCGGCGTATCCCGCGGTGGCCGACGCCCTGCTCGAGCACAAGGTGACGGGCATCGCCTACGAGACCGTGCAGCTCGCCTCCGGCGCGCTGCCGCTGCTCGCGCCCATGAGCGAGGTCGCGGGCCGCATGTCGGCCCAGATCGGCGCGCACTACCTCGAACGCCACAACGGTGGCCGTGGAGTGCTGCTCGGCGGCGCCCCGGGCGTGCG
>JBBQHT010000229.1:0-8140 GCA_038324235.1 Acidimicrobiales bacterium
CGCGGTGGGATCGACCTCGATCAACCTGCTTCGAACGATCTCGGCCATCGAACCTCCCCGAACGCTCCGTCGGTCGAACGCTCCGTCGGTCGAACGCTCCGTCGGTCGAACGCTCCGCCGGTCAGCCGGTCAGCCGGCGAAGAAGTACTCGGCCACCCCGTGATAGAGCTGCGGGTCGACCAGCTTGGGTTCACCCACACCCTCGGTGAGGGGCACCCGCACGATCTTGCCGGCCTGCAACGCCACCATCTGGCCGAAGTCCCCGTCGTGCACCGCGTCGATCGCGCCGATGCCGAAGCGCGTGGCGAGCACGCGGTCGAAGGCCGTGGGCGTGCCGCCCCGCTGGATGTGGCCGAGGATCGTCACCCGCGTCTCGTACCCGGTGCGCGACTCGATCTCGGTCGCCAGGATGTTGGCGATGCCCCCGAGCCGGACGTGGCCGAACTGGTCGACCTCACCCGAGACCAGCGACATCGTGCCTTCCTTGGGCACGGCCCCCTCGGCCACGACGACGATCGACGCGAAGTTGCCCTTCTCGTGGCGACGCGTGAGCGCGTCGCACACCGCCGCGATGTCGAAGGGCTCCTCCGGGATCAGGATCATGGTGGCGCCGCCGGCGATGCCCGACCAGAGCGCGATGTGGCCGGCGTGGCGACCCATCACCTCACACACCAGCACCCGGTGATGCGATTCGGCGGTGGTGTGCAGCCGGTCGATGGCCTCGGTGGCGATCTGTACGGCCGTGTCGAACCCGAAGGTCATCTCGGTGGCCGAGAGATCGTTGTCGATGGTCTTCGGGACGCCGACGGTCTGCACCCCGAGGTCGAACAACTTGGCGGCCACCCCCAAGGTGTCGTCGCCGCCGATCGCGATCAATGCGTCGACCCCGAGCCGCTCGAGGGTGGCCTGCGCCTTCTCGACGCCCCCGTCGACCTTGAACGGGTTCGTGCGCGAGGTGCCGAGGATCGTGCCGCCGCGGGGCAGCGACCCGCGCAGCGCCTCGACCGACAACGGCCGGTGGTCGCCATCGATGACGCCGCGCCACCCGTCGAGGAAGCCGATGAGCTCGTCATCGAACTCCCGCTCGCCCTTGCGGACGATGGCCCGCATCACGGCATTCAGGCCTGGGCAGTCTCCGCCACCGGTGAGCATCGCGACTCGCATGTGTTCTCCTCCTCGACCGACACCAAGCGTGCGACAACCTACTGCGGCGAGCAGAGGGCGGGAAGCGGCGCGCCGATCGTTCACTCGCCTGTCACCTTGCGCCAACCGGTAGTCTCCGCCGCCATGACCGTCGTGATCGCGATCGATGCCGGGACCACGGGCGTGCGCGCCATCGCCTTCGACCATGCCGGGCACAACGTCGGTTCGGCGTACCGCGAGTTCCCGCAGTACTTCCCGTTCCCCGGTTGGGTCGAGCACGACGCCGAGGAGATCTGGGCGGCCATCGAGGGCGTGCTCGCCGAGGTCACCGACCGCCTCGGCCACCCCGAGGTCGCGGCCATCGGCATCACCGATCAGCGCGAGACGGTGGTGGTGTGGGATCGGGTGTCCGGCCAGCCCCTCCACCGCGCCATCGTGTGGCAGGACCGGCGGACCGCGGCGTGGTGCGACGAGTTGCAAGAGGGTGGCGCGCTGCCGCTGGTGCGCGGGACCACCGGCCTGGTCCTGGATCCGTACTTCTCGGCCACGAAGCTCGCATGGATCTTCGGCGAGGGTGGCGTCGAGCCCGGACCCGACGTCGCCTTCGGCACGGTCGACTCCTGGGTGCTGTGGAAGTTGACCGGCGGGAGCGCCGCCGCCGGAGCCGTGCACGCCACCGACGTGTCCAACGCCAGCCGCACCCTCCTGTTCGACATCCGCACGCGGCAGTGGTCGCCCGCGCTGCTGGCGCTGTTCGGCATCCCCGACCACGTGCTCCCCGAGGTGCGGCCGTCGAGCGGCCGCTTCGGTGTGACGGCGCCGGGCACGGCCGGCGTCGGTGGCGGCATCCCGATCAGCGGCATCGCCGGCGACCAGCAAGCGGCCCTGTTCGGGCAGGCCTGCTTCGAACCGGGCATGACCAAGAACACCTACGGCACCGGCAGCTTCGTGCTCATGAACGTGGGCGACACGTGCCCCGAACCCGTCGACGGGTTGCTGACGACCATCGCGTGGGAGATCCCCCGGCGCGGCGCCACCGATCCCACCGACACGGTGACCACCTACGCGCTCGAAGGCGCCATCTTCGTGACCGGCGCTGCGGTGCAGTGGCTGCGCGACGGTCTGGGCATCATCGCCGAGGCCGCCGAGATCGAGCCCCTGGCCCGCTCGATCGACGACACCGACGGCGTGGTCATCGTCCCGGCGTTCACCGGCCTCGGCAGCCCGTGGTGGGACCCGTACGCGCGCGGGACGATCCTGGGCATCACGCGCGGCACCGGCCGGGCCCACCTGGCGCGGGCGGTGGTGGAGGCGATGGCGTTCCAGACCCGAGACGTCGTGGATGCGATGACCGAGGCGTCGGGCCACACCGTGCGGTGCCTGCGCGCGGACGGGGGGGCGTCGGCGATGCTCCTGCTGCTACAACTGCAGGCGGATCAGCTGGGTGTCCCTGTCGCCCGGCCGAAGGTCCAGGAGACGACCGCGCTCGGCGCGGCATACCTGGCCGGGCTCGCCGAGGGGTACTGGTCCTCGACCGACGAGATCACCGCGAACTGGGTCCTCGACCACGAGGTCGAGCCCGCGGCCGACGCAGGACCCGCCGACGCCGCCTACGCCCGGTGGCGTCGCGCGGTCGACCGATCCCGGGCCTGGGCCGACGACGGGCACGGCGGTGGCGGATCCAGCGGGTGACAGGCCGATAGGTGACAGGCCGGTAGGTGACGGCCCGGTCGACGGCCGCCCCTGAGGTTCTCGGGGCCCTACCGCATCGACGAAGGATGCAGCGCCCGGGATGCGCGCAAGCTCAGTTCGCGAAATCGGGTGTCGACGATACGAGCAAGAGCCGCTGCCTGCCTCCGTTCTCTCGCACGGAAGGCGGTTCCGGCCCGCCCGAGGACCAGCGCCATGCCCGCCGCCGGCAAGGGAGCCCACACGACGTCTTCCGGGCCGGCGTTGCCGCCGGCCACGCGAGCCGAGGACTGGCTGCCCGCCACGAACGCACTGACCCAGGCCAGGTCCGGCGGATCACCTTCCCGCGCCCGTTCGCGCGGCGGATCGAGGGACACCACGACGCCCCACTCGGCGCCGATCGTGCGCACCGCGTGGGCGCAGAGCGCCTCGATCGCCTCGCCCGGGCTCGAGGCACCCACGAGCACCGCGGCGGTCTCGAGGGCGTCCAGGCGAGGGTCACGCAGGGAGTCGGCGACCGGACGGACCTCTTCGACGTTCACGCCATCGACCTGCTGCATCTCCGTGACCATGAGCGCAACCAGGTCGCGGTCGCCGTTGGGCAGGCCGCCCGGCGGCTCGGGCAGCTCGACGACCAACTCGTCGATGGCCTTACCGGCGCCCCGTTCGAGGATGTCGATGCCGACGACATCACCACCCACCGAGCCGATCCGGCTCGCGACGGCGCCGAGCGCGCCGGGGCGATCGGGGAGCCACACTCTGATCACGTAGCTGAGCATGGCGACCACGGTACGGACCGTTTGTGAACAGACGGTTTCTCCTGCGGAACAGCTACGCGAAAGGTAGGAACGCGGCGCCCACTTTCTTGACCGGGCGGTCAAGTCCCTTTAGCGTGCTCCGGATGGATGATCGCCGGCTCACGCAACGAGGTCGGGAGCGACGCCGCCAGCTGATGGACTTCGCGACCGCACGGTTCGCCGAGAACGGCTACCACCCCACCTCGGTGGCCGAGATCGTCACCGGCCTCGGCGTGGGCAAGGGCGTGTTCTACTGGTACTTCCAGAGCAAGGAAGAGCTCTTCCTCGAAATCCTCAAGGAAGCCCAGACCGATCTGCGCCGGGCCCAGCAGCACGCCATCGCGGATGTTGACGACCCGATCCGCCGCGTCGAGCTCGGCATCCGGGCCACCACGGACTGGTCGGCGGCCCACCGCGACTTCTACAAGCTGACCCAGTTCGCCGCGACCGAGGAGCGCTTCGCGCCGGCCCTGCGCAAGGGCCAGGAGATCGCCATCCGCGACACCGTCAAGCACGTGAACGACGGCATCGAGCGGGGCGTCATCCGTGACATCGATCCGGACTACATCGCCCACTCGATCCTCGGGTTGACCGGCCAGTTGGTGCGCACGTTCATCCACGAACGCGGCCAGGGCGCCGACGAGGTCGCCGACGCCGCGATCGCGTTCATCCTCGACGGGATCCTCGCCGGCGATCGCACCGCCACCCCCGCCTGACCCTCAGACGGGGGCGTCCAGCTTGACCAGCGCTCGCTTCAGGTTGCGCACGGCCTGCAGGGCGCGCTGCTCGTTCTCGATGAGCGCGAACCGCACATGGCCCTCGCCGCCCGGCCCGAACCCGACACCGGGCGACACGGCGACCTGGGCCTCGGTCACCAGCATCTTGGCGAACTCGACCGATCCCAGCTCCTTGTAGGGCTCGGGGATCGGCGCCCACACGAACATCGTCCCCTTGGGCGGCTCGAGATCCCAGCCGATGCGATGGAGGCCGTTGCACAGCGTGTCGCGCCGGGCCTGGTAGATGGCCAACGCTTCGTGGGGATAGTCCTGCGCTTCGTTCAACGTGACCGTGGCGGCGATCTGCACGGGCTGGAACGTGCCGTAGTCCAGGTAGCTCTTGAGCTTGGCGAGGGCGGCGACCACATCCTTGTTCCCGACCATGAACGCCACGCGCCACCCGGCCATCGAGAACGACTTGGTCATCGAGTACAGCTCGACGGCGACCTCTTTGGCCCCTTCGGCCTGCAGGATGGACGGGGGCACGTAGCCGTCGTAGCCGAGCTCGGCATACGCGTTGTCGTGCACGACCACCACGTCGCGCTCACGGGCGAAGTCGACGACCTTCTGCATGAAGTCCAGATCCACGCACGTCGTGGTCGGGTTGTGCGGGAACGACATGACGATGACGCGCGGTTTGGGCCACGAGTACTCGTAGGCCTCTTTGAGGTTCTCGAGGAAGTCTTCGCCGGTGGCGCCCAGTCGGATCTCACGGATGTCGGCGCCGGCGAAGAGCGGGCCGTAGATGTGGATCGGATACGACGGGGACGGCACCAGCGCCGCGTCGCCGGGCTGGAGCAGCGTCCACATCAGGTGGGAGAACCCCTCCTTCGCGCCGATCGTGTTGATCACCTCGGTGTCGGGATCGAGCTCCACGCCGAAACGCCGCAGGTACAGGTCACTGACCGCCTCGCGGAGCTTGGGGATGCCTCGGCTGGCCGAGTAGCGGTGGTTGCGCGAGTTCTGCACCGATTCGATGAGCTTCTCGACCGCCACATCCGGCGACGGCAGGTCCGGGTTGCCGAACCCCAGGTCGATGACGTCGTGACCAGCTCGCCGGGCCTCGATCTTCAGCGAATCGATGATCGTGAAGACGTACGGGGGCAGCGAGTTGATCCGGCGGAATTCCATGGGAGCCACCGTACAACGCCGCGCCCCCTGCTCCGGACATCAAAAGCCCGGCCGCCGACCGGATCGGCGGGGAGCTGACAGGGGCGGCACACGGGGCCCCGCGCCCGCGAAATCGGCCCCGAGGGCGAAGGACGCGGCTCAGGATCGGGCGATGGCATCGCGAGCCAGCAGGCCCGCACCGACCGCACCGGCCTCCGCCCCGAGCGCGGCGGCGTCGATGCGCACCGGCGGCCGGTGGTCAGCTGCGAGCACGAGGCCCCGAAACGCGTTGCGCACCGGCACCAGGAGGGCGTCACCCGCACCGATCAGTCCTCCGCCGACCACCACCTGCTCGCAGTCGAGCACATTCACCAGGTTCGCGATGCCGAGCGCCACCCACCACGCGAAGCGCGCCAGGACATCGATGGCATCGGGATCGCCCTCGGCGACGGCCCGGGTGACGTGCTCGCCCCGCACCTGGTCGGGATGGCCGCCCGCCAGGGCCACCACGCGATCGGCCTGGCCCGCCTCAGCCGCATCCCGGGCCAGACGCCCGAGCCCGCTGCCCGACGCGAATCGCTCCCAGCAGCCGTGGCGCCCACAGGGGCACGGCGGCCCCGAGGGATCGATGACCATGTGACCCGGCTCGCCCGAGAAGCCGGCGCTCCCCCGCCGCAGGTCGCCGTCGACGATCACGCCGGCGCCGATCCCAGTTCCGAGGGTGACCAGCACCATGTTGCGGGCGCCGCGGCCGGCGCCGAGCCGGTGCTCGGCGTAGGTCGCCGCGTTGGCGTCGTTGTCCACCACGATCGGGCCGGCGAACCGGCCGCGCAGGGCGCTGGTGAGATCGAGGTCGACCACCGACGGGAGGTTCGGGGCGAAGCGCAGCACCCCAGCGAGGTCGACGAGTCCGGCCGCCCCGACGCCCAACGCCGCCACCGGTCCGTGACCGGCGGCGATGGACTCGGCATCGAGGCGGGCGGTGAGGTCGCTGATCGCCTCCACGATCGCCGGACCGCCCCGCGGGGTGTCGACGCGGGCTTCGACCAACGCACGGAGCGGGTCGGTCGGATCCAGAACGCGTCCGAGCAGCTTGGTCCCACCGAGATCGATCCCGGCGACGATGGGGGGCGTGGACGGCGGCGACATGGCGCCGCACGTTAGTGCGAGGGACTGTCAGTAGCGAAGGAGGGCCCCGACCCGGCCGAGCACGTCGAGGTCGGCGTTGCCGACGCAGATGTCGACCTTGAGCCCCTGGGTGAGCGCCTGGTCCACCGCTTCTTCGACCACATCGTCGAGGTGATCCATGTCGCCCTCGCCGCACACCGGGCACGTGCGCCCGATGGCCGCCAACGCACCGCAGGCCACGCACAGCCAGCCCGCCTCGCTGAAGCCCGAGGACACGAGGAGCCGCTCGACGCGGCGCTCGTGCAGCGCCCGGAGCACCGACTCGAGACCGGCGACGCCCTTCTGGCCCGCGCCCACGGCGTCGCGCAACTTGGTGACGAGGTCGCCTTCGCGCTTGCGATCGACCTCGGCCTCCACATCGAGAGCCGCATGACGGATCTCGTCCACCGACGCCGCCACGGACACGCCGATGCGCCCGACCAGCCGTTCGCGGAGGTACGGGTGCAGCTGCGCCTCGAGGTCGTGGGCGATCGCGTCGGGCGCCCCGATCGTGAAGCGCTCGAACCCGGTCTCCTGGAACGCCTCGAACGCGGCCTGGGCGGCGTGGCGCAGGTGCTGGGAGGCCAGCGCATCGACGTGGTGCTTCTCGCGCTCGTAGCCCTGATCGCTGTGACCACGTGTGTCGTAGTCCCGTGGCAGTTGCTCGAGCAGCTCGGAGTGGTCGGTGAGCGTGCCCATCTCGAAGACGAAGATGCGCGCCCGTTCCTTGTCGGCCAGCAGCACACCGAACTTGTTGTAGTCCTGCACGACCGATTCGAGTTGGCCGACCGCAGGGACGCTGTTGATCAAGAGGCGGTTGTGCACCGGCACCGGCAGGGGGATGACCTTCCAGAGGTCATGGGCGGAGCACGTGAAGATCGCCAGACCGCGCACGGCGGAGCGATCGAAGCCGGCGCGCACGAAGTCCTCGATGCGCTTGAGGTCGCCGGCCACCGAGGCCGAGCCGTTCGCCTGTTCCCGTGCCGCCTTCAACAAGAGGTCGAGCTCGTGCTCGTAGTCCTGGCGTCTGACGTAGGTACGGCCGTCCACATCGAGGTAGCAACTGGTGACCGGCGCGTCCTCCCCTCGAAACGCAGCGAGCTCACGGATGGCGTCCTCAGTGATCACGGCCACAGCATCTCCCGGGTTGAACGGTGTCGATGCCGAGATCGTACGCGTCTTTGTCCGGCCGTGCGCCGGGGAGGACGGCCCATCTGCGGGGGCCAAAGGGCCCGAGATCGCCTGCGTGTGCCCTCGCCGGCTCAGACGAACGAGGCGGGGGCGGCGACCACGGCCGCTCGTTCGAAGCCGATGTCCTGAGCCCAGGTCCGCACCGTCGGGTCGTCGCTCAGGTAGACGATCTGCACGGACTCGGACATCCGCTCGAGCTTGTGCAGGAGTCGCTCGATCTCGGGCTTGGGCAGGTTCGTCAACGCGTCGTCGATCACGAGCGGGACC
>JBBQHT010000230.1:0-8078 GCA_038324235.1 Acidimicrobiales bacterium
CGAGATCTTCGGCGATCTCGCCCAGGTCGCGCTCGCGAAGGGCGAGCTGATCGAGCACCTGCCCGATCGCGGGACGGCGGTGCTCAACGCCGCCAACGAGCACGTGCGGGCGATGGCCACGCGCGCTCGAGCGTCGGTGCTGCTGTTCGGCACGAACGACGCCGACCTGCAGGCTGAGGACATCGTGCTCGACGCCGACCTGCGACCCTCGTTCCGGATGCGCACACCGTGGGGCTCGACCGATGTGCGCCTGGCGGTGCGCGGGCAGCACCAGGTCATGAACGCGCTCGCCGCGGCGGCGGCGGCGTTGGCGTGCGACGTGCCGTTGGCGAACGTGGCCGAGGGTCTGGCCGCAGCCGAGCTGTCACCGTGGCGGATGGACCTGCGCACCGCGCCGTCGGGGGCGCGCATCCTCAACGATGCGTACAACGCCGGTCCGGCCTCGATGGATGCCGCGCTGCGGTCGCTGGCCCACCTCGAGGCCACTCGTCGCATCGCCGTGCTCGGGCCGATGGCCGAGCTGGGCGACCACGGGGCGCACGCCCACCACGAGATCGCGACGCTCGCGGCCGAGCTCGGCATCCTCGTGATCGCGGTCGGCGCGCCCGACTACACGGGCGCGACGGTGCACCCGGTCGCCGACATCGATGCGGCGCTCGGCCTGCTCGACGAGCTCGGTTCGCCCGGAGGCGGCGATGCCGTGCTCGTCAAGGGCAGCCGCGTCGCCGGGCTCGAACGTCTTGCGGCCGCCCTGCTCGCCTGAGTCGCGCCCGGAGTCACTCGTCGCCCCGGCTCGGGCGGTGCCGAGCAGAGTCGGCGCCGAACGCGGTCGCCCCGCGGCCGGGTTCTGATCGGATGGACGAACACCGCGAGATCGAGCACGCGCCTTGACGGCGACCCAACGTCGGAGGTTCAGGCCGCGGCGAGCTGACGCGACCGGGCGGGTGCATTCAGGCGTACCACGGCCGCCAGCACCAACGCGACTGCGGCCCCGAACAGCAGCACCGGGGTGATGCCCACGCCGTCGATGATCGGGCCGGCCAGCAGGTTGCCGATCGGTACGGTGCCGCCGAACGCCATGATCCATATGGCCATGACCCGGCCCCGGTTGTTGTTGTCGAGCCGCTGCTGCAGCACGGTCGAGAGGCAGGTGATCACGAGGAAGTAGAAGAACCCGAGCACGAAGGCGGTGGGGTAGGCCGGCGCGGGGGTGCGCCACAGGGCGAAGGCGACGAGCATGACCGTGAAGCCGACGAACCCGAGCCGGATCAGCTTGACCAGGTTCCGGCCGGCGAAGATCGTTCCGACCGCCAGCGCGCCCACCAACGCCCCGAACGCGAAGGTGCTGTACAGCGCACCGTAGGCCGTGGACTTCTCGTCGATGCCGAAGTTGGCCGCGACGGTCGGCATCTGCACGACGAACACCAGGCTGAAGAACGAGAACACCACGAGGGTGATCAGCACCCGGGCGATGATCGGATCGGCGCGGGCGATGCCGAACCCGCTCACGATGCGGCGAATGCCAGTGACCTCGCCGGCCTTGGGCGGCTGCGGCTTGGGGATGGCCACCGTGGCCACGCCGGCGATGATGAAGAAGTACGTGACGGCGTTGGCGGCGAAGACCCACGAGACGCCGAAGGCCTGGTACACGAACGGACCGAGCAGCGCACCGACCATGCGGGACAGGTTCATGTTGGCCGACGTGAGCGAGACCGCCCCGGCGAGGTCCCGCTTCTGGACGAGCGATGGGAGCACCGAGGCGAACGTGGGCCCGGCCACCGCCTGGCCCAGGCCGATGGCGAACACGAGGGCGACGAGCGTCGTCTTGGACGGGTTCGGATCGCGGGCGACCCACGCGAGCCCGAAGGCGAAGGCCGCTTGTTGCAGCGAAACGATGATCAGGAGCTTCTTGCGGTCGAACCGATCAGCCAGCGAGCCGCCGATGAGCGAGCCGAACAACAGCGGACCGAGCTGCGCGAACGCCAGCAGGGCGACGAAGCCCGCCGATTTCGTCAGCGAGTACGCGTAGGCGCCCAGGACCACCGTCTGCATCCACGAGCCGACGTTGGAGGCGACGGATCCCGCGAACACCCGCCGGAACCCGGAGTAGGAGAGCGCGGCGCGGGCCGTGCCGGTTCGGAACGGGCGATCGCCCTCGAGCTCGGCATCCTCGAGGTCCTCGAAGGTGACCTCGTCGCCGCGCTCGACGTAGTCGCCCAGGTTGCCCCGGCTCGCCGGGCGCTCCGCCGTCGGGATCCGGCCGCCTCCGGGCGGCGGCGCCGACGTGACCGACCCAACCGTGGCGGCCGGGCCGGTCGGGGCGTGGGATCCCGTGGCCAGCACGGCATCCGACGTGACCGACACAACCGTGGCGGTCGGGCCGGTCGGGCCGGTCGGCGCGTGGGCTCCCGTGGCCAGCACGGCATCCGTGTCGGTCTGGCTCGGGCGGTCCTGGTCGTTGCGCGTGCTCACGGTCCCCTCGTTCGGTCTCCGTCGAGGTTACGGCGTCGCACCGGAGATGACGACATCAGTTCTGCCACAATCGCGACGTCCAACCCCTCTTCGCCCCTGACCGGCCGTGGGCGCGGTCGGATGGCGGTGACTCGGTGGGCCGCCGGTCGGTCGGCAGGTCGGGGATCTCGGGAACGCAGCAACGGCAGGTAGGTTCTGCAGGTGGCGACGCCCGCGGAGGTCGAGATCGAGGAACCCGCGGCCCCCCGCTACGTGCGGTCGTGGAGCGATATCGTGCAGGTGGCCATCGCGCTCGTCGCGGTCGGCGCCAGCCTGTACCTCGCCCGGTACGCCGGCGAGGTCATCCGGGCCGGCGAGCGCGAGATCATCCGGCTGATCGAGAACATCCCGAAGCCGATCGAGTCGTTCCTGGTCGGCACGATCCAGGTGCTGGCGTTCTACACGCCGCTCGTCCTGCTTCTCGTGCTCATCGCGCTGCAGCGGTTTCGGCGCCTCGGCATGGTCATGGCGGCGATGTTCGGTGCTGCGGCGCTGATGCGCCTGTTCGTGGCGGTCGTCGAGAACGTGGTGTCGGCGTCCGTTCGGGTGCCGATCCCGCAGTTCGACGGGCGGGGCTTCAACATCGCCGCCGCGTTCCCCTCGCCGGCGTACATCGCGGCGGCCACGGCGGTCGTGACGGTCGAGACGCCGTGGATCAGCCGCTCGTGGCGCCGGGCCTGCGGGGTCGTCCTGGTCGTGCTCGGTCTCGGCCGGCTCGGGGCGGGCACCGCCCGTGACGTCCCGGTCGACCTGATCGTGGCGTACGCGACCGGCTGGTTCATCGGCTGCGCGCTGAACCTCGCCGCGGGCCGCCCGAACCGGCACCCCGATGGCCGCGATGTCGCCGACGCCCTGGAGCGGTCCGGGATCATCGTGACCGCCGTCGCGCTGCTGCCCGACGTGCCGGGCTACGCGTACGAGGCCGTCGACAGCACCGGCCGCCGCATCCTCGTCCGGGTCCGGCGCGGCGGCGACCGCGCCGCGGCGGGCGCCGTGCGCCTGTACCGCTACCTGCGCCGTCGCGAGGTCGGCGACGAGCACCCGTTCTGGTCACCCCGCCGTCGCGCCGACCACGAGGCGCTCGTCGCGCTCAAGGCCCACGTGGACGGGGTGGCCACGCCCGCGGTGCGGGCGGTGACACCAGTCGGCGACAACCGCTCGAGCACGCTCGTGGCCTTCGATCGGGTCGCCGGACGCCGCCTTGCCGTCCTCGACAACGAGGACTTCACCCAGGAGCTCCTCGGTCAGGTGTTCGACATCGCGGCGTCGCTGCGCCGCGCTCGCATCGCCCATCGCAACATGGGTCTGCGGCGCTTCCTGCTCGATGACCACGGGCGCGTGCACGTCGTCGACTTCGAGAACGCCGAGCTCGCGGCCGACCTGCCGGTCCTGGCCAACGATCTGACCGAGTTGCTCTGTGCGATGGCCGTGCGCGTCGGCCCGGCGCGCGCCGTGGAGGCGGCGGCCGTGTCGGTGGGTTACCCCGCGCTGATCGGCGTGCTCCCGCGCTTGCAGCCGGTGGCGCTCAGCTCGGCGACGCGGGCTGAGGTGGCGGGGGAGGAGGGCCTGCTCGCGCGCCTGGGCGAGGAGATTCGCCGGGCCGCAGGAGTGGATGCTGTGCCGCTGGCCCAGCTCGAGCGGGTGAAGCCGCGCACGGTCCTGCTCGTCGTGATGAGCGGGTTCGCCGTGTACGCGCTGCTGCCGCAACTCGCGAATGCGTCGGATGTCGCGCAGGAGATCAGCCAGGCCCAGATCTGGTGGGTGGCGGCTGCGGTCCTCGCGTCGGCGGTCACGTACCTGGGGGCGGCCACGTCGCTCACCGGGGCGACGCCCGACCGCATGCCGTGGACGTCGCTGGCGGTGGCCCAGGTCGCCTGCCAGTTCGCGAACTTCGCGACGCCCGCGCAGGTCGGAGGCATGGCGTTGAACGTCCGCTTCATGCAGAAGCACGGCAGCGATCCACCGGTGGCGGTCGCCGCGGTCGGCCTCAACGCGGTGACCGGGCTGGTCGTGCACCTCGCCCTGTTCGGCGCGTTCGCGTACTGGGCGGGCACGCAGGACGCGTTCGCGTTCGAGTGGCCGCTCGCCACGATCCTCGTGGTAGCCGCCGTCGTCGTCGTGGCCGGGCTCATCACGCTGGCGATCCCCGTCGGCCGGCACTTCGTCCGGGATCGGCTCCTCCCGATCCTGGGCCGCGCGGTCGTCGGCATCCGGGACATCTCCCGCAACCCGCTGAAGATCGCGTTCCTCCTCGGCGGCGCGCTGCTGCTCTCCGCGGCCTACATCGCCGCGCTCGCCTGCTCGGTCGCGGCGTTCGGGCTCGAGGTGCCCCTGGCCAGCGTGGGCGTCGTGTTCCTCGCCAGCAGCGCCGTGGCCGCCGCCGCGCCGACCCCGGGAGGTGTCGGCGTGGTCGAGGCGACGTTGAGCGCCGGGCTCATCGGGATCGGGATCAGCGCCGACGTGGCGCTCAGCGCGGTGCTCGTCTACCGCTTCGCCACGTTCTGGCTGCCCCTCGCCCCCGGCTGGGTGGCCTTCACCGGCCTGCAACGCCACGGCGCGATCTGACCAACCCGACCCACGCGTTCTCGGCCACGTGGTGGCCCCTACCGGGCGTTCTCGGCTACGTGGTGGCTCCTACCGTGGCGTTCTCGGCCACGTGGTGGCCCCTACCGTGGCGTTCTCGGCCACGTGGTGGCCCCTCTACCGGCGCGTCACGTGTGCGAAGGGCTGGGCGCGTCGTCGAGCTCGAAGAACAGGTCGTCGGCGTAGCACCAGAACCAGTCCTCGCCGGGCTCGAACGACTGGATCAGCGGGTGCGTCGTGGCGTGGAAGTGCTTGGTCGCGTGCGTGTTGGGCGAGGAGTCGCAGCACCCGATGTGACCGCACTCGATGCAGCGGCGCAGGTGCACCCACGACCCGCCCATCTCGAGGCACTCGACACAGCCGTTGCCGCTGGGCGGCATCGAGGAGGCGAGGTCGTCCAGGTGTGTGCAGGTGTCGGCCACGGTGTCCTCCTTCGGGGCCATCGGTGGGCGATGGCTGGATCGTGCGGACAACCTATCGACCCGAACCTGGCTTTCGCGCGCTGTGGGCGGGCCGCCGATGGGGCGACCCGCCCGTCGCTACTGCGGACAGGTGCGTTGGGCGTAGTCGTAGTCGGGGAGCTGCTCGATGCGGGTGAGCACCCAGTCGAACTCGCCGCTCATGACCGGCGCCCGGCAGTACTTGCACACACCGGCGAGGTCGAGGTCGAGCGGCGCCCCGCAGTTGGGGCACTTCTTGGCCATCGTGCCGCCGTTGGGCTTGGTCGTGGCGTTCGACTTGCGCTGGAACACCCAGTCCTCGGCCCAGTCCTGGACGCTCTTGTCGCCCTTGATGATCTTGTGCTTGTCGTTGGACAGGTCGATGTCGTAGTCGGCGCAGCTGGCGAAGAAGCGCACCATGATCGTGTCGAACGCCTCGTCGGTGTGCACCGACACCGTCCGGGTGTTCTGGATCGCCAGGTTCTCGAGGATGTTCTGCTTGTTCATCGAGAGGTACTGGTCGATCTGGAACTTGTGCTGCTGCCAGATGCCGTCGTGCATCACCTGGCGGCTGATCTCGGGCTTGCGCTCGGTCCACGCCTGCTGGATCGTGAAGAACGCCCGGTTGCAGTCCGACAAGAAGTCGGCCTCGTTGAACTGGGGATCGTGCTGCTGGATCCCCAGGATCCCGTTGTCGATGTCGGCCCGCGTGGTGATCTGGCTGGCGTAGGGGTTGTTGCCGAGCTGGGTGCTCTGCATCCCTTGCATGGCCTGCATCGCGGCGGCCATCGCGGCCGGGTCCGACGGCAGGCCGGCGTGGGTGCCGCCGCCCTTCTTGGCGGACCGCATCGCGTTGACGATCACGATGAAGACGATGAAGATGCACACGCCGCCGAAGATGAGCGCCCCGAGCGCCCCGGCCGCGGTGCCGCCGCCGCTGCTGCTCGAGAAGCCGCCGCTCGAGAAGCCGCCGCTGGAGCTACCCCCCGAGGAGCTGCCGCCGCCGCTGGAGCGACCGCCGCCGCTGCCGCCACCCGCACGGGTGATGACCTCGAAGGTGATCTGTTGGAGCGCGACGGTAGCGCCGGTGAAGAGCGGGCCCACTGCCGTCACGCGCCTGCGGGCGGCGCAGGCGGGGCGGCGGGCGGCGTGTTCGGATCGGCGGCCGGCGGTTGGCCGGCGTAGGGATCGGCAGGCGGGGCTGCGTACGGCTGAGCCGCAGGTGGCGCCGCGTACGGGTCCGCCGCCGGGGCGGGCTGGGCGTACCCCTCAGGTGGCGCCGGGGGTGCGGCCGGCGCGGGCTGGGCGTAGCCCGCCGGCGGGGCGGCGGGTGCGGCCGGCTGGGCGTACGCCGCGGGGTCGGGGGCGGGTGCAGGCGCAGCCTGGGGTGCCGGTTGCGGTGGTGGCGCGGCGGCCGCGGCAACGGCCTGGTTCGGGGTGCCACAGGACGGGCAGAACCGGGCGTTGGACTCCATCTGGCCGCCGCAGTTGGAGCAGAACGCCATCGTGGGCGCCATGGCGTTGCCACAGGTCGAGCAGAACTTGGCGCCAGGGGCGTTGGCCGAACCGCAGTTCGCGCACGCCGCGCCCTGGCCGGCCGGCGCGGCGTAGCCGCCGCCCCCACCGGGGAACCCGGGTGCGGGGGGCGGGGTCGGGCCCTGCTGCACGGGCTGGTTGCCCATGCCGCCGCCGACGCCCATGCCGAAGCCGAGGAAGGCGCCCTGGGTGGCGCCGCCGCCCTTGGACATGCCCTCGCCGGCGCCGATGAGCGCCTGGCCCTGGGCGAACTGGCCGTAGCTGCCCGCGAGGCGGCTGTACGCGGTGTCGCTGGCGAGGCCCTTGAGCTTCTCCTCGTCGGCCTCGTCGAGGTTGACATCGAAGTTGCCCATGCGGGCGATGGCGATGCCGTACTCGGCCAGTTCGATGTTGCCGGCCTCGGTGACGGCCTTCTCGATCTCGGGGGTGAAGGCGGCGAGACCGAGGATCGGCCAGCCGTTGCGCACGATCTGGCGGGTGATCTCGGTGCGCATGACCTTGAGGAGCTGGTTCGCCATCCAGTAGGTGATGTCCTCGTTGTTCTCGACGTTCACCGTGCCGACCAGGTTCAAGATGAGCTTGGACGGATCGACCACCTGCATCGAGTAGTCGCCGAACACGCGGAGCGTGATGATCATCCCCGTCTGGGGGTCCTGGACGTTGTCGACCCGGCCGCCGAAGGTCTGCCCGGTGTACTCACGGGTGCCGACGAAGAACATCTCCGCCCGGTACGCGTTGCCGTTGGTGGCCCAGTCGACCACGATGCCGAGGAACATGATCTCGTCGGCGTCGAGCTTGTGCTGACCCGGGCCGAGGGTGCCGAGCACCTGGCCCTTGCTGATGAAGACCGCCATCTGGTCGGCGTCCACGATGGCGCGAGCGCCCTTGCGGATGTTCTCGTCGGGCCATTTGTAGACGATCTGGGCCTTGCGATCGTCAGGTACCGCGATGAATTGGCGGCTGACCTCGTTCTTGAGAATTCCCATGGCCTCTCTCTCTCAGAAGCAC
>JBBQHT010000231.1:0-8061 GCA_038324235.1 Acidimicrobiales bacterium
TCGTGGAAGAAGATGCGCGAAGAGGGGGGCAAGCACGCCGCTCCGTCGCGCCCCGCGGATGAGAACCCGTGGGGCGAGGTCGACGACCATCGCTTGGCCAGTCTCGCCACCACCTTCCCGACCCTCGAGGCCGACGATGCCCGTGCGGATCGGTACAGCGACTGGGCCGAGCGCATGCGCCAGAAGCGCAACCGCATCCGCCAGGACCAGTCCAGCGAGCCCGCGCCGTCGTACTGGACCACCGACGCCCTGTTCGAAGAGAGCCGACGCGTTCAGGACGACGAGCTCGGCGCCCGACCCAACCCGTGGCGGGTACAGGAACTGCTCGCCGTGCTCGACCTGCGCGGCGAACCCGATACCGCCACCATCGCCGACGCGTACCGGCGGCTGGCCAAGGCCCACCACCCCGATCGCTTCCTCGATGCCGAGCCGGCGGTCCAGGAGTTCCACGCCACCAAGATGTGTGACGTGATCAGCGCCTACCGGATGCTCAAGGAGCTCCAGAAGGCCTGACATCTGATCTTGGGAGCGGCCCGGCTGGGTCGAATCCCCCCGCGCCGACCGTCCCCCGTAGGATCGGTGGTCGGTGCGCCGCCGCGTGCCGCGAGACAGGGGGATCATCGTGAGCGACACGACCAGTACGCACGTTCGGACCTGCCCGTTGTGCGAGGCCACGTGCGGCCTGGAGATCACCTTGCGCCACGAGGGCGAGCTGGTCCAGATCGGTCGTATCCGCGGCGATCAGGATGACGTGTTCAGCCACGGGTTCATCTGCCCCAAGGGCTCGACGCTCAAGCAGTTGCACGAGGATCCGGATCGCCTGACCCGGCCCGTGATCCGCCGCGGCGATGATCCTGACACGGCCACGTGGGAAGAGGTCACCTGGGACGAGGCCTTCGCCGAGATCGAGCGCGGTCTGCTCCCGGTCATCGAGGCGCACGGTCGTGACACCGTGGCGATCTACCTGGGCAACCCCAACGTCCACAACCTCGCGGGCACGCTCTACAACCGGGCCCTGCTGCAAGCGATCGGATCGCGCAACCTGTTCTCGGCCAGCACGGTCGACCAGATGCCCAAGCACGTGTCGAGCGGCCTGCTGTTCGGCAGCCCCGACTCGATCCCCGTGCCGGATCTGGACCGCACCGACTACCTGTTGATGCTCGGGGCGAACCCCTACGAATCCAACGGCAGCCTGTGCACCGCACCCGACTTCCCCGGTCGCCTCGAAGCGATCCAGGCCCGCGGCGGGCGGTTCGTCGTCGTCGATCCCCGGTTCACGCGCACGGCCCGCCAGGCCGACGAGCACCTCTTCATCCGCCCGGGAACCGACGCGCTCCTGCTCGTGGGCATCATCCACGTGCTGTTCGCCGACGACCTCGTCGACCTCGGCACCGTGGCCGCCCACACGACCGGGCTCGACGACGTCCGCACCCTGAGCGCCCCGTTCACCCCCGCACTCGTGGCCACCGCCACCGGTATCGAGGCGGCCACCATCGCGCGCCTCGCCCACGAGCTCGCGGGTGCGCCGAGTGCGGCGGTCTACACGCGCATCGGCGCCCACACCGTCGAGTTCGGCACGCTCGCCTCGTGGGCCGGCGACGTGATCAACGTGATCACCGGCAACCTCGACCGCCCCGGCGGCGCGATGTTCCCCCTCGCGGCCCACAGCCGGGTGGGCGCCCCGGGTCCGGGCCGCGGCTTCTCGACCGGGCGGCACCACAGTCGCGTCGATGGCTACCCCGAGGTGCGCAGCGAGTACCCCGTGGCGGCCCTGGCCGCCGAGATCGACACACCGGGCGAAGGTCAGGTGCGCGCGGTCATCACCGTCGCCGGCAACCCGGTGCTGTCCACCCCCAACAGCGAGCGGCTCGATGCCGCGCTGCGCGGGGCCGAGTACATGGTCAGCGTCGACCCGTACCGCAACGAGACCACGCGCCACGCCAACGTGATCCTGCCGCCGCCGGCCCCGCTGTCGCGCAGCCACTACGACCTCGCGTTCTCGACGCTGTCGGTGCGCAACGTGGCCAACTACTCGCCGCCGATCATCCCCACCGACGGGCTCCAGGAGAGTGAGATCCTCGCCCGCCTGGCGCTGCTCTTCAGCGGCATGGGCGCCACCGCCGATCCGGCCATCGTCGACGACCTGGTGCTGCAGAACGTGGTCGGCCGCGCCATGAAGAGCGAGGCGCTCGCCGGGCGCGAGCCTGCCGAGATCACCGACGCCCTGGTGGCCACCGCGCCCACCGATCGCGTCGTCGAGGTCATGATCCGCACGGGGGCCTACGGCGACCAGTTCGGCGCCAACCCTGACGGTCTCACGTTCCAGACCCTGCTCGACAACCCCCACGGCGTCGACCTCGGCGCGCTCACGCCCCGGGTGCCCGAGATCCTCAACACGCCGACCGGCACCATCGAGCTCGCGACGGCGCCGATCGTGGCGGACATGGCCCGGCTCGAAGCGGCGCTCGGTCGTCACCGCAACGGCGATCTGGTGCTCGTGGGCCGGCGGCACCTGCGCTCGAACAACTCGTGGATGCACAACATCAACGTGCTCGTGAAGGGCAAGGAGCGTTGCACCTTGCAGATCAACCCCGTCGATGCCGACCGCCTCGGCGTGGTCGAGGGTGGCTCGGTCACGGTCTCGTCGCGGGTCGGATCCCTGGCGGCCCCGGTCGAGATCACCGACGAGATCATGGCGGGTGTCGTGAGCCTGCCCCACGGCTGGGGGCACGGCCAACGCGGCGTGGCGATGGATGTGGCCGCGGCGCACGCCGGGGTCAACTCCAACATCCTCACGGATGAAGCCGCGATCGACCCGCTGTCGGGCAACGCCGTGCTGAACGCGATCCCCGTCACCGTCGCGCCCGCGTGACCGAACTGTCCGCGCCGGCCTCCCCGGACGCCCCCGACGCCCCTGTGGAGTCGGGCCGGGCGGATCGGGCGCGGGGCGGGACGCGGATCCGTGCCGTGGCCGCCCGCGCCCGGCGCGGGGCCGGTGGCGTGGATCGGCCGGTCGCAGCGGCGCTCGTCGGCGCGTTCGTGGTCACCCGGCTCGGCTACTACGCGATGGGTGTCCGCTACGACGCCAGCCTGTTGAAGGTCGCGTTGCAGTACCTCGAGGTCGAGGACCTGCAGCACCGCCTCGGCGAGAGCCTCTGGTACCTGCACACCCAGCCGCCGTTGTTCAACGGCCTGATCGGCATCGTGTTGAAGGTCTCGCCCGTCGCCCCCGGGCACACCTTCCACGCGCTGTGGCTGGCGTGCGGCCTCGCGCTGGTGGCCGTGGTCTACCTGCTGCTCCGCCGGCTCGGTGTCCCGCGCTGGTGGGGCGTGGCCGCCACAATCGTCATCTGCTGCAGTCCCACGGTCGTGCTCTACGAGAACTGGCTGTACTACGAGTACCCGTTGACCCTCGCCATCACCGCCATCGCGCTGGCCGCCGCGCACTGGGCCACCGGTGGCCGCCTGGCGTCGCTCGCGACCGTGGCGCTGCTGCTCGGTGCCTGCGTGCTGACCCGATCGCTGCTGAACCCGCTGTGGTACGTCGGCGTGATCGCACTGGTGCTGCTCGCCCGCCGGCCCACCGGCCAGTGGGGCCGGGCCCTGCTGATCGTGGCCGCCCCGCTCGTGCTCATCGGGCTGATCATCGTGAAGAACCAGGTGCTCTTCCAGTCTCCGTCGCTCAGCTCGTGGAGCGGCTGGAACCTGCAGCGGGTCACCGTCGACGAGTTGCCCGACGACGTCAAGCAACGCCTCATCGCCGACGGGACGCTGACGCCGTTGGCGACGTACCCGGTGTTCCTCCCGACCGACAAGTACGCCGCGGTCGTCGCGCCCTGCACCCCCGCCCACCCCGATGTGGCGGTGCTCGCGGACCCGACCAAGCCGAGCAGCGGGTTCGAGAACTGGAACAACGAGTGCTACCTGCCGATCACGCGGGAGGCGTTGCACAACGCCCTCGCCGCGGCGCGCGCCGAGCCGCGGGCGACGGGTCGAGCCGTCGTGGGCTCGTTCCAGATCTGGGCGGAGTCCTCGTCGCAGTACGCGTTCGTCTACGACAACCGGCTCAAGATCGATGCGATCGACCAGCCCTATCGCCAGTTGATCCTGGTGGACATCCCGTGGAACCCACCGGTCAAGACCAACGCCGGCTGGTGGATCCCGATCGGGACCCCGGGCGGGCGCTGGCGCTTCAGCCTCACCATCGTGGTGCTCACGATCGCCAGCGTGGTGGCCGGTCTGGCGGCGCTGTGGCACCTGCTCCGGCGACGAACGCCGTCCGCGGGCGCCGCCGCGGACGACCGCGGCGAGCAAGACCCCACCGGGGCGGCCGCCGTCCGCGGGACCGACGCGGCCGTCGCCGTCATCGGCTTCACGGTCCTGATGGTCACCGTCGTGGGCAACATCTTCGAGATCGGCGAGAACAACCGGTTCCGCTTCATGGTCGAACCGATCACCCTCGTGATCGGGGTCTGGCTGCTCACCCGGCTGATCCGGGCCATCGCCACACGCCGGTCCCGTCCTGGAGCGGGCGCGTCAGCGGATGGGTCAGCGGACGGACCAGGGGACCGGGATCCGGCGGTCGCTGCCCTCGTGGAAGATGTACCAGTCGCCGTCGAGTGACGTGAGCGACGCCGACGACAGCTCGGGAACGCCCCCGTTGGGGGCGTAGACGAATCCCCACCGCTCCGGCAGTCCGAAGCCGGAGGTGACGAACCACACGGCCACGCCGTTGGTCTCGACCGATTCGATCGGGATCGACCCGATGCGGCTCGTGTCGGCATCGCCGCGCGCTTCCAGGACCGCCGTCGCCGCCTCGGTCAGCTCGTCACGGCTGAGCACGAATCGGGCCCGGATCGGCAGATCCGTCGCCGCCAGCAACAGGACCAGGGCGAGGAACCCCGGCACGACGAGGAACATCCAGAAACGGCGGCTGTCTGCCCGGCCGGCGCGCTTGTTGGCCACCTTGCGGGCCAGCCCGTAGACCCAGACGCCGATCAGCGCGATCCACCCCACGATGCACAGGGTCGACGCGAACGGAACCCAACCGGGCACCGAGATCACCAGCAGCGTCACGAGGGCCAGGACGGGCGTGAGCAGGAGGGTTGGCTCGACCGCACCGGACGCGGCGGATGGACGACCCTCGGCGGCGGGTTCCGGAGAGCTGGGATCGATCGTCGACTCGGTGTTCACAGCAGGCTCGATCGGTTCACCGGCTCGAGTCCCGGACCTGCCCCGAGCCCGACGGGCTCCGACGGGCACCCGGTCGCGATGCCGTTGGTTGTTCCGTGAGGCGATGGTGGCACATCCGCAGCCGCCGCGTCGGGCAATCGGCCAGACCGGCCGAGTAGCGTCGGCGCAGGCAGGTACGAGCACGAGGAGCAGACATGCAGGCAGGCGGGCATGCGCTCATCGCGGATCACGATCCGGCCCTCGACGCGTTCCTCGACGAGACGCGCCAGATGAACCGCCTGATCGAGGCGTTCATGCCGCAGGTCCCGAGCTTCGCTGATCCGGATGGCTTGGAGCAGCTCCGCGAGAACGACGGGTTCTTCGGAAGGCCGCCGATCGACGGTGTCGTGGAAGGGGTCCTGCCCGGCCCGGCCGGACCCATCCCCGCCCGCTTCATCGCCCCCGAGACCGCGGCGGTGGAGGCCGTGTACCTCGAGCTCCACGGCGGCGGTTGGTGCATCGGGCGGGCCGCCGCGAGCGATGCCTACAACGAAGCCCTTGCGCAGGCGGCGGGCATCGCCGTGGTCAGCATCGACTACCGCCTGGCGCCCGAGCACCCCTTCCCCGCCGGGCCCGACGACTGCGAGGCGGCCGCCGTGTGGCTCCTGGAGCACGCCGCCGCCGAATGGGGCACCGACCGACTGATGATCGGCGGCGGTTCCGCCGGCGCGCACCTCGCCGCGCTCACGCTGCTGCGCGTCCGCGATCACCACGGCGCCGATGCGGTGGCGCGCTTCGTCGCCGCCGACCTGCAGTTCGGCGTCTTCGACCTGGGCCTCACCCCGTCGCAACGCTTCGGTCGGGATGCGCTGGCGATACCGCTGGCGATGCTCGAGGCGTGCTACGCCCACGCCCTGCCCGGCCTCGATCGCGAGGCCCGACGGGACCCGTCGATCTCCCCGCTGTATGCCGATCTGTCCGGTCTTCCACCCGCGCTGTTCACGGTGGGCACGATCGACCCGTTGCTCGATGACACCTTGTTCATGGCCGCGCGGTGGGCCGTGGCGGGGAACGACGCCGAGCTGGCCATCTACCCCGAGTGCGTGCACGGCTTCAACGCCTTCCCGACCGAGATGGCGCAGCGCGCCAACGATCGCATCGCCCAGTTCCTGCTCGCGCACTCCCACGACGACTGACGGGAACGATCCGGGGCGGCCGCGATGGGCCGCGAAGGGGTCGCGACCGACCGCAATCGGCCGCCCCGATTGTCGACGCCCCGATCAGCCGCGATCAGCCGCGATCGGCCGCCCCGATCAGCCGCCAGGATCGGCCGCAATCGGCCGCCCCGATCTGCCGCTATCGGCCGCCAGGATCAGCCGCGATCAGCCGCGATCAGCCGCGATCGGCCGCCAGGATCAGCCGACGCGGCCCGCCACCGTGCCGGCCAGCGCCGCGAGCGCATCGCGGGAGACGACGTTGGAGGCCGGGGTGCTCACCTTGATCACCGTGTCGCCGGCGAGGACCAGGATCGTCTGATCGAACTGGCCCCGATCGTCTGGCTTGCCGGTCTCGTACACCGCCTGGTCACCGAGATCGGCGAGGTCCTCGGTCTTCGCGGCGAAGCCGTCCTGCGCTGACGTGAAGAGGGCGGCGCCACCGCCGGGGGCGATCACGACGTAGACGTTGCCACCGGCGCCCTCGGTGGTGACGGTGAAGTCACACGCCGACTCGCCGCGGCCCTCGCTCCCGATCGAGAACCGGCTGCTGGCATCTTCGCCCGGTCTGACGGTGCCGGCGATGCCGGCCGCCGTGAGATCCGTTGCGGTCACCACATCGCATGCGGTCGCGTCGGCCGGCAGCCCCGATCCTGTCGGGTACACCGACGTGCGGGTCTCGTCGCCCGGCCCCGGCTCGGTGGTGCCCGAGCCACCGGTGTCCGGCGAGGCATCGTCCGAGCTCGTCGCAGCCGAACTGGGCGCGGTCGAGCTCGAGCCGTGCGAGCTCGTCGCGCTCGGGTTGGCCGGGTTGGCCGGGTTGGAGCTCGGGGTGCTGGTGGACGTGCACGCGCCGGCGCCGCACAGCACGGTCACGGCGAGTGTCGCCAATGCCGTGCGGGCGGTGCGCGCGGTGCGCGGGGTGGATGGAAGCTGAGGCATGGCGGTGAGCGTCTCCTCGCGACGGCGGGACCATGAACGAGAACGGATGGACGAAACGACGTGTCCCCGGGCTCAGTCGGCGACCGCAGTCATCCCGACCACTCGCGTGGGGACCACGCGGACCAGGAACTCGCCCGGCACCGCATTGCGGGTGCCGTACTGCTCCGCTCGTTCGGCGCCCATGTACCGACCCCCGAGACGCGCGGCCCAACGCGTGAGCTCGACCACGTCGTCGCTCAAGGTGGCGACCCCGTCGATCGAGACGAACGAGAACGGCGGGGCCTCGTCGTCGAAGCACATCGACACACGCGGATCGCGGCGCAGCATCTTGTACTTGGCCGATTCGTCCCCCACGGTGAACACGATCTCCCGACCGTCCACGTCGACCCACACCGGCACCACGTGCGGACTGCCGTCCTTGCGGATCGTCGCCAGCTTGGCGGTCCTCGGCTTCTCCGCGATGAACGCGAACACCTCGTCGTCCGTCATCCTCGGCATCGCCACCCCCTCGTTCGACCGTCGCACCTTGAAGCCCCGACAGTACCGCCCCACCCCGCCTTCTCGGCCACGTGAGCGCCCCTCCTCCCCCGATCTCGGCCACCCCAGCGCCCCCCACCCCCCAATCTCGGCCACCCCAGCGCCCCCCACCCCCCCAATCTCGGCCACCCCAGCGCCCCCCACCCCCCCAATCTCGGCCACCCCAGCGCCCCTGACCCCCCAATCTCGGCCACTC